>CAZGSN010000001.1:0-11695 GCA_964528465.1 uncultured Binatia bacterium (SeqCode)
TTGACGGAGGCATTCCATCTGACGCGCCGCGGGGGCGCGGCGTCTCCATTGCTTGCCTTTCCTTGCTTTTGGAGACGGGCCGCCCCCGGCCCGCCTCAGATTCAGGCCCACCGCCGCCTCCGTCAGTGACTTTGACGTGGCCCTGGGTGCAAGGCGCACTCGGGTTGATCGGGTGGCGTGCTCCGGATAGACACGTGACCAAACCACGCATGGCTCGCGAGGGCCAAACTTTAAACAAGGCGACAAGGAGGTCGGTTATGGCAATCAAAGCAGGCGATATGCTGCCAATGGATATCAAGTTGAAGGAGATGGGCGAGGGCGGTCCCAAGGATGTTACGGTCGCAGAGCTGACCAAGGGAAAGAAGGTCGTACTCTTTGCGGTACCGGGTGCTTTCACGCCGACATGCTCCATGAAGCACCTGCCGGGATTCGTCGATCAGGCGTCCGCAGTGAAGGCAAAGGGTGTCGACGAGATTCTCTGTCTGTCGGTGAATGACGCGTTTGTGATGGGCGCCTGGGGCAAGGCTCAGAATGCAACCGGTAAGGTGCGCATGATTGCCGACGGTAACGGCGAACTCAGCAAGGCCTTGGGCCTAACCATGGACGGCAGTGCCTTTGGGCTAGGCACGCGTTCGCAACGCTTCGCTCTGATTATCAACGACGGCAAGGTGGAAGAAGCGCTCATCGAACCAGGCCCGGGGCTCACCGTCTCTAGCGTCGAGTCGGTTCTCAGTAAGCTTTAGGGAACCTCTGCACACTTCTGTGTAAGACCCATGCCCTGCGGGGGCGGGGTCGCTTCGGAGTCGGTGTCGATCCCAGTTCGCTCGCTGTCTCGAAGCGCGGAGCGCGGCCTTTTGGCCGCACTCCGCAAGCACAGGGGAGAGCTTTCGTAGTAACGTCCTGGGCATGACAAGGCTCAAAGCGCCACCGAATCTTGCTGTCAGAGGTGGGCTTTACGCGTGATGCCTTGCACGATAAGAGGCCGCGCCTACGACGCGAGGTTTGAGGGATCCATGGAATGTGCCTTAGCTGCCGATACCAAGATTGAGACCCCGGAAGGTGCGCTCACCGTTAAGGGTCTGGCGGGAAAAAGCGTTGCCGTTTTCACGCGAGAAGACGGAGGTCGCGTGCGCTTCCGGCCGCTACGCAACGCTCGCAAAGTGGCTGAGGCGCAGCCGGTGCTCAAGATCATTTTGGAAAATGGTCTCAGCTTTCGAGTTGGCGCGGCGCAGATTCTCTATCGCAAGGGTCTGCAAGAGGCGCGCGCCGATAGCTTGGTCGTTGGCGACGAACTCGAGCCGGCCTTTCATTTTCCTGCGGGGTATCGATTTCACGATGACACCACGGGCCAAGAGCGGGAGTCGGGTTTCGCCTGGCGCATCGCTCGCGTCGAGCCCGCGGGCAATGCCGATCTCTACAGCTTTGCAGTGAGCCAAACAGGAAAGTTTTTCTTGAGCGCCGGGGTGTTGGCAAAAGCCGACGATAGCGCGCTCGAAGCGTAAGCAAGCACACAGAAGGGCACGGAGGACACCATGCACATCGAACAGCTACTCTCCCGCGAGTTCTTGCGGGTTGTCGAACAAGCGGCCGTTGCGGCGGCACGCACCATGGGGCAGGGCGAACGCCATCGATCCGATGACGTTGCCGTCGAAGCCATGCGCAAGGCGATGGATGGTCTGCCGATGCGTGGCGAGGTGGTCATTGGCGAGGGGGAGCGTGATGAGGCGCCCATGCTGTTCATTGGCGAAAAGGTCGGCCGCCAGAATCCCGAAGACCCTGAGGTGGTCATCGCTGTAGATCCTCTCGAAGGCACTAACCTTTGCGCGACCGGTTCGCCCGGCGCGATTGCGGTTCTCGCCGCAGCCAATAAGGGCGGCCTCTTGCACGCTCCCGATTGCTACATGGAAAAGATCATTGTCGGTCCCGCCGCCAAGGGTGCCGTGCATCTCGATGCCCCCGTGGCCACGAACCTCAAAGCGATTGCCAGTCGCTTGCGCCGTAATGTGTCGGACCTCGTTGTCATCGTGCTCGAGCGACCGCGCCACGAAAAGCTTGTCGAAGAAATCCGGGCCGCCGGCGCGCGCATTCGTTTGATCTCCGACGGCGACCTTTCGGCCGGGATCTCGGCGGCTGTGCGTGGCACCAACGTGCACGCGGTCATGGGCACCGGCGGTGCGCCGGAAGGTGTGCTCACCGCCGCCGCCTTGCGCTGTCTCAATGGTGGCATGGAAGGCCGCTTGGTGCCTGCCAAGCCCGGAGAAGAAGAACGGAAGAAATTCGAAGAGCGTCTACGCGGGATGGGAATCAGTGACCCGAACCGCATTTACTCGGAGCGTGAGCTGGCTCCGGGGAGCGATATCATTTTCGCCGCCAGCGGCGTTACTGACGGCAATATCCTGCGCGGCGTGCGCTTCTTCGGACACGGGCATCGCACGCACTCCCTGGTCATTTCTTTCCGCGACCGCATCGTGCGTTTCATCGATACCGTGCACCTGAACGACACTCCCGACGCGGTCGTAGAATTTTAGGGGAAACTCCCGCTGCCCGCCGACATCCAACTCCCCGCCTGCCTTGGGATAGTGCGCTTGGAGTAGAAGATGAGACGGAGGAGAGTTCTAGCTGGGTTTCTTCTGCTGGTTGCGTTACCGGCCACCGGGGCCCGAGCGCAAACCTGTGCGGATTGCGATGGCGATCCAGGAGTGAGTGTCGTCGATATCGTGGGCGTGGTGAGGACCGTGCTGGCGATGGGCACGCCCTGCATGGAGGCCGATATCAACGGCGATGGCAGCGTTAGCGTGGACGATGCGGTCTTGGGGGTTGGCAACGCGGCCCAGTGTTCCGCTGCCGTTGCGACCGCGACGCCAACCGCAACACCTAGTCCGACGCCTCCGCCTGGAGACAACCAGGCTCCGCCAACACAAGCGCAGGCGCTACGCTCCTGGCTGCAAGAGGGGCGCTATCTCGGCTGGCACGCGGAGTCGCAGATCCACCCATCGGGCGGGCCGCACTTTGGCTTGGTGCGAACCTATTTGAATGATCTTGCTTTCGACTCGCTCGTGGCCGGGAACGCCCAACATCCAAAGGGAGCCGCCGTAATCAAGGAGCTGTATCACAGCGGCTCCACGATTCAGGAATGGGCCGTCGAGATCAAACTCGAAGCGGATAGCGCCGGCGGTCAAAACTGGTACTGGTACGAAGGAGTCGGCCTTTCCGGTCGCGGACTGCGCATCTGCACCAACTGCCACGGCCGCGACTACGTCACCTTCAAGACGAAGGATTTCATCCTGACGCCGTTTCCGTTGCAGTAGTAGCTGCCGCAATAAGCGGGACTCACCACCTAGGTCTTGCCGCTCGATGCTTTTCGCGCTGTCTTTGCAGCTCTTGCCTGCATCCGCGTTCATCAGTGTCCATCCGTGGTTCAATCTCGTCGAGTTTAGACAGTTCGGCGAACCACAAGCATCAAGCCGGATGCCCAGGCCAACCTAACAGTCGCGAAGTCCTGTCGGCACTCGATGTTGTCGATGAGTGAGGGGACCTTTGCGGCATGGCCGTCGGGCCAGTTGGCTTGAGGCAGCAGATCGTCGATCACATAAATGCCCCCGGGTGCCAGAAGTGCCAGAGCCTCGTCGAGGTGCGTGAACTTGCCTGGCCATGTGTCGGCGTAGATCAAGTCGAACTGTTTTGCGTTGGTGCCCGTAAGGAATGCGGCCCCGTCGGTCACATGAAATCGCACCCGAGGATCGGTCCCAAGGTGTCGCCGTGCGACTGCCACGAGCCTCTCCTCGGATTCTACGGAGTCAAGCGTGGCGGTCGCGTCCATTCCTGAGAGGAGCCAAGCCGTCCCGTGGCCTGTCCCGGTCCCCAGCTCCAAGAGCCGACCCCCGGGTTTTGAGGCGGCGAGAACCGCCAGCAGAACTCCGACTCTGGTTTCGGAGATCATGTTGAAAGATAGCGCCTCCGTGTCAGCAACAATCTCTCGAAGGGCCGGTGGAGTGTGACTGATATTCGTGTCGTTCATGCTGTTCCTTAAATGCCGTCAGCCAGAAGGCTCAGACCCATTGATCTCCAAGACTCTGAAGTGATCCACAGATGACGCAGATGGACACAGATCCACGGCCCCACCCTCATGCAAAGGTCTGAAATCGGTGTCATCTGTGGATGTTGCAGTCCGGCTCATCCCGAGAACAACGATTGTACCGCCGAAGGGTCCATCCGCGGTTCCACCCTATTCTTCCCTGCATCACCCGCCCGGCAAATAGCCGCGGTATTGGAGATAGCCCAGCCAGGCCCGCGGGCGGCGTAGGGTCGCCAGCAAGAAGCCCAGAGAATCAAAGTATGCTTCGCGCTCGATGATGAGTCGCTGGTGCACGACGATACGGTCGACGATCCGCAGCTCGAACGGTTTCCGTCCAAGCGTGAAGCTCAGCCGCCACGCAATCAGCAACTGACCATCGGCGCCTACGCTCCAGGAGTCGACGACGCCGCGTAGGTCGGGTAGCCAACGCAGGAGGCGCCGGAACTCCTCGCGAGCCGCTGCCCGCCCATGGACAGTGGGAGTCACCGGCTGCCGCAAGCAAACATCCTCGTGCAACAGAGCCACGAAGCGATCGAGCTGGGGCTCAGCCCAGACCTCGGCAAAGCGCGCGGCGATCCAAATTTCGTCGGCATGGGCTGTGCCTGATTCGGTGGTGGCCATGGAGGGCACGTTACTCGACCGTACCGTCTGGCGCTAGCAAAGAGCACATGGGGTAGGGCCTAGGAGCAATGCTCGTCAGTTAAGGATCGGCGTCTGCAAGCGGCCCCCTCTCCCGCACTTTCGCGGGAGAGGGGGGGTGGGTGAGGGCTCCATTCGAAAGAATCGGGAAAGTCGTTGAGAAATAAAAGGAGTTGGTGGACCCCTCACCTTCATCTGATTCGCGGAGCTGGCGCAGCCCGATACCTGCTGGTAACCAGCGGTGCCAATGGTTCGCCGTCGCTTGCTGTGGCCCATCGCGTTGGTGCTGTTCCTACAGGTTGCCAGCGCCTGTGCACACGCCGCTCCTGCAAGGAAGCGACAAGGATCGGGCGTGCGGACCTCCCTCGCTGTCCGTGAGGTGGGAGGCCACAATCTCAGTGCCTCGCCCGTCGGAGGTGGTGTCCCGTTGCCGAAGGGGCTGGTCAGCGACGTATCGCAACTTGCCTTGTCTTCTTCCGGCAAGCCCGTGGCCTCGCAGGCACAGGTGCTCAGTCGCTGGGAGGATGGCAGTGCCCGCTGGGTGTTCGTCGATTGGCAGAGCGACCTTCGTGCGCAGCAAATCAGCAGCGTCGATCTCGAGATACGCACCCGTACGACCACCACCACTCAGCCGCCTCAGTCCGTGCGCTTGCGCGAGACTTCCGAAGCAGTGGAGGTGGATACCGGCCCGCTGCAGTTTCGTGTTCCCAAGAAACAGATGGGATTGCTCGACAGTGTGCGGCTAGAGGGACAGCCCGCAACGAGTGCTCCGGTCACATGCTTTCTTCGCATCGGCAGCCAACGCAACTCCTGTCTGGCTCCGGCTTCCGTGAAGGTCTTGGCGGCCGGTCCGTTGCGTGCACGCGTCGAGATTCGCGGCCGCTACGAACGCGGCTTCGTCTATGTGGTGCGTATCGAAGCCTACGCCGGCAAATCATTCGTGCGCCTCTGGCATACGTTCGAGCAACACTTCCCGGAGCCGTTTCTCGACGTGCAGCAAATCGCTCTCGATATTCCGTTCGCTCCGGCTCGCGCCAAGACCTATCGCTTCGGCGTCGAGAACAAGCCGGCCTTAGCCGGCACGCTTGCGGAAGCGGGTGTCGTGTTGGCGCAAACGGACAACCTGGACTTCTCCGTTGCCGGTGAGCCGACGCGTGGGCATGCTGCCGGCTGGGCTGTGCTGCAGGGAACGGGGCAAGGGCTGGCGTTGGCAGCGCGGTTTTTTTGGCAGGAGTATCCGAAGAGTATCGAGCTGCGTCGAGATCGTATCGTTTACAACCTGTGGGCGCCGACTGGCGCGATAGCGAAGCTTGGTAGCGGGGCCGGCAAGACGCACGAGGTTGCGTTGTACTTCTCCGGTAGGGTCGGACCCGACGAAGCGGAACTAGCCGCCTTGGCAAATGGCCCGCTCCTCGCACTTGCACCACCGGAATGGATTGCCAACACCGGAGCCCTGCGCAATGCCTTGCGGCCCGGCAACGAAGGAAGAGAGTTTCTCAAGCAACTACAGGGAGGCTATCGGCGCCACCGCGCCTACGGCGAACGAGAGCGCTGGGATGATTGCGGCAGTGCCACTTGTGCGGGGCTTGAAGAGCGTCCGCGGGTAGGATTCTTCGGCATGTGGAACTGGGGAGACTGGAATTTCCCCGGCTATCACGACACCATCAAGGGCTGTGATGCCTGGGGCAATCTCGAGTACGACACGACGCAAGTCCTAGCCCTGGCATTCGCAGCGAGCGGAGATCCGACCTACGCGGAATCCATGGTGGCTGCGGCTCGGCATTTCATGGATGTCGATACGATCCACTACTCCACCCAGCACCCGCAATGGACCGGCATGAATCACCCGAAGAATCCGTTGCACTTCAGCTTTGAACTCGGCGGCACCGACTTGGGTCATACGTGGACCGAGGGATTGCTCAGCTACTACCTGCTGACCGGTGACGAGCGCGGCCTGGAGATCGCCCGCGGAATCGCGGACCATCTGGTGGCGCGCATTCGTCGTGGTCAGGTACAGGGCAATCCGCGGCAGTGGGGATGGCCGCAGATTGCGCTTGTCGCCATGTACGAGGCCACCGGCGAGGAACAGTACCGTCGCGCCGCGCTGGATTTCGCTCGCGGCGGTATGCGTGCCCATGCCCCGAACGTGATTCGCGACTGGAAGCTGGGCGTCCTCGCCGAGAGCTTGGCCTACACCGATTCCATTGCCGCCGATCCACAGATCCGCGATTGGCTGACACGCTACGCTGCCGCGTTGGTTGCCTACAGCCGCGTTGCCGATCCACGCTTTATGCCTGCGATCGCCTATGTGGGGACCGTAACCAACAAGGCCGATTATCAGGAAGTCGCGCGCAAGGCGGTGCAGCGGCTGACCTTTGGCCAATGGAGCAAGCCGTTCACCATCGCCGGGCGCGTCGGCTTCAGCACCCTCGCCTCCCTATCTTCGCCTCGTCGGACTGTAGGATCACCACCAACGCACTAAGAGACCAAGAAGAAGCAGGAAAGGAATGCTGCCATGGGACTCGGGCCTAAGAACGGGTGAGCCTCAATATTGGTCAGGTAACGTTCAAGTGACGACGAAACGTAAGCAGTCTTCTCTCCCCGCACATTGGTGCACATTGGCGGGGAGACCTATCCCGAGCCAGATTGATGCCTTTGCGCAGCTTCGAGAGTGGGTGTCCCATTTGTCTTTAGGCAACCTCCCCTTGGGCCGAGTTGGCGCTGGTTTGCCAGGCAGGGCTACGGCCTCCCGTGGAACCAGACAAGCCATCTGCTTGCTACCCAGGGCCGGTGAAGTAGAATCTGCGCTGAGGAGAACCGCGGATGCCGGGTAGAAATCTCGATCGGTTGTTGGAGGAAGTGGGGTCATTGACCGCGGCTGAGCGGGATGAACTTCGTGCTCGGCTGAACGGTTGGCCCAAGCCGTCACAGTCCACGGAGGATGCCTTAGACCAAAGACTGTTGGGCGCGGGAGTTATCTGTTCTGTGCCCGCACGCGGCAGCACGCCGTCGTATCGGTGGAGACCGATTGCCGTGAAGGGCGAACCGCTCTCCGAAACGATCGTCAAGGAGCGCCGCTGAGTGGGCGTGTACTTCATCGACAGCAGCGCGCTCGTCGAACGCTACGTCAACGAGACGGGCACGGCGTTCGTGACCGATGTCTTCGACCCGGCAACGGCCCATCGCCTGTACGTAGCCCGCATCACCGGCGTTGAAGTGATCGCCGCGCTCGCCCGGCGGGGTCGGGCGGGTGATATCGCGGCTCTCGCGCTCACGGCCGCCCTCATTCAGTTCCGCCAGGAGTTCACGACCCTGTATCGAATCGTCGAGATCACATCGGCGCTCCTTTTCGACGCCATGCGCCTGGCGGAAACACGTGCGCTGCGTGGATATGATGCCGTACAGCTGGCGGCGGCGTTGCGCGTCCATAGCGAATGCACAGCACTGGGCCTCGTGGCAACGCTGGTGTCCTCGGATCGCGACCTCAATGAAGCGGCGGTGGCTGAGGGAATGGCTGTCGAGAACCCTAACACTCATCCGTAGGACTGCCGCACGTCAACGCCGGCGCATCTTATTCTCAAGTCTCAACCGGCTAGGTTGCAGTGCCGCCATCTCCGAAACGTCAACGGACCACCATTGGGACTAGCTCATTTGCGAGCCGCGCTGAGTGCCTGCATGGTTGGCGATGAACTAGCTGTGTGGAAGGCGTACAGATCATGAGCTGGTTGCTTCGTCCAAGACTAGTCCCATGGCGCGTGCGCGTTCCAGCTCCTCTGCATAGTTGGGGTTGGGACGGCACATGTGTTGCGATGTCCCCGTGGCCAGTAGATCGCCGTCCTCGCTCCACAGCCGCGAAACGCAGCCGACGATTCCCGCTTCGGCTAGCGGGGCAATTCCTTCGACGAGAGTCCACGTACTCTCCGGCGCAAAGCGGTGAAACTGAACCGTGAGATCGAGGTTCGGTGCTAGATAGTGGAATGGCCATGGATGCGCGGCGATGGTCGCATTCCATCCTGGAAAGTCGAGCCAGAACAGTTGCCGTATCGCGTCCTGCTGGAGAGTACGAATGGCGGTGTCCGTGAAGCGAAGCCAACCACGCCACTCGGGTGATCCGGGTGCGGCCCGCCACAAGAACGGGCGGCCCTCCATGCTGCGCCAGATCGGGTACCACTGGGCGTAGTCTTCGGCGAGATCCTGGTAGGCACGCAGCGCCTCCGGCCGCGGCCCGTCGGGAGCACGGCCGAAGTCGTGCGCGAATCCCCTTAGCTCTTCGGCAACCATCCAAACGGTTGCTGCAAGCAGCAGGCGATCCTTCTGAAACAAATCGACACGCAGCGACTCAGCGCGCTTGCCGCCGCCGAGCGCGCACACGCGCAGTTCAACCTCCGCGAACTCACCGACGGCAAGGAAGTGGCAATGAAAGCTAGCCGGACGTGGTAGTCGACTGTGATCCATTGCCGCACGCAGGGCGATTGCTGCAAGGTAGCCACCGTTCGGCCCCCACACCGCCCAGCTGGGAGAAAGGGTTGCCCGGTAGCAACCGGGTTGTTCTGTAAGCGGTTCGATCTGTGTGTCGATTAGGAAGTCTGCCACAGGTAGCCCTCCGGCGAAGTCCTTATCTTGAGGGGACTGGCGCCGCAATCTCGAGGGCGTGTGGGAGGGCGTGTGCCGATCGAGGGCGATTCGCTGGGGTTACCGCAGATCGTCGAGATGATCGCGTACGGCGGCGGCGGTCGCTGCGGGTAGGCCCAGACGTAGCGCCTCGGTGAAATGCTTGCGCGCGGACTCTTTGTCGCCCATCCCCTCCGCTGCTTGAGCCAGGGCCACGTGAACGTCAGGATCAAAGGGGCTGGCGCTTACCGCTTCCTCTAGCCAGCGTCGTGCCTCGCGTCTCTGGGTGTCGCGCGTTTCCATGGGTAGGTTCGTATCGTTGGCACGGTAAAGCGCAACCAGGCCGAGGTTGAAGACGCAATCAGCTCCCGGCTGCAGTTCGAGCGCGCGGCGGTAGTGCTTCTCTGCGGCCTCATCGTCGCCACGATTGAGCGCCAGCGATCCGAGATTGTTGTAGATGGCGTATTGCCCACGAGCTGTGTTGCGCAACTTCAGCGCCGCGTGAAACAGCCGCTCGGCCGCCACCGCATCGCCGGACTCCAGCGTAGCCGCGGCGAGGTTGCGCAACGCAAAGCCATCGTAAGGGTTCTTGGCTGCGGTGTCTGTCCACAGGGAGGTGTTGCTGTGCCAAACGCGATTGCGCTGTACTGTGAGTCCAAGGAATCCGAGCGCAACCGCGCCAATGCCGATCGCGAGGGGCCGAAGGCGTCGTGGATTACGGCCGACGAAGCGGGCAGCCCACAAGCCAAGTAGCCAGCCGTAGGCAACCGAAGGCAGATAGAGATAGCGCTCGGCCAAGGGCGCAGTGGGCGGCTTGAATATCACCAGTAAGGATGGTGCCAGGGTGAGGGCAATCCAGGCGAGCAGGAAGAGCACAATGACGTCCCTGTGTTTCCAGGATCGGTACAGCAAGGCCATGCCGCCGGCGAGGAACAGTAAGGAGAGGATTATGGAGAGCGAGTGGGTCGGCACCTCGGCGATGAATGCGTTTTGCGGGTAGGGGACGAGGAGCAGGCGCAGATAGGTTCCCACTGCGCCCACGAGCACGAGCAAGGGGTTAGGCGGAATTTCGATATCCGAGCCTCCCAGGCTGCCAAGCCCGTAGGTGCGTAGTCCAACGTAAGCCGAAACAACGACCAACATTCCGAGGAACACGAGGGCAGCGGAGAGCATGCCGAGGGGCCGCTTCGGCCCTTCTGTCACGTAAAGGGAAGCTGGAAGCAGGAGGAAGAACGCGACGGCGTTCTCCTTGCACAAGAGGGCAGTGAACAAGAGCAGCATTGCCAGGATCAGGCCGGCGCCAGCAGGCGGTTGAGAAACAGATGGCTCTTCCGAGACGGCGCCAGGCGCCTTCTCTGGGTGAACGGAACCAGGGATCAACCCGTTCGTGCAAAGGAGCCGCGGAGGAGCGTCTCGAAGCAGCCGTGTCTTCTTGAATGGGCGGCTGGCCGACCAGCCGCGGTGCGCGAAGACGAGCATGGACGCCAACCCCAACCCGGCGACCATTACATCGGGGCGTGCTGCCATCCAGGCAACAGACTCACTGTGGATCGGATGCACGGCAAACAACACGGCGGCGGTGAGCGTGGCGACGGCGGCGTATGGCTCCTTGCGGAAGAGTCGTTGGCCAACGTGAAGCACCAACACGCTAGTAAGGACGTGCCAGACAACGACACTGAAGTGAAACGCCCATGGGTCGCCGCCGCCGATGGCGCGATCGAGGCGATAGGACAAGAGCTGCAGAGGGCGGTAGTAGTCCGTAGGAAACTGTGGGATGCCCCGGGGTGGGAAGAAGGCATCCCAGACCGTCGCCAGCGCCGGCAACCAGCGCCGGACGCTAATAGGATCATCCCAAACCAAGCCATGGCCCAAGGTGTTGGCGAAGGCGATGGCGGCCATGGTTGCGACGATAAGCGTCGCCCCTCTTGGCAGTTCTGGCGAAGCAGGCGACGGGGCTTCTCCACGAGGTTGCAATTTCGCGGGTGCCGTGCGCCGAACTCTCCGCGTGGCCATGGCCGCCGCCGCTAGCAGCGGTGTCTGAGCGTGGCAACGTGGTATCCTCTAGCACGCATAATTCATGAGACTGCTCGCCGCGGAGGCGGCAATAAACAACGTAACCTTCTTATTGAACCACGAAGGCACGAAGGTCACGAAGGAATGACTCTTCAACGGGAATTCTGAAGGATACCCAGCGCGGCCCAGCCGCAACCGAACTCCCGAGCTTGATCGAGGTCGGGACAGATGCGGTCATTCAGGCTCGATCGAGACCAGCCGCGCAGACTGTAGGCCGTAGACCGGAGGCTGTAGGTCGGAAGCAGATTTCCCGGATAGCGATTGTTGCCGAACATCGCGCGGATACCGAACCTCGCC
>CAZGSN010000002.1:0-1676 GCA_964528465.1 uncultured Binatia bacterium (SeqCode)
CACCACCGCCCCTTGCTTCCTGATTCCGGTGGCGTTCATGGGGGTGATGCTCGGTGTCCGTTTCATCTCGCGACGAAGGGCGGCCTTGAGTTCTTCAGAGCGTTTAACATGAGCAGCGATGGTAAGTTCCCTCGCTTCTACAATCGAGACGAAGGAGACAGCATGATGTTCCGTAAGATTCAACTGATTTCCGTCCCAGTGATCACGTTCATCTTTGGGTGTGCGGGGTTCTACCCCCCCCTGGACGTGGTCGAATCTGTGGATCTGACGCGGTACACAGGCAAGTGGTACGAGATTGCCCGTTATCCCACGTTTTTCCAGGCCGCCTGTGTGAGCTCCACGGCGGAGTACACCGCGCGCGACGACGGCACAATCGGTGTGTTCAATACCTGCCTCGCTGCCGACGGCACCACGGTTTCGACCATCGAAGGCGTCGCGGAAGTTGTCGATCCGTCCACAAACGCCAAGCTTGTGGTGAGCTTCCCGAACGTGCCGATCCCCGGACCGTATTGGATCATTGACCTCGACCCGGCGTACCAGTATGCGGTTGTCGGCGATCCGTACCGTTCCACGCTGTTTATCCTCAGCCGCACACCCACCTTGGACCAGACGACGCTCGATGGCATTTCGAACCGTTTGCCCAGCCAAGGTTACGACCCGGGGCGACTGATTTACGATGCGCCGGTTACAGCACAATAGGGCTCCGCTCATGACCTGCCAGATCGCCGACGAGCCGCGCGCCGCATCGATTCCTGCGCCGGACGCCTCCCAGCGTGAGTCAAGAGCCCCAGCAGAAAACGCCGTCACCGGCAAGAACCTGATCGTCAACGGCGACATGGAATCGGACGACGACAAGACTGCGGATGCATGGAAGGACTTCAAGGTCGACGCCCGATCCGTCCTGCTGCATATCATTGACGGCAAGGAACAGGACACGAAGATTCTCCGCGTCACCAGCGGCCCCAAGGGCACAACGGTTGACGGCGGTAACGCGCAGAAGGTCGAAGGCCTTTCGAAATGGTACACCTATCGCATCAGCGGTAAGGTTCGTTCGAGCTGACAGTTGGATGATGAACACACGACGCTGGTGGGCTACGATCCGACCGGCGAGACCGCCGATCCGAATGCCAGCACCATCGTCTGGACCAAGTTTACGCGACTACACGGCATCTGGGTTGACTACAAGGCAGGACCGGTCCGCCCGAAGGCCGACGCGATCAGCATCTGGCTGCGTGGCCGCTCGGCCAAGGCCGAGGGCCTGGCATACAAAGCAGATTTCGACAACTTCGAGATGCGCCAGGTTGACGAGAGTGTCCCCACGCGATAAGACCGGGGAAACTGGGTCGGCAGCTTGAGGGGCGCCCATGGAATGAGCATCAACCAAACGATTGCATGCGGCGTTGCCTCTTGGTGGCCTTGAAAATCGTTGTCACGGACTCGTCGATCTCCGGGACGAACGGGGCAGGTGGGCTGATTGGCTTATGCTGGGGCAGGTGGCCGCGTTTGGCGGGCATAGCTTTGTGCACATTTTGTGCACATCGCCACGCGGATTTGCGCTTTTTCGAGGGCTGTGATATAATCGCGAGGCGACGAGCGGCGGTCGCGTAAACCGCTGCAAAACCAAGGCTTTGTGTGCAGACGAGAGAGGCATCTTGAAATCGCCGTGAGAGGGCGTC
>CAZGSN010000003.1:0-7005 GCA_964528465.1 uncultured Binatia bacterium (SeqCode)
GCGCCACCATGGCGAGGCGAGGACTGCTGCACAAGCCCCAATCCCAGACTGACCCAGGGTCAAGGCAAAGTCGTAGACGGTGGCGTTCACCTGATGCGCCTACCCGCAGATACTGGAGTGGGGGATGTGCGAAGATGGCCCGAGGCTGAGTACGAGACTGAGCAGGCTATTTGGCGACGGCGCCTAAGGCTGCCGATCATACGCCGAAAGGTGTTTGTCCAGGCTCCAGATGCGGACGCGGCGAGTCCGGTGAAGCCCACACTGACGTTCCCACTCTTTGATGATCGAGAAGTCTCCCATGCCAGCCCCACGAGCCGCCTGAGCTGGAAAGTCATCGATCCAGTAGCGCAGGGCTTCCGCATCCCAAAACGGCGTCGGAGTCCAAGGCGCACTGCCGTCAATCGCCTCCCTCACTCTTGCGCAAAACGGTAACGCCGCCGAACGCCGCCGTCGCCCGTCTCTTTCACGAGCAATGAGATGGCCAGTCTCCAAGATTGTTGCCATTGGCAGGAGCAAGATCGAGTCAGCAGACACCAGTTCCTTGAGATGCTGCATTACCTGCTTTCGCTCCTGACTCCGCTGGGGAACAGGAACGATGTTGCAGAAGACGGACGTATCGAGAAGCGTGATACTCATGCCTGGAGACGGGACAGTTCCTCAAGGTAGCGGAGATTAGCCTGCTTTCGGTCCTGCCGAGATGTGGCAGCCTTGACCATATGATCCACAATTCCTTGCGTGACAAGACGCCCCAGCGGGCCGCGCGCTACGAGTTCGGGATAGCTCGGCAGATCCTGGAGCCGTACCAGATTGCTGTCTCCTTCCTTCGGATCGCGATAACAAAACACCACGTCGGGAATCGCCTCGACCGGAAGCGCATCCAACAATGCTGGATTGTGTGTAGTGATGAGGACGGCCAGTCTCCGCTCGATGGCGAGCTTTCGCATTCCTTTCATGAGCTGCTGAGCACGGCTCGGGTGAATGCCGTTGTCGATCTCTTCCAGAACGACAGTGGAGAACTCCTGTACGGAAAGCAGGGCGCCAGCGATCGCAAGAACGCGTAGCGTGCCGTCCGACAGGATCGATGCGTCACGCCAGTGTGCCTCCCCACCAAAGGTCTCTTTCAATCTTACAAGGACATCGTTCCTCGGCCCGACAAGGAAATCTATGTCCGTGATGTGCTGCTCGGGAAGGTCCTTGATGAACTCTAGAATCAACTCCTTCCGAGCCTGCTCCCGAACCAGATCGAAAAGCGTGCTCGACAGATTACGGCTGTCACTGCGCAGTCGCTTGTCATCGGCAAAGCTCGGAGAGCGCATTCGCTGAGGTACGGGATCCAAGAACATGATGCTTTGGAGCGAATCAATGAAGGCCCGACACGTTTGCGGGATCTCTGTTTGCGATTTCACATGGCTTGCGCTGAATCGGGCTGGGGTGAGGAGCTGCGTGAACACAGCTTGCTCGCTCGTGCAACTGACCTCGGGTTTGTTCCGCCCGGCTGCGAAGTTATTGTAGGCAATGGAAAGATCGTGGCCACCAGCACGCCGCTTCTTGACTTCATATAAGGGAACCTTGGTGCCACTCCCCGTAATACTCTCATCGTGGATGCGTAACCCGTCGCCATTGTGCTTGATGCTCACAACCAGATCTCTCCATCGCCCCTTCCGAATGTTGCAGGCCAGCGAGAACCCAGCTTCCCCTTCGCGAGCAAGTTGTGCCGGCTGTCCGCGAATCGACAACTCGGCATCCTGTACGGCACGAAAGACATCCTCGAGACGTTGGCCCCTGCCCAGCCATGCGAGCATCTGCATGGCCTCGATGAGGTTACTCTTCCCCGAGGCGTTCGCACCGACAAGCAGAGTGACCGGAGCCAGATGCAATGTGGCATCGCGATAGCTGCGAAAATTTCTGAGCGAGAATGAAGTAAGGCGCGCCATTGACCAAGAATACTACGAGGCGAGGTGAGATGCGATCCGCACAGACTTCCAAGCCACAGTCACCGCCGCAGCATTGAGCTTGGCTTGGGAAGGCCTGATTATGCAGCGCAGTCGTCGGTGGTAAACGCTACCGACAAGTGATCGTGCGCTCCTCGTTACCCTGAGGACCCTCAACGCACGCTTCAACCGAGGCGAACAGCGATTTCTCGCAGCCGCACGAATCGTGGGTCGGATCGTAGCGCCGGTGCCGACGCTGCAACCGCTTCAAGGAGTGGGGCGATCTTGCCGAACCAAAGCTCCGGATTCTCACCGGCCAGATTGGCCGCCAGATCCAGAGCCGCCTCGGGACGGAGGGTTGCAAGCTTTTTCTCCACCAACTCCTCCAGGATGCTGTCGGCCATTTCGACCGGCCCGACCAAATCCTTGATCACGTCAACGGCTTCCAGGAATGCATCGCCAGAAGCGACAGCTACTTGCGCAAGAGCCAGCGAAGTTAACCGGCTTCTCAAGGCTGGTTCTTTCGGCCAAGCCTCTCTTAGCCATGGGCCGATACGCTCCCCCCACAACGGTGCTGCGTGTGCATCCGCTTCCTTCATCTTATGAGCGAGCCACCTTGCAGCGGCTTCCCTGCCTTGCTCACCCATCCGGCGAAGACAGCTCCCTGCCTCGCGAGTTGACAGCTCTCCCCACCCTTGGACAGCCACCGCGGGAACGTACGCGCCGAGTATCCCTACTGCACTATCCTCACCGAGTTCGGCGAGGTGATCGAATGTGTTCAAGAAATGCGGTTTCAGGTCGCCCCAGAGTCCTGGCGATACCCACGGCGCCCAAAGGTAACCCCGCCAGGCTCTCGATGCCTCACTGGGGTTAGACCAATCAAAGAGGCGGATGACGTTCTGGGCAGCCCAGGTCGAATCGAGATCGTGCAAGAGCGCGACACGCGAGCAGATGATCACTCGCGCGAGTTGCGCCTGGTCCGTATCCATCGCCATAAGCGTGTCGAGGCGTTGCCGAACGTCGGTAGCGATGCCCTCATTCCGCTTCAGCGTTCGCGAATGGAGAATCCGCAGCAGTGCCTCTGTAAGCTTGCCCAGCGGATGATTGATAGCTTCATTCAGACAGTCCTGGGGTCCCGTATGACGCGGAACTGCTGCTGCTGGCGGCAACACACGGTCCCAGAATGCAATCGTCTGCTCGCGGAGGGAGTCGGGAGCAGATTTGGCAATGGTGGAGATCACAGAAGACAATGGGTCCACAAGTTCGGCAACCGATGTCTCGGGAAGGGAATGCAATATGATTACGAGCGACTCGCAATCGGATGGCGGTACTTCGGAGGCCGGACTTTCAACTGATTCTCGCCGACATCGCTCAGGATGTGACCGCCGAGCGCCGTCGTGGCAACCATATTGGAAACGCATATGCCTTGGTTGGTTGCGGAGTTAAGCCGAAGGCGAAGGTCGAAGCCGAATGGCAGGCGAAGAGTATTACGCCAATCCTGTACCCCGAGGCCAATGCCACCCCGAAGTCGGCCGACGTTAGCACCAGATGCTGGCCATCCGGATCGGCCTCCTCATCAATACGCCCGTGGAGATAGACGACGCCATTCCACTTCTCGCGCTTCGGCACTGGTAGAAACGGGGCAGCGGTCCACCGGATGTTGGGATCAGCGTGCTCAAATAGATGGTCGAAATTCGTAGTGACGAGTCGGATTTTGCCTTCTCGATCGCGAGAGAGATCAAGGATGGCCTCATGTGTTCCGACCACGGGGTCGACTGGTACCCTGAGGATACGAGCAACTGCCCGGCGCACCAGCGCGGAAGAGAATCGCCCCTCACCTTCAAGCAGTCCGAGCACCCGATCGTAGTTCTGCTGGTGCTTTTCAACTTTCTCTATCTCCGTAGGCTCCACGCCCAATTCCGCCAATACACGGTCCACCAGCCCCTCGAAGGACGGCATCTGCGGCATCGAGATGCCGGCACCGCAGACTAAAACAAGACGGCCTTCTTCCCGTGCGGCAAGAATATCGGCGGGGATATCGGGACCATCAGCTAGGAAGATCATTGCTTGGGTGCTCAGCGGAGACGCGACCTGAGGATGAAGGGATCATGCACAGGTGTGGACGGCGAAGGCAAGCATCTGGACACGATCAGGAACAGCGCATCCCGGCACATCGAGGCTGACAATTCTGGACTCTTGTGCGAGACATGGTAGGGACCTTCGGGTACGGACAGGGAAGGAGAGTGGGATGCGAGGATCACGAACTCGGGAACTATGGATGCGACGCGTTGTAGCCGTGCTGGTGGCCTGTGCACTGGTGGCTGCGGTGGTTTTGCGGCCGGTGCCGGCGCGCGCCGACACGGCGGAAGCATTCATGTACGCCGGTATTGGGCTTGGCGTGTACATCACCTTCATCGTCGTCGCGACGATGATCGTTTACAACGAAGTTCCTGATACCTCCGCCATTCCCTTGCACCACCTTGAGCGTGACGATCGCCCGGGTCCCCTCGTGCATGCAGGAACCGACTGCATGCACCGCGATGGCCAAGTGACCTTGCTCTGTTGGTAATCATGCGGACGCGCCTCCCGTGCGGGTTGGTTCGTGGCTTCGCAGGGCTAGCGCTGGCCTGCCTTGTGGCAGCCTGTGAAAGCGGCGTCTCCGACGACCCGATCGTGCCGACTCGCACCCCATCTGCCTCACCTTCGGCAACGCTGCGGCCGAGTCTGACCCCAACAGCAACAAACACCGTCACCGAGACGCCGGCAATCCCCCCTACTTCCACGGCAACAGAGACGGTAACGATAACTGCGACGCCCACCTCCACACCAACGCCAACGGCAAGCCACACTCCGTCCGCGACCGTCACCGATACCAGTACTCCGGTTCCAACTCCGACTCCTACGTCAACTGCCTCGCCGAGCCCTTCCTTCACCAACACGCCCACGGCAACACACTCACCAACCGTAACCGACTCGCCGACGCACTCCCCAACCAGCACCAACACCGCAACGCCAACATCGACCTTCTCCACAACGCCAACTCTGACAGCAACAGCTACGCCTACGCCCACCCGACCTACAGCAACGCCAACACTGACCCCGGTGGGCGCGCCCGCCGACCTCTCCGCATCTGTGAACGGTGCCATCATTGCCTTGTCTTGGACCAACCCTAATCCCGCGTCGGGTAACACCAGTGTCCGCATCGTGCGCCGTCTCAACGCTCCGCCGGCGGGTCCAGCAGATCCGGATGCGACCCTCGTCTACAGCGGAGCGGCGACTGCGACTGCCGATAGCGTCGCAAGCTTGCTGCCCAGCACCTCCATAGAAACC
Source organism: uncultured Binatia bacterium (SeqCode) (assembly GCA_964528465.1). Classification (GTDB taxonomy): domain Bacteria; phylum Desulfobacterota; class Binatia; order HRBIN30; family HRBIN30; genus CAZGSN01. The sequence continues at coordinate 5,262 of CAZGSN010000003.1, forward strand.
CGCGTCTATCACTATGCCGCCTACGGCTGCGCTTCGGAAACGCAGTGCAACTTGAACCCCAGCACGACCACCGTGAGCCTCGACCTTGGCCAAGCCCTGCGTGCTGGCGGCTACGTCGTGCACTGGCGCCATGCCTCTGCCGATGTGTGCAGTGACAAGCTGTCCTTGGGGACGGCACAGAGCACAAGCTCGCCGAATTGGTGGAAGAGCTGCGACGCTACCTGCGCCACTGCCACCGCGCGCCAGCTCAACGCCGTCGGCGTGACTGAGGCAACCAGCATCGGCAGTGCACTGCGGCGACGCGGGGTTCCTTTCGGCCGTGTGTTGTCGAGCGAATATTGCCGTAACGTCGGTACGGCCGAACTCATGAATCTTGGCCCTACCATCGAGCAGGTTCCAGAGATCACCTTCTTCGTGTACGACGAGGTCAATCGCTGTGCACACTCGCAGGAACTGGTCAGCCAGCCACCGGCGCCGGGGACCAATACCGCGCTGATCGGCCATGCCGGATTTCCCAGCCCTTGCGCCATTTTCGGGGAACTGGCGTGGGCCGAGGCTGCCGTGTTCAAACCCAACGGCAGCGGCGGCAGCGAACTCGTCGCAAGGGTCAGTGCCAACCAGTGGGAGAGCCTTTCGAGCTTACCTACGTTGACTCCGACCGCCAGTGCAACAGCCACTGCTACGCCGAGCCCGACCTTGACGCCGCAGGATTCGCCCTCCGGTCTTGCCGCAACCGTCGATGGCAACGTCGTGCGTCTGAATTGGATCGGCGCCGATCCCGCTTCCGGGTACAATCAGGTGCGTGTTGTACGGCGCCTGAACGCGCCGCCACAGGGTCCCACCGACCCACAGAGCAGCGTGGTATTCCTCGGCAGCACAACCACGGCCAGCGAAAGCTTGCGCGGGCTCCTCCCCAGCACGGCCTTGACGGGGCGCACCTACCACTACGCTGCCTATGCCTGCGACGCGACGACGTGCAACACCAAGCCCAGCGCGGCAACGCTGACGCCAACCTTGCGGCAGGTATTGCGGGCGGGGGGCTATGTCATCCACTGGCGTCACGGCTTTGCCACGACGTGCAGCGATCGTACGGAGCTAGGCAATGCCGCAACCACGATGAGCCCCGGCTGGTGGAAGAGCTGCGACAGCGATTGCAACACCGCTACCGCCCGCCAGCTCAGTACCACCGGGGTCGAGCAAGCAACCGCGATCGGCAACGCGGTGCGTGCGCAAGGGATACCCATCGGGCGCTTGCTGTCGAGCGAGTTCTGCCGCACGGTGACCACGGCACAGCTCATGAATTTCGGCGTGAGCATCGAGCAACGCCCGGACATCACCTTCTTGGTCTACGACGAAGCTAGTCGCTGCGACGCCAGCGACGCGTTGGTGTCGGAGGCCCCCGCAGAGGGATCCAACACAGGCATCGTCGGCCACGGTTTTGTCACCGGTGATTGTCAGGACCTCGATTCGCTCGCCTTCGGCGAAGCCGCCATCTTCAAACCCGACGGCAGCGGCGGACGAATCCTCATCGATCACGTCCGCGATATCGGCTGGGCCGAGCTGTCGTAGGGAAGGAGCCCGTGGCTGATCAATTCCGCCCCCAAGAAGAACCACCCAGTCTCTTTATCCCGAAAACATCAGTTCAATCACTCACGTTCTCGCGAGGGCACTGGGAACGGCCTTCGAGACGCGGCCTGGACAGATGGCCGCTCCTCAGGCCGAACGGAAAATTTGTTGACTGAGC
>CAZGSN010000004.1:0-6106 GCA_964528465.1 uncultured Binatia bacterium (SeqCode)
CAGATGGCCGCTCCTCAGGCCGAACGGAAAGTTTGTTTGCCGATCCCAATAACCGTTCGCGCTGAGGAGCCGCCTCCTGAGTAGCGAAGCGTATCGAAGGATTTTGGCGGCGTCTCGAAGCGCGCGTCCAGTTGACTTCCACCCCAACTGAGGTTTTCGGGCTGAGGTCGTAGTCGGCATACAGCCATGCCAGGATCTCGTAGCGAGCCTCGAAGTCGACTCCCCAGCGGCGACTTGCGGGGCCGGCTTGATATACTCCATCGACTAGATCGGCATCGACGTCACCGCCGTCTCCCGAAAAGGTCAGCTCACTATCCGAGTCGATCAGCCAAAGCGCGGCGGCCAGATCCAAGCGATCGAGTTGACGCGTGCGCATGCCCACCTCGGAACCTAGAGCGCGCACCAAGCCGTCGCGGCCGGTGCGCAAGACGCTGCGTGCGTCGTTGGAATGGAAGCCGCTGCTGAAGTTGAGGTACACCTCGGAGTCATAGAAGGGACCAAGCACGAGACTCGCTTTCGGACTGACGATGGATTCAGTCTTGTTGCCGCTGACCCGTACAGCTTCGAAATCGGCATCCGCGCCCTGACTGGGCAAGTGATCGCGTGCGTCGAAGAAGTACACATCACCACGCAAGCCAGCTTCCAGACGCGCCCACTCGCTGAGGTGGATGTGGTGCTGCAAGAAACCGGTGACCGATTGTTCCGCTATGCCGATATCGTTCACCGCGAAGAAGCTGCTGCGTTGCACTTGGCGCCGCAGGGCAACGCGGATGTCGTCACGCCGCGTCTCCAGCCCTACGCTACTCTGCCCGGCAAACCCGCCATTTGCCAACTGCGCGAGTACTTGAGGCGGCCGCCAAACAGTAAGCGCGAGTCGCCCTGTGTGGTACCGTCCCCGGGAATGTAGACCTGGCCTGTGTCCACGGGGCATTCTTGGCCCTGGTTGACGCCAGCACAGTTATCCACGATTCCGCCTTGGGAGTCGCGGCGGAAGCGCAGGCCCGTGTCCTGGAAGAACGAAAAGTTGGAATAGAGGCGGAGGGAGTAGCGGCTCGCCCAGACTTGAGCCTGCCATTCGTCGGTGGCGTTCGGCGCATAGTTGTACTCGAGGTTGAGGTTCTGCCGATCCGACTTGCCCCCCTCCGTTCCTTCCTTACCCGGCGAAACGACTCTTACGTCAGAGCCAAGCGCGCGCTCCTACCATTTGCTGGCGCTTGCCTGTAGTACTACGCGCAGGAAGCTTGCTTGGATTCTTGGCGGTCACTCGGCAACACCGTCGTCAGGCGAGTGCTCAGATCCATCCGCGCCATTGGCTCTCGCGGATGGCCGTTTCACGACGCTCTACCTGGTCAGCAGCATGCAGCCGGCAACCGGGCCGCCGCCCACTCCGACGGCAGCGACCTCGCAATCAGGCACCTGACGGTTCCCGCATTGGCCGCGCAGTTGGCGCATGGCTTCCGCAACGAAGCCGAAACCGTGCAAGCGACCGCCGGAGAGTTGGCCGCCCCATGTATTCATGGGCAGTTCGCCGCCGAGAGCTATGCGTCCGTTCTCGACGAAGGGTCCGCCTTCGCCCTTGCCGCAGAATCCCAGAGCCTCGATCCAAGCGAGGGCAAGAAAAGAGAAGCCGTCGTAGAGCTGGGCCGTATCGACATCGGACGGTTTGAGTTCCGTGCGCGACCACATGTGGGCCGCAGCGTCGCGGGCCGCCATGGTGGTTAGGTCGCCCCACTGATCCCACAAGGGCCTCTTGTGTAGAGCCGTACCGACGGCGTTGATGCGCACCGCTGGCTGTCGCAGGTCGCCTGCGGCTTCCAGCGGTGAGACGACTATGGCCGTTGATCCATCGACTGGCGCATCGCAGTCGTACAAGCCAAACGGCTCACTGATCATGCGCGCCGAGAGGTAGTCCTCCATCGTCATGGGGTCGCGATACACCGCCTGGGGATTGCGCTGCGCGTGCTGCCGCGCCGTCGTGGCGATGATGCCGAGATGTTCGCGCTTGGTGCCGAACTCATGCATGTGGCGGCGTGCGTACAGGGCCAGCCAATTGGCTGCCGACATGGCCCCAAAGGGAATGAAGAATGCCGCAAAGCCAGCAATCTCCGCGGAGCCGCTGCCGATACCACGCCGGCCGGTGCCCGCCGAAGCAGTGGCCTCGGTGACGGTACGATAGACCAGAGCGTGCCGGCACAAGCCAGCCGCGACCGCCAAAGCGGCGTGGATGATGGGCGAAATCTGTGCCGGACCTTCCAGGCCCGACAGATGCCAGCGCAAGTCGATGCCCAAGGCATCCTGCACTTCATACACGCCAGGTCCGGCAAACCCCGGCGGGCCGGGCATCGGCCCCGGGTAGGCGGCGATGCCGTCGATGTCGTCGACACGCAAGCCCGCATCTTCGATCGCCGCTAGAGCTGCCTCACAAGTCAGGTCGAGTTCTTCGCGCATCAGCCGCCGGCCAATGGCAGATTGTCCAACCCCGGAGAGAACGGCACGACGTTCGAGCGTCTCTCTCATGGCATCTCCTCGGGCACAAACAGAGGCAGAGCAATGTCGTCGTTGAGGATCGCAAAGCGCACACGCACCGGCATGCCAATGCAGACCTGCTCGACGGGGCAGTCGACGATATTCGTCATCAGCCGCAGGCCGGGTTGCTCGATCAACTCGACCAACGCGATCGTGTAGGGAACATCTTGGCCCGGGTACCACGCCTTGTGATTGACGGTATGGCTGTAGACGCGACCGCGTCCGCTGAGTTCCGCAGTGTCGAGATCACGTCCGCGACACCGCGGACACAGCGGCTTCGACGGGTGAATGAAGTAGTTGCACGGCCGGCAACGAGTCAGCTCCAAACGCCCCGCACGGCACGCACGCCAAAAGGCCTCGGTGCGTGGCTCAAGGGCAGGCAAAGGACGAAAGAACGACACCAGACCTATTCCGGGGGCAGGAAGGGCCGGAACATTTCGACCAGATTGGGACCTCGCCGCAGCGTATGGCCACCGTCTACGCCGAGGCATTGTCCGGTGATCCATCCCGCCGCATCGCTGAGAAGAAACGCAACAATCGCGGCTACGTCTCCCGGTGTGCCGATGCGCGCAATGGGCATGCACTCCAGATAGTCGGCGCGGGCTTCAGGGCTGGCGGTGAGCGGTACGGCGAGGTCGGTATCGACAATGCCAGGCATGACGGCGTTGACGCGAATTCCGAACTGACCAAGGTCATCGGCAGCACAGCGGGTGAGCATGTTCACCGCGGCCTTCGAAGCGCAGTAGGCGGTCATGGCTCGGTGGGTGAGTGCTGCCGCGATCGAGCTGATGTTGACGATGCTGCCGCCGCCTGCCGCTTTCATGGCGCGTGCCTCGGCACGCATGCTGCGAAAGACGCCGGTGAGATTGGTGTCGATGGTCATGGCGAAATCGAACGTGCTGGCATTGGTTACTGTGCCGATGGATCCCATACCCGCTGAGTTCACCGCGAGGTGCAAGGCGCCAAAGCGCTCCAAGGCTGCGGCAACGGCAGCATCGACAGACTCGTCCTTGGTGACATCACAAGCGACCCAAGCGGCGCGCTCCCCCAACCCCCGAGCTGCCGCGTCGAGAACGTCGGTACGCCGCCCGCCAAGCATGACACGGCCACCACCGTCGACGATTGCCTTGGCACACGCCAAGCCGATGCCGCTCCCCCCACCGGTGACAAAACCTACGCGCCCATCAAAGCAACCCATGCCGACCTCCTAATGTAACTGCTGCTCCGCCTATGGCAGTGAGCGCAGCAAGTACATCGACGATGCCGCAAGGTCGAGAGCCCTTGATACCGGACTCAGTAGATACCTCGTTCTCAGGCGGAGCCGGCTTCGCCTGCCAATTCGATCAGGTAGCCAATCCGGCAGATGCGCCGCGAGGGCGCGCCTGTCCTGATCTACTATCTCCCGCATGAAGGTCATGAAGTCGGGAAAAGAAGTACCAACCGGCAATTGTTCTTCATGAACTTCATGTTCTTCATGGTTTCGTTCCTCGTTCCGAATCAACCTCAGCCCTATCGGGATCATTACAGAATCCGCGTGGTGTCGGTTGAATTGAGTCTTTCTTGGTACTTGCGCATCGCGAGATCAGGAACTCTGAGATTCTCAATGCGATGCGTCAGCGTGGAGGAGTAGCTTCTCCAATCTCTTTGTTCCTCCGACCTACAGCCTACGGTCTACAGCCTACAGCCTACAGCCTGCGCGGCCCGCTCCGGCCCTTCAAGCTTTGGTTGCGGCCACGAGGCCGCGCTATGCGGCGTCGAAGGGGCGTCTCCACTGTTTGCGAGTATCGAGGATTCGTCTCATAGGACGACCGGTAGAGAGCTTCGCCGATGCCGCGAGGTCGAGAGCCAGCCAGTGATGGCGGGCTCAATAGTTGAACTGCAACTGTACGCCGATGCGCTGCGCGTTCTCGGTTCTTTGGAACGTTTTGGTGTTGGTGCGGGTGAACGTCGGCGTGTAGGACAGAAGCAATTCGAGTGCGGGGAAGGGCTGCCATTCGGTGCCAACATCGATTTCGTTGACCAAATCGGGGCCGGCGTTGGTGCCGAACTTGCGACCACCGTCATAGAAGTTCCAGCGCGTGAACGGCGTGGCTTCGCCCAGCTCGTAATCCGCTAGGCGGAGATTTTGGAAGCGATACGAAGCCTGTACGTAACCGCCTTACAGCGCGCGCGACTGGATATGTGTGTAGTCATCGCTGATCTGCGGGCCGCGCCCAAAGTTCCATTCCGCCTCGATTCCGAACGGTTGCGGGTACCAGACAAAGGTGGCGCCGATGCGCTCATCGGCGATACCGTCCTTACGTTGGTCCGGTGTAATTTTGGTATCTTTGTTGAGGGTGATCGCTTCGGTCTTGACGACAAAGCGCCCGGTGTATGCCTGAGCCCCGAGCTCGACGAACTGGCCGTTGGGAAGTTGGAATGGGTAGGACAAGCGTGCGACGTAGTGGGGATCGCCATTGAGGTCTTGGCGATTGGGGCCTTGTCCGGAGTAGGCGCCAAAGCCGAATACTCCATAGTCCCCCGAGCCACGCAGGCCAGTGGAAACCAAGGTCCGAAAGCGCGCGCGAATCGCCGCCGGCGCCCAGTAGAAGAAGGCGCCAATGTCACGTTCGCCTTCGGCAGCGCTGTTGATGGCGTCGGGACGCTCTACGGGCGCGCGGTTTTGACTCGACTGGAGGTTTACCCATCCAAAGGGAATCTTGGATTGCCCCACCCGGAAGCGAAACTCTTTCGCCGCGTCCACAGCAATGTCGGCATACAGATCGCGCATCTGCAAGGAGAAGTCGCCGCTTGTAGGCGACGCGTTCATGTCGGTCTGCGCGTACAGGTACAGATGCTCACTGACGTCGCCAAACAGAATCACGCGACCACGGCGGATCAGGAAGGTGTCGGTGTCGCTGACAGAACGGTCGGCCGGCACGTTGAGATCCGCATCGTGCTGCGAGAGGATGGAGTGGTGGCGAACCTGCACGTAACCGCGGATGCCCAGCTTGTCGTACCAAGGAGTGGGCTTCTTGGCTTCCTCTACTTTGGGCTTCTCCTCGCCGTGCTTCTCGGTTCCGGTTGCTGCCGGGGCCGGGGCAGCCGGTAGGGTCGCCGGCGCCGCTACAGGTGCAGCCGCCGGGGCTGCCGCCGGGGCTGCCGAGGCAGGCGGTTGCTTCGACAAACCCCTGAGCTCTTCGTACTCCTGATCCGAGATCGAGCCGCGTTTGTGTAGAATCTGGAGGAGCTGCTGCATGCCCTTGTCGCTGGCTTGCTCCTCAGCCCGCACGTGCAGCGGGCTCCCGCATGTTACCAGCAACACGAGCGCAATCCCGCCACGCCAAAGCTTCGTTTTCACCCGGATAACCTCCTGCCCTGTGGGAACCACAAACCGCCGCCGCCGGGGAAAAACCGACGGCGACGGAACACGACAGAATTATCACCAGAATGTTACGTGAGCGTTACTTAGGGATGACGATTTCGCCTGTTGGACGCTGCCGAGGCCCATCGCCCCAGGCTGCCAGTGCACTGCTGCTACGTGTGCCGGACCCCTGTTCCGCATGCACAACGCGGCCTTCGGGCAGGGGATTAGGTTGAT
>CAZGSN010000005.1:0-1938 GCA_964528465.1 uncultured Binatia bacterium (SeqCode)
TACCCGAGGCTGTGGCCTGTAGGTCTCGCCCACCCCCTCCCCCTGGATGGTGCTGGCCTTCCTCATGTTGCATACCCAATGCGCACATTGCAGATTAGCCATCGTGTGCGGCCCACCTTTCGACACAGGAATGATGTGATCTAAGGTTGCTGACATAGCAGTTCTGGTCATCGCCTCACGGTCAGTCGGCTCGCCGCATAGCTGACAGACCCAGCCATCTCGCTCGAATACGTCGATGCGGTTCACCGATTCATATTCTGCCGCTGCCTGTCTCGCTCTTCGTCTTGAGTTGCAAACGCAGTCATTGACTCGCCTTGCCTGCTTCCTGCACGCCCAGCACTTACCAGGCTTCCTAGCCACTTGACCAACGAACACTTCTCCACAGCAACACACAAGCCAACCGATGCGGCTGCTATTTCCTTCGTTCGCACATTGTGGTGAGCAGTAACCTTTGTTCGCGCTGCTTGCTGGATACGCTTTGCCGCAGTGTAGACAGTCAGCCTTTTTCAGCCTGGACTTGCTGACGCATGCGCCACAACGCTTTCTCGCAACACCGACTCGACTGAACTCGCACCCGCACGCCTTGCATGTCGCAACATTGTTGATCTGCGGTTCATACAAGTAATCCCAAACCTTCCTTTTCTCCGACCACACCCAATGCCCAGATGCAATGCGACATTTGTTGCACATCTTCGATGAAGGGCCTCTCGGAGGCTTAGGAATGACCGCTCCACAATCACACACTGATGCCGCTTGCATTCATTCCCCTCGATTCGTTTTTGCCCGATGATGACTAAGGCATAGACCTTGCAAATTGTCCTCATCCCAAGCCAGCTCAGGAAAATCCTTCCTCGGTTTGATATGGTCAATCTGCGTCGTCGGTGTAATTATTCCCTGCATCTTGCATTCAGCACACAGGGCAAATTCTGGCTTTGACACGAGGTACTTCCGAAACGCAATCCACCTCGCCGTCTTGTAGAACGCATTGTCCGCCTTCCGTTCCGGTCGCTTCTCATACTCCCTCCGCCGCCGCTCCCTATCCGCCTCTCGCTGCTTGGTGAGCTTGGCCTGTAGGTAGGGTGGCAGTGGGTTGTGGGTCTTAGGCTTGGTGGGCATTAGCGCCATCCGACGAAATGTGTGGTCGAGTGAAACCGCTCTTCCCACAGCGGATTCACAATCGGCACTGGACATCCTTCAGTAATTTCAGGCAATTCGTCCGACTCGATAATCAACTCCAGTGACGGACCGCATGGCCCAACGGCACGCTCAAACTTTGTTGACCGCATGTCGACGATGCGTGTGCCTCTGGGAAGCTTCAACAGCTCCAGCAAGGCGTCAGCCGTGACCTCCATAAGTCCGACCCTCATTCTCCCACCTCCGATTCCGCCACCTGAAGCTCCTTGTCAATCTCAGCCTTCGCCCATCGCCGAAGCGACTCAACCGATTCCGCTGGCAGCTCAGGCTCCTTGTTGACGTTTACGCCGCTGAAGACGGACAGCTTTGCGCCGCCATCCAGGACGATGATCACTGCCTGTGGAAACAACTCCCGCAAGCATTTTTCCATCTGCGTTCGCTGCCCAGACGCCAGCCAATGCTCACACTGGTAAACCAGCAAATCGCCGAGCTCAACTTTCATGGTTCGCCTCCTTCCGGCTGGCTTGCCGACTGCGCCAATCCGGCTTCAGGAAGTGCTTCTTCTCTGGCCGACCAACGAACAGCCGCTTCAGTTTCTTGATGACTCGCTTGAGCCCTTCAGCCAGGATGGATTCGTCGGCGTTCAGGTGGATTTCCATGCCTCTGGACTGCACTTTTTCACCTTTTCTTGCGTTTTCCGCGCCCCAAAGCCAAAATGACTGTGCCTATAACCGGGCCGACCGGCGGGCGTCCACCCACCAGCCAGCCATAACCGCGTTCACCCTGTTGCGAGGGCTTTGCGAT
>CAZGSN010000006.1:0-3243 GCA_964528465.1 uncultured Binatia bacterium (SeqCode)
GTGGATGCGGCTTCAACCGTGACTAACAACTTCCGATTCCCGGGGCAGTATTTCGATGCCGAGACGGGGATGCATTACAACTACTTTAGGGATTATGAGCCGGGGATAGGCAGGTATGTGCAAAGTGATCCGATTGGGTTAGGCGGCGGCATCAATGCCTACGCGTATGTGGGAAGCGGCCCAAATTCGTCGAGTGACTCATTCGGACTACAGTCCCATGGTGATCCGTTGCTTGCGTGTAGATTAATTGGTCGGCGCCCGCAGCCGGACCCTTGTTTGACTGAAACGCAGTGCTTCGAAACTGCACGCCGGGCACTCGAACGTTGTAGCTTGCAAACGTGGGATGCGGCCAGAAAGGTGGCTTGCGTTACCTGCTGGCGCCACGTTGTAACTGGCTGCCCCGGGCTCACTCCAGGTCCGGAATGCGAGCCACAAGCATGCGTGCGCCCCTCAAAGCCTGTTGAGGTGGTGCCAGCGTGACTAGAGTCCTGCAGGGCATCTTGTTCGTGACCGGAGGGCTGCTGTGCTTTGGCTCTGGGTATCTCGTTAGCTCCTACCGACAGGCTCGCCTGGTTGAGATCGTGTCCAATACAGAGCTCATTACCGGCGCGAGGTGGAAATTGTTACTGCTGGAACGGATAGAGGCCGGGAGCCCTGAAGAGGCGGCTCGTTATGCCCGCGAAGGGCTGAGGATTGACGCTACCCTGCTCTTAGGCCTACAGCGCGAAGGGAGGCTTGGACCGGACGAAGAGCGCCTCGTGATCAGGGTGGAAGAACACCTGCGAGGAAAGGGGAGGCAACCAGGGCAACCAGGGCAACCAGCGCAATAAGGGGCCGTGGTCGAATATTTTCAGTGGAAAACGGTGTCAGTGGAAAACGAGTGGAAAACGGAAAACGGTGTCGGGAGTCGATTAAATCAGATCAAACGCGCCTCGCATTAAATCTCTCCGCTATCGCGCCTCCCCCGCTGCGAAGCCGCGTTCCGAGCTCCCTCATGGGAATAAGGGGCCGTGGTCGGATTATTTCTGAGAGGCGGCTACTTCTTTTCCTCGCCGGTGACGAAGCCGATGGGGCGTTTCTTCGGTGCTGGTGGTGGCGCCATGAGCTGGCGGAGGGCATCGAGGATGCCGGCGATGGCCTGGTCGTGAGTCAGGAGCTTTCTCTCCATGCGTGCTTCCAGTTGATCGAGTCGCTTGGCCAGCTCCTTGTGGCCGGCGAGCAGCTCACGCAGCTGCACGAAGGCGCGCACCACGTAGATCGACACCTCGACCGCATGGGGGCTGTTGAGCATGAAGCCGGCCATCATCGCGCCGTGTTCCGTGAAGGCGAAGGGCGCAAAACGCGGATCGCGGTGCTTCTGGGCACCGGTCGCAAATTGCGACCGGTTCAGCGCCATCGTTTCCTCGGCGGTGAGCCGGAACATGAAGTCCCCCGGAAAACGCTCCGCGTTGCGCTTGACCTGCTCGTTGAGCCGCTTGGTCGGCACCCCGTAGCGATAAGGGGCCGTGCTCGAATATTTTTGTTCAGGTGAGCGTCGAATATTTCCGCCTCGCCACTTAGCCGGTGACGATGTTGATGGCCGCGGCGGGGTTGATAATGGCGATGCCGTGATAGTGCGCGAGGTTTAAGAGATGCACGTCGCCGGAGACGATGGTGTCAGCGGCCGCGGCAAGCGCGCAGGCGAGCACGTGATCGTCGTCAGGATCGGAGCGCACGGTGGGCGCAATGCCGGCCGGCTCGCAGAGTGTGGCCAGTTCCGCATAGCCGAGCACCAGCTCCTCTCGCGTAAAGCCGCTAGCGGCGATGGCCTTGGAGAATTTAGCGCGGCGCAGAATACGCGCCAGTTCGGCCAGTAAATGCCGACTGGTACACAGGTCCACGTCGCCGGCCTCTGCGTCATCGAGCAAGCTCGCTGGCGCGCCGTCCCATAACCCGACCGAGGCAACGACGTTGGTGTCGAGCACCAGGCGCATCAGCGGGCGGACTTGCTGCGTTGCTCAGTGCGCTCGGCGGCGATCTCGGCGTTGATTTCATCCATGGTCAGCGGCGTCACACCGGCGGCGGCGATGCGCTTACGTGCCTCGGTCAGACGCGCAATGCGTTGAGTGCGCACCGCCTCGCGCAATAGCGTCTGTAAGTTGGCCGGCTCCAACAGCCCCATGCGCCCGGCCTCCTGCGCGAGGCCATCGGGCAGTTGCAGTTTGATATTCAGGGTTTGCATCGCATTCCTCTAAGCGGTTTGCTGCGCGCGCACGCGCTGCTTGAGCTTCTCGCGCTCGATGAAGGTATCGAGCAGCTGCGTGATCTGGCGCTTGGCCTTCGGGTCAAGCTGCTCGATTTCTATTAACTGGCGCTCCAACCGATTGACCGCGAGCTTCTTCGGTCGTCGCGGGTGCGCGAGCCCGAGCAGCACGTCCACGCTGATACCCAGCACTTGTGTCAGGTGCGGCAGCAGATGCGCGGGCGGATTGGCCTCCGGCGCTTCGTAGTAGGCCACCATGCGCTGCGTAATGCCCAACTCAGCGGCGAGCTCGACCTGGGTGTAACCGGCGGCCTTACGCAGTTGCGCCAGACGTGGGCCAAAACTTTCCATAACTTCTATCTTTCGTTTCGGCACAGGCGTATCTCCAAGGCGTTGCGGCCATGATAATGCCGATTCGGCAATCGGCTGAGCGTATTATACGAATGTCGTATATTATGCTGTCAAGAAGTTTCTCGCACGACCTGTTTGACTTGTTCCTTTCGGGCGACCCAGGCACGGCCACGCATCTGGGAAGAAGAAGTCGATTGGCTCACGCGCTAAAGCAATGCCGAGCGCCTGGTGGCGCGCGCGGGTATTGAATTGCAGTGCGCAGGTAATGGGTCGGCTGTCGAAAAACGACGCCTTGAATGATTTCCCCGTCGGCCTTGTCACTCGATACAGCTGCGGTGTTCCGGGCAGTGGTCTCGATGGTTTACTCACCGCCATCGATGAGGTTCTCAACGAAACCACCCGCCTCACCCACACGAGTGGCTACGACGCCGTGGGCAACCTCATCGCCCAGACCGACCCCTTGCACCGCAGCAGCCTGCACCTCTTCGACGCCCGCCGCCGCGCGAAAAAACGGTGTCGGGAGTCGAGTAGTAGCGGAAAAACGGTGTCGGGAGTCGATTAGAAGGCCATACTGACTGCGAAGAGAATGGCCTTGGGACTCGAGAAGAACGCCTTGAATCCGAACGCTGGCGCGTTGCCATGGACTGCCT
>CAZGSN010000007.1:0-2926 GCA_964528465.1 uncultured Binatia bacterium (SeqCode)
GAGTGGGTGGCTTGTTGCACGGCTTCGAGTGGCACACCCGCCGCGGCCCAATCGCCGATTCGCGCGCTGAGCTGAGCAGGTGGCTCGCCGAGCGGTCGGCCTTGCATCGCGGCCACGATCAGATCCAGACAACCTCGCACAACCTCATCGGCTTCACGCCACGGCACCCCGCACGGCAACACTTCAGCACCCCCAACCGCCGCACCTCAGCACCTCGCACCTCAGCACTCCAGCACCCAATTCTTACATCCAGGCGCCGCCATCGACGCGGAGGATCTTGCCGGTGATGAAGCTGGCGTCGTCGCTGGCGAGAAACACGGCAGCACGGCCGATGTCTTCCGGGGTGCCACCACGGCCGAGCGGGATGCTGTGAATCACCTCTTTGCCGTAGAGCTGCACGACGCGTTCTCCCATATCGGACATTACTAAGCCGGGGGCAATGCAATTCACCCGCACTCCGGCTGGGGCGCATTCCTTGGCTAGGCATTTGGTGAGGGCGTTGACGGCTGCCTTCGAGACGTAATACGGAGCCCCCATCGGGGCACAGGCGTCGGCTCCAATCGACGAGATGAGAATGATACTGCCGGAGCCGCGATCAACGAGGTGCTTGGCGGTTGCCTTGCAGGTGTAGAAGGCGCCGTGCAAGTTGGTGTTGATCACGCGGTGATAGGCCTCGAGGTCGAAGTCCCACACGCTTTGCACGCGCGAGGCAATGCCGGAGTTTGCGACCACAACATCGATACGACCAAACTGCCGCAAACCCTCTTCCACCAATCCCTGCACCGCGGCCCATTCTCCAACATCGGCTTGCACGGCAAGCGCCACACGGCCAAGTTCGCGAATCGCCTGCACCACAGCTTCCGCCGCAGCAGCGTCCCGCCGGTAGTTGATGATCACGTCGGCGCCTTCCCGCGCCATCTCCATGGCAATGCCACGTCCGATACCGCGCGAAGATCCCGTGATCAGGGCGACCTTTCCCTCTAGCCTGCCCATGTCAGCCCCTTTCCACGTAGCGCTTACGGGTGCTGGATGAGCTGCAGCAAGACACCGTGCGTGCGTTTGGGGCTGATGAATCCGAGGCGCGGTCCGTTGGGCACCGTCTGCACCTTGACGGGAATGTCATGCTTGCTGAGGTGCTGGCAGGCGGCATCGAGATCGTTGACCTCGAGCGACAGGATATACATGCCCTCGCCGCGTTCGGCGATGAACTTCGCCGCCGGGTTCTCGTCGCTGAGCGGCTGGAACAGCTCCAACCAAGCATCGCCGATTGCCAGAAAGGCACGCTTGATCTGCAAGGCCGGGACTTCCCCGGAGCGTTCGATGGGAAAGCCAAAGTTGCTGGTGAACGTGCGTACCGCCGCGTCGAGGTCCTTCACCGCAATCGCGACGTGATCAATCTTCTCGGCCACAGGCTCGTGCGCCGGTCCCGCCGCGGCCGGGGCAGAGGCCTCTACGCCACCACCCGGTTGTGCATACTCGACGAGTACGCCGTTGTTGGCGCGGGGGTGCAAGAAGCAGATCCTACCGGCGAGCCCGGGGCGGGGTGCTTGATCAATGAGATCGACGCCCTTGGCCTTGGTGGCTGCCAGCTCCGCTTCCACGTCGTCACTTTCGAAGCAAATGTGGTGCAGGCCCTCGCCGCGCCGCTCGAGGAACTTGCCGACACCGCCGTTGTTATTGATGGGCTCGAGCAGCTCGATCTCGCTGATACCGATGGTGAGAAGCGCCGCTTTGACGCCTTGGTCGAGCACCGTCGCCTCTGCGTGCACGTGCAGGCCAAGGGTGTCGCGGTAGAACTTGTAGGCCTCTTCCAGGCTACGAACGACGATGCCGATGTGGTGAATCTTCTTCAACATGGGTTTCCCTTTCGCGGTTGTGCCTAATGCCCGGCGCCAGTGATGATCACGGCCGATGCGCACAAGCGGCCTGCACTCATAGTGCAGAGGAATTTGGGGAACAACTACGTTGTGCTCGCAAAGTAGGCGCGGTAATTGGCCCACCTATGGGAACCATTGTCATCAGCGGTAGCGCCTCGGGTATCGGTGCGGCCACACACCAGCTTTTGGAAGGTCAGGGCCACCGTGTGATCGGAATCGATCTGCGTGATGCCGAGATCCTTGCCGATCTTGCCGAAACGAACGGACGCAGCGAAGCGGTAGATCGTGTCCTCGACATCACTAACCGGCAGATCGACGGGCTCGTTGCCTGTGCAGGGGTAGGCCCGGAAGCGCCATCCACCGGGCTCATCGTGGCGCTCAATTATTTCGGAGCCCAGCATGTTTTGGAAAGTCTGCAACCAGCGATGGTGGCTCGCCCGGGGGCTGCCGCTGTAGCCGTGTCGTCCAACTCGGCGCCCCTGCCGAGCAGCGATCAGGACTTGGCGGAAGCCTGCCTCCGGGGCGACGAAGCCGCTGCCATTGAGTTGGCGAACAAGCTCAGCGGACCGCAAGTGTATGGAGCGACCAAGCTTGCCCTCGCCCGCTGGGTGCGGCGCCAGGCGCCGAGCGCGTCATGGGCTGGGCTCGGGATTCGCCTCAATGCCGTTGCCCCCGGTGCCGTGGCTACACCGTTGTTACAACGTGGGCTCGATCATCCGTTGCTAGGGTCTGCCATCCGTAGCTTCCCGATCCCCATGGGCCAGTTCGGCAGTCCACAACAGATCGCCGAGGCGATTGCTTTTCTGCTTGGCCCGGCGTCTTCGTTTTGTTGCGGCAGCGTACTGTTTGCCGATGGCGGCACCGACGCCCTGCTGCGTCCCGATATGTTTTGAGACTCGGTGCTGGGGTCCCTGGTGCTGTGCTCGAGGCCGAGCCTCGAAGACCTGGCGTTGCCAGGCGGGGGCCGGGGGACGGGAAGATAAGAAAGGCGGAGCCGGGGAACGACAAAAAATGGTCACTGGGTACCACGCGCCCCCCAGGGAACCCCC
>CAZGSN010000008.1:0-7586 GCA_964528465.1 uncultured Binatia bacterium (SeqCode)
CCGGCAAACCGGCGCACCGGGCACCTCCGGATCCGGCGCTAGCGCCGGATCCGGGTCTCAGCTCGGCCAGTTGTAGTCTTGGAAACGTGCGCGCAGATCGCGCTTGGCAATCTTGCCGACACTGGTCTTCGGCAGAGCATCGACGAAAACGATGTCGCCCGGAAGCTGCCACTTGGCTACCCGCGCCTGCAAGTGCGCCATCACTTCTTCCTTGGTAAGCGTCTGCCCTGGCTTGACGACGACACAGGCAAGCGGACGCTCCTGCCAACGTGGATGCGCCAAGCCAACCACACCTGCTTCCAAGACCTTGGGATGAGCCATGATCTCGTTTTCAATCTCGACGCTGGAGATCCATTCGCCGCCACTCTTGATGACATCCTTCAGACGATCGGTGATGTGCACGAATCCCTTGTCGTCGATCGTGCAGATGTCTCCGGTACGAAACCAACCGTCGTGAAAGGCCGCTGCCGAACGTTCGTCGTTGTAGTACTCGCCGACCACCCAGGGACCACGCACCTCGAGTTCGCCGACCGTCTTGCCGTCCCACGGCAGCTCCTTCCCCGCCTCGTCGACGATACGCAGATCGACCCCGGGAACCGGAGGTCCCTGCTTGGCGCGCGCGGCACGTTGCTGCGCCGCGCTCCAGTTCCGCATCGCGACACGTGGGCGGCACACCGTGGCCAGCGGCGCCGTCTCGGTCATGCCCCAAGCCTGCACCACCGTCACGCCAAGCTGATCGTATTTCTCCAACAGACTCTCCGGCACCGCCGAGCCGCCGCAGGGGACACAACGCAGACTGCTGAGATCGAACTTCTCCTGCTCCATTGCGGCGAGCAAACCAATGAGAACCGTGGGCACTCCACCAGTCACCGTAATTCTCAAGTCCTGCACGAGACGCCCAATGTCCGCCGGTGTTGGTTGGGTGCCAGGATACACCTGACTGGCGCCGACCATGGTCGATGAAAACGGCAGGCCCCACGCATTGGCGTGAAACATCGGCACTACCGGCATGACCACGTCTGCCTCGCACAAGCCAAAGGAATCGGCCGAGGCTTGCGATAGGCTTTGCAGAAACAAGGCACGATGGCTGTAGATCACGCCTTTGGGATTGCCGGTTGTCCCCGAGGTGTAACAGGCAATGGCAGCGCTATTCTCGTCGAGACGCGGGAACTCGTACTCCGGCTTCGCATCCGCCAGCAGATCCTCGTAGCGCAGCAGCGGCTGCAACGAAGAAGCAGGCAGCGGACCGTCGCCCATGACAACAAACGCACGCACCGTCTTGAACCTTGCCGCCAGCGGCTCCAGGGCAGCCAACAATGTGTCGTCGACAAAGATCACCGAGTCTTGTGCATGGTTGACGATGAACTCGATCTGCTCCGGAAACAGACGAATGTTCAGCGTGTGCAAGACAGCGCCACTACAGGGCACAGCGAAGTACAGCTCGAAGTGCCGGTGCGAATTCCAAGCAAAGGTGGCAACGCGATCGCCCGACTGAACCCCCAGCCCACGTAGCCCGTTGGCCAGGCGGCAAATGCGCGCGTAGCTCTCTGCATAGGACAACCGCTGCACCCCAGCGGAGCTACGCGAGAGAATCTCCTTGTCGGCATGCAACCGCCGGGCTCGGTCGAGAAAGTGAGTCAGCGTCAACGGATAGTCCATCATCAAACCGCGCATACGATTCCTCCAGGCGTGATGGCGAGCAGGGTTACCGGTACGCGGCATGGCGAACAAGAGGAGAGCACACACAAATCCCCGGAATTGGCGTGCAAAGCCGTTTGCAGGCCCACGCGAGGCTGGGCTTTGACCCGAGTGTGGCTATGCCCAGGCGACGATGACTTGGCGCGGGCCTTCGTAGGGTAAGCGGCCGTGGGCAACCGAGTAGTTGTCAATGGCGACGACATCGCCGCGCTGCCACGGATTGACCACCATGTTGTTCCAAATCACCGAGCGGACGTGGGCCATGTCGGCGTCGTCGATCTCGCTGCCGTCGAGGTGCGTACAGTGCATGGATTGCTCTTCAGACGATCGCGTGGCGCGATGGAAAGCCACCAATAGTCGCGAAAACTGTAGCAACCCCCAGTTCGTCCAGGTCGGACGTTTCTCGTAGATGTGCTGATACTCGCCGGGAGCCGCCGACAAGTGAAAGACTTGGGTGTGGTTGTGCCAAGCCCGTTCGCCGGTCTGCGGATGGTCGCGGAAGATCGGCTGCGTGCTCACCAGGCGCAGGCCGTCGTCGGCAACCCATTGGGCTTCGAACCCTTCGTTGACGCATTGGCGCTCGACCTCGGCCTTGTCGGTAGTCAGGAACATTTCGTCCCAACGCTTGAGCTTGAGAAGATCGAGCTTACTGCCGCCTTGCGGGCCGCTGTAGTTGCGCACGATGCGGATTCCGCGCTTTTGAAAGCGCTCGCGTACATCGGCATCGAGCTGACGCCAGACGACGCGGAAGTCCACCAGCGGCGTCTCCCCCATGTCGGCACCGGGCTCAACCAGACAAGAGAAGAACAAGTGGGTTGGCGGGTTGGCGGTGAAACTCATCTCGCAATGCTGCGGGATGGGGTAGTACCCGGGGAGTTCGCTCGCCGAGAACACGTAGTCGGTCAGCGCGTCGCGCGGCGACGTTCCTAGATAGTTGTTCTTGAGGTCGTTGTTGATGCAGCGCGCAATGCGCTCGAAAGCTTCGGGTCCGTCGACAGCGAAGCCACGAAAGAGCAGCGCGCCATACCGCAACAACTGCGCCTGCAGCCAGTTGTCGTTACGACGCATCCACGCACATAGTTCCTCCACGCCCGGAGACGGGCCGGCGTGGATTACCAGAGGCAAGCTGTGCCCCGCTAACGGTGCCAGGCTGTACTCGGAAGGGGATGGCTCGGCCATCGCGGCTGCTTGCATGCTTGCCTCCTATCCCGCCAGATACCCGACCAAGTACACAGCCGCCGAGAGCACCACGAACAGGGCCGAAAGAATTGGTGTCATCAAGGCGATCCACTGAAACGGGGTGTAATGCACGTCGATGTTACGCCGCACAAAGGCGTAAGCCACCACGGACTGGGCACAGCCGACGTGCGTCCAACAACCTCCCAACGCATAGCCGGCAATTTGCGCCATGGCGAAGAAGTGCATCCAGTCGATAGGTAGTCCATGCAGGGCGCGCGCGGCAAAATCGGCAACCACGTTGTTGTCGAGAATCGCCGACAGGCCAGTGGCAGCAGCAAACTGAATCCAGGCGACGTGCGAGGTGCCGAGGACATCGATGCCGTGCTTCAAAAGCGTCTGCAATTGATCGAAGAAGCCCGCCACCTGTAGCAAGGTGATGCTCAGGAAGAGCGGAAACAGGAAGTAGTACTCGGCAAACTCCAGGCGTGCCTCGCGCAGAGCCAAGCGGCGCATTCGTGAAAACGAGGCGATACCGAGAAAGGCGATGGCAAAGCCGGAGAAGGAAGCCCAGAACAAACGCACTTCATGGTCCAGCGCGTGCCACAGCAAGAGGGAAATGAACGGGATGAAAGCCAAGCCACCGATGCGCTGGGCTCGAATGCGTCGCGTGCGGGTGGTGGCCAAAGCGGCTTCTACGGGATCATCCGCTTGTTCAGCCAGAGTCCGGTCGCCGAGTGCTGCCGCGACGTAATGACGGTCCAGCGGCTCGGCGAGTTCACCTGCGACAAATGCCCCGAGGAGCTTGCGCCGAATCTCCGACTCCACGCCCTCAGCCACCAGTGCGGCTCCCAGAGGTTCGCCCTGGCGTAGGCGTGCCAGGAGACTGGCTTCCTGCTCCTGCACTAGGCTTACGTGCTCCTCGAGGAACTCAACTGGCGACAATACCTCACCGTGACGCTCTGCCTGCAAGAAGCGCACGTCGGCGGCATAGAGGTCGAGGACATCTAGGTCCTCCGTGCGCACTCGCCGTCCGCGCAAGTTGGCCCACAAGCTGGCAGCAACGACGGCGTAGCTCACCAAGGCGAGAGGGGCGCAGTAGACCAAGAAAAAACGGTCATCGAGATGCGGGAACAGGTTCGACTTCATGATGAGGTTCGGCGGCTCGCCGTAGGCAAGCCACATGCCGCACACCGTGGTGACGACTGTCGATACCAAGACCGAGTAGATCACGGCCGTGGTGTCTGCCTTTGCCAGGAACAGAATGATCACCAGCGTGCGGATGGTAAGACCAATCATCGATACGCCATCGAGCACGCCCGAGGTGACCGACACCAGCGCCGTGATGGCGATCACTGTCGGCACAAGGGCACCTTTGTTCCAGCGCAGCAGCGCAAAGCTAGCGCTTTCGAGCAAGCGTGTTTGTGAAATCACCGCCACGAAGAAGGTGAGGCCGAGAATGAAGAGCATGGTGTCGGCGTGGACGATGTGGTCGAGTCCTTCGAGCGTGAACAGATAGTGCGCCAGAGTCGAAAGGAGCGGCGACCAACCCTCCTGCGCCACCTGTTGGCGCATCGCCGAACCCGGCCACCACACGCCCCAGAAGGTGCCGAGAATGAGGATCAAGGCGCCGTAGGTCAACGGGTTCTTGTCGAGTCGATAGCGAATCGAGCCGAATAGGAAGAGGCCAAGGATTGTGGCGAACACCTCCACGGCCAACAACCACAGCGGCAGAGGAGACAGGAAGGAGAGGAGAACCATAGCCACGGCTGCCAGCGAGCAACCGGCCATGAACTTCGCACCTGATAGCTCAACCGTTTCTGCTTCCGCCTCGGCACTCATGGGCTGGCTCGGCTAGCACACACCTTTGGAAAGAAAAACCCTGGGTGGGTGCGCCAGATCCGGCGCCGGCGCCGGATCTGGGGTGCTGAGGTTCTGGGGTGCTGAGGTTCGGGGGCAGTGAGTTGCTGAAGTGCTGGGTTGCCGGAGTGATTGCGTGCTGAGGTGTTGGCTGCTGGCGAGGTTGGGCTCACGCCCTGTGAACTCCAGTATCCCCGATCCCACACTCTGGAAAGGCAGCAGTCCCGCACTTCAGAACCTCAGCACTCCCGCACCTCCGAACCCCAGCACCGCACCCAGTCAACTGGCGGGGGCGGTTTGGATCATGATGGCGCTGATATCTTCTTGCAATAGTGGTTGCTGGAACACCGACCAGGCACGCAGCGAGACGGAGCCTTGGCGTGCTCGTAGTGGCCCGTTGTAGGTGGAGCCTACGTAGAGTGGTCTGCCTGGGGGAATCTCGATCGTACCGACGAGCTCGCGTTCTTGCCGTGGGGTGCCGTCGACGAACAAGGTTGCGACGGAGTCGCCCCAGGTAACGGCGACGTGATGCCATTCGCCCAATTGCCATCGGATGTTGGTGCCGACGGATTGCTCCAGACCCTCCGAGTTGGTGAACAGGCAGGAAAGCGTCGGCGGCCCAAGATTCATCTCGATGCGGTTCTCCCAACCACCGGCTCGCAGCTCGGCGAGAGTCTTGCTGCGCCGGTCCTCCTGCGTCGGGTCCCACTCCATGTGTACCCAGAAGAGAATCGTGCCCGCCGTCGTATCGACGCCGCCGGAGTCGGGGTAGTTGAGTACGGCGTTGGGTGGGAAGCGCGCGGCCCCGAGTAAGTCGTCAAATTCCACGGCGTCGGCCTGCAGCGGCTCAGTCCCGTTGCTAGCGGTCGGGGAGCCGTCAAAGCCCACCGACAAGGCTGCCTTCACCACAAGTGCTCCACCCTCGGGAGGTTGCAAGTCGGGTGCTTGCTCCGTTGCCGCAAGTTCAGGACTGTTCCCGTGTCCGGGGGTTGCGGCAAGATCTCGTGTTGGATGCCGCGCTGGTGGGCGCGCCGCGTGCTGAGCCCAATCATCACCGCCCCAAGCCTTATCGTCGGCAGCCTGCGATCCTGGGCGGCGACGGCTGGCGGCAACTCGCGCTTGTCTTGGCGTCGTGGACCGCGCTTGCACTTCTTCCTCCAGCGGCTGCAACGGCGGTCGCGATGCGCGCATCAAGGCGATCACTCCAGCAAGAGCGACCACTACCAGCAGCGGCACAATCCACGGCTTGTCGGACATGGCCCGCTACATACTACTGACCGCTAATGAGGGGAACTGCTTGGGTGTTGGGGTGCCGAGGTTCTGAGGTTCTGAGGTGCGGGAGTGCTGCTCTTCAAGAGTGCGGGTCGGGGTACTGCAGTTCGGAGTACGGGAGCGGCCCCACCCCCGCACCTCAGCACCCCAGCACCCCCGAACCCCAGCACCTCAATAGCGTCTCAGCCGTCGATCCAGCTATTCACCGGCGGCGTGAAGTGGATGGAGAAATGGAAGCGTGCGTCGCTGACCCGATCGAGTTCAGTAAGGGGAAAGCCGACGGAAAGCTGCTGACTAAAGTACTGCGACCAACTCATCATCAACCCCAGGCCTGTGCCATTGAGGTAGCTCTGCGAAATCGAATCGAAGAGGCCCGCATTATCGTAAAAGACGAACGCCCCGAACTGTCCGTCGGTCGTGCTGTTCTCTGGCTTGGGCAACCAAGCATTGAGCTGCGCCGAAGCCACGTAGCCGTCGTCACCAAGAGCGAACGCTTCTGGATAGCCGCGGACCGTGGAAAGGCCGCCGGCCTGTTGTTGCTCCGGAGAAGGGACATTGCTGACAGAGGTAACCTGACCGCTGAGTCGTACCACCGCCGATAGCCAAGATGTAAATGGTTGTAGGCGAGAGAACGAACCCTGGTACTTGAAGAAGTTTGGTCGACCTCCAAAGCGAGCGTCCGAACAACTCTGGAGGGGGCCATTAGGGCCGATTCCAATGGTCCTACAACTACGAACCGTTCCGAAACTGTCGTCTAGAACTGCCCCCAAGCGATGACTGAAGTAGGTACTGCCAAGTGGGTCGGTCCAGTCTCCCGAGAATCCCCCGCCGACGCTCTTAATTCGGAATGTATACTTGTAGAAGCTCTCGAGCTCGCTTGAGGATTGCCGAAAGCCGCCATACAGCAAGCCTCGGAT
Source organism: uncultured Binatia bacterium (SeqCode) (assembly GCA_964528465.1). Taxonomy (GTDB): domain Bacteria; phylum Desulfobacterota; class Binatia; order HRBIN30; family HRBIN30; genus CAZGSN01. The sequence continues at coordinate 6,924 of CAZGSN010000008.1, forward strand.
CAGAAGATTACGTGTCACGATTATTGGCTGCGTCATCGAAAGGGCGAGATTCAGCGAGTCGCCGGTAAGGGAAGGTGTATTGCCGGTTCCGGGAAGGTGCGTGTCCGTGTTGTTGAAATCGAACGAGAAGGCAAAGCGCGTGTCAAACGGGGTAATCGGCACGTCGTACCCCAGGAAGGCGGCTTCAGCACCCTGACTTGCGTAGCCACCGAGTGTAAAGCTGTCGCGGGCTCCAAAGGCGCTTGCCAGGCTCAAGTTCGCGCCGCCTCGTAGCTGCCCAGTCGCATCAGCACCCTGGTTATCGAAGAAAAAGTCCGTGACGTATTGCGACGGTTCGATGACGTTGATGTCGAAGTCTGTAGTACCCGGCTCGCTGCCGGGTTTCAGCGATAAGCGTAACTGGGCGTCATTGAGGCGATTGAAGCGCAGCAACGGCGGTTCTGCGGTTTTGATATCCACCAACTGACCACTGGCAAACGGCAAGCGATGCTTCAGATAGAATTCGTCGGTATGGCGATTTCCCTGATAGGTGACCTTGCCGATTTTGGCCTCGACCAGCTCAACCTTCAGCACCCCGTCGCGAACCTTCTGCGGCGGCAAGAAGGCTTGGGCAGTGATGAAGCCCTTGGCTTTGTAGAGATCGTTGAGGTCTGCCAGCATCTT
>CAZGSN010000009.1:0-4544 GCA_964528465.1 uncultured Binatia bacterium (SeqCode)
CCTGAGTTCTCGGCATCGGCGCCTGCTGTGCATGCGTGTGTCATTCTTCGCCGTCATCTTCGCTCAGGCTACGCGCGACCACCTCGCGTTTGCCGTTGAGGTTGGCGCCAACCACACCTTCCCGTTCCATGCGCTCGATCATGCGTGCGGCACGGTTGTAGCCCACTCGCAGTTTGCGTTGCAGCGACGAGATCGAGGCTTGCCGGGTCTCGGTCACGACCTTCACGGCAAGGTCATACATTTCATCGTTGAAGTCATCTTCCGGCAGCCCGCCGCCTTCTTCGTCATCGCCGCCCTCCATCAGTTCCATGAAGTAATGCGGCTGGCCTTGAGCGCGGACAAAGTCGGTGACGGCGCTGATCTCCGCCTCCGAAACATAGGCTCCGTGCAGACGCTGCGCGCGAGCGGTTCCGGGCGGCAAGTAAAGCATGTCCCCGCCACCCAGCAGGCGTTCGGCACCGATGCCGTCGAGGATGGTGCGCGAATCGGCACGCGAGGTTACTTGCATGGAAATTCGGGTGGGGAAGTTGGCTTTGATGAGGCCGGTGATCACGTCGACCGATGGACGTTGCGTTGCCAGAATCAAGTGGATGCCACAGGCGCGCGCCTTCTGAGCTAGTCGAGTGATGGACTCTTCCGCGACGCGTCCGCCGGTCATCATTAGGTCGGCAAGCTCGTCGATGATGACGACGATCTTCGGCATGTGCTCGTGCTGAAACTCTTGTTCGAGGGGCATGGCGTCGCCTTCTTGCACCACCTGGCGCAACTCGACCACGTCGCTGGCGGCATTCTCCTTGGCAATCACTTTGTTGTAGCCGTCGATATTGCGCACGCCCTTGTCGCGCAGCAGCCGATAGCGCTCGTCCATGACCTCGCACAAATTCTTCAGCGCAATTACTGCCTTCTTCGGATCGATGATCACCGGCACCAGAAGATGCGGCATGTTCTCGTACAACGACAGCTCCAGCATCTTGAGGTCGATCATCACGAAACGCACGTCGCGCGGCGCTGCCTTGAAGAGGATGCTCATGATCATGGCATTGAGGGCCACCGACTTGCCGGTGCCGGTGGCTCCGGCAAGTAGCAAGTGGGGCATGCGCATGAGGTCGGCGACCATCGGGGTTCCAGAGCTGTCCTTGCCCAAGACCAGAGTGAGGTGCGACTCCGACTGCACGTAGGCGTCGCTCTCGAGAATCTCTTTCAAAAAGACCTTCTCGCGCTTGGCGTTGGCGACCTCGATACCCACCACTGGCTTGCCAGGGATGGGCGCCAGGATGCGTACGCTGGTAGCGCGTAAGGCAAGGGCAAGGTCATCCTGAAGGGCAACGATGCGTGCGACCTTGACCCCGGGAGCAGGCGTGATTTCAAAGGTCGTGATCACCGGTCCAGGCCGCACGGCTTCGACGTGCCCATCAATGTCGAAGTTGGCGAGCTTGGCCTCCAACACTTCGGAACTCTTGCGTAACGCCTCTTCGTCGACCGGATTGCCAATCTGTCGCGGTGTATCCAGCTTGCTGAGAGGCGGCGTGGTGTAGCCGCTCTCGTTGGCGAAGCGCATGACTTCTTGCGTGGCAGCGCGTTTGCGCGCTTTGGCCGTATCCACAGCCGTCCGCTCGGCGAGAAAGATTACCGGTCCGCTACGCGCGGCAGCGGGTTCGGCTTCTGGGCGCTCGTCGCGGCGGCGTTGGACCACATCCTTCAGAACGATGACGTTATCCGGAAGGTCGCCCTCCTCCTTCCAACGTGTACGCGCCGCCGTAACACTGCCGGCGAGTGCAACCGATGCGCTACGTAACGATCCGCCAGTGAGAAACATCAACGCCACAAGAATCATCCCGCAAGCGATGACGTAGGCGCCGGCATTGCCGCTGCTGTCGCGCAGCACCGTGGCCAGGAAGCCACCCAGCCAACCACCCGCCGCAGTGATCGGAAATCCCTGAAAGAGAAGGCCGAGGAAGACACTTAGGTTGAGAACCACCATTAGAATCGCGGCACCACGGCCCACCGATAGGTCGGCCAGATCGGCGCGGATCAACTGGATACCCAGCACAGCGAGCAGAAGCGGCAACGCGTAGGCAGCCAGTCCAAGGGTCTGTACGAAAACCATCGCCAACCCGTAGCCGATGGGTCCCCCGTAGTTGTCGGCTACCTGATCCGGCACGTAGGAAAAGAAGCTGATCAGCGCGAACACCGCGACCAGGATCGCACCGACTCCTGCCAGCTCGTTTAGCAACTGTGAGCCTTGCGGCGCCGGTGGTGGCGGTGCCGTGGGCTCGGCAACGCGCAGAACCGTTACCTTGGAAGCTGCACTCTTGCGTGCCACGTCACATCTCCATGATGAACGGAACGATGACCGGGCGCCGTTCCAGAGTCTTCGCGAAGAAGCGCTTCAGGGCCTTGCGCACTTCCTCCTTCACCTCCATCGAATCCCCGCGCGATTCGACGGAGATCTTCTGCAAAGTCTCGAGGACAACCGCTTTGGCACGCTCGAGATACTCCTGGCCACCGTCATCGGGCACGAAGCCGCGCGAAATGATGTCCGGTCCGGAAATCACCTCACCGCTATGCTGATCCAAAGCCAGCACGACCAACACCAAGCCGTCGGACGACAGGTGACGGCGGTCGCGTAAGACCACGTCTTCGACATCGCCGATGCCCTTGCCGTCGACGAAGACACGTCCGGCGCGCACCGATTCTAAGCGTCTGGCGCTGCCGTCATCGTCCATCTCCAGCACATTGCCGTTTTCCAGCAAGAACGTGGACTCGGGCGCCATGCCCGTGGATTGGGCCAAGCCGCAATGCTCGACGAGATGGCGATACTCGCCGTGGATGGGCACGAAGTAACGCGGCCGAATCAACCGCAAGAGTAGCTTGAGCTCTTCGCGACTCGCGTGCCCGGAGACGTGCACGTCGGCGTTGCCTTGATGGTGTACGCGCGCTCCGCGTCGATACATGTGGTTGATGAGATTGCTGATTGGCTTCTCGTTGCCCGGAATGATGCGCGACGAGAGGATAACCGTATCCCCGGGAGACATGGCCACTTGGCTATGCGAGCCCTCGGCAATGCGAATCAGGGCGGACAAAGGCTCTCCCTGACTACCGGTGATCAACAAGGTTTGCTGCTCGGGCGGCAAGGAGCGCAGCTCGCCATTGTCGGCAAACAACGATGGCGGATATTCGAGATAGCCCAAGCGTGTTGCCAGTTTGATGTTGTTGAGCATGCTGCGGCCGATGATGCCGACCTTGCGGTTGTGGCGTTGGGAGGCCTCGATGACTTGCTGGAGGCGCGCAATATGCGAGGAGAATGTCGAGAAGAACACCTTGCCTTCGGCAGCGGCAAAGCAGCTTTCCAAGCCGCCACGCACACTGCGCTCGGAAGGTGTGTAGCCCTCGTGCTCTGCATTGGTCGAGTCGGCGAGCAGCAACAGCACACCCTGGGCCGCATACTCGGCCAGGCACTGTAGATCCGACGGCACGTTGTCCATCGGGGTCTGGTCGAGCTTGAAGTCGCCGCTGTGAATGATGGTGCCGATAGGCGTGGTGATCGCCAGCGCCACGGCGTCGACAATCGAATGCGTCATGTGGATCGGCTCGATGCGAAACGGCCCCAGCTCGAACATCTCGCGAGGACGTACCGTTTCGAGGCGGCGGCTATCGTAAAGGCCGTGTTCGCGCAGCTTTTCCGCGATCAACGCCGCAGCCATCGGTGGTGCGTAGATGGGAACGTCCATGTCACGCAGGACATAGGGCAGAGCGCCGATATGATCTTCATGGCCGTGGGTCATGACGAAGCCAAGGAAGCGGTCGCCCAGGCCGTAGAGGTAGGAGAGATCCGGCAGGACCAAATCAATACCGAGCATCCAGATCTCGGGGAACATGAGACCGCAATCGACGGCAATCGCGTGCTCTCCGTACTCGATGAGCATGCAGTTGAGTCCGATTTCTCCCAACCCGCCCAACGGCACCACGCGGAGCTTCGCCTCGCTGCTGGTTACCTGCACGGGCGCTCCTCAAGCAGGTAAGTTGGGGAGAGCTTCTTTGAAGAGGCGGGCACGAGATCGCGCCCTAGTGACGTGCCGTGCGCCACATGCCAACTGCCCGCTAATCCGTACAATCCAACACCTCAACTCCTCCCACCCAAGTATATGGGCTGTCTCAAGCATCGCCAAACCTTCGTCCGCGGGCAGGGAATCGGGTAACTCCGCGTCCCAGCGGGGCTCTTGAGACAACCTCGACAGGGCGCGGATGATACCCCCGACGTAGCGAACGAGTCAACGCAATGCGCAGGACCAACAGCAAGGTGCCAGATCCTAGTGCAGCGCTAAACCGGAAAAATCAGTTGGAACCGCGGATGGACGCCGATAGACGCGGATTGCTTGCGAAAAGGACCAAAGCCAAGAAAAACAAGACCGTGGACGGGTAAACCTAAAACGTTTTCCCTTCTGCCCTTGTGGCTCTTGCCTATATCCGTGTTCATCGGCGTCCATCCGCGGTTCAATTGTTGTTTTCGGGCCAAAAGGGGGATGGGTCCGTGAAACAAACGT
>CAZGSN010000010.1:0-11081 GCA_964528465.1 uncultured Binatia bacterium (SeqCode)
GCTCGGGATCGTAGACGCACAGGCGTCCGGTGCTGACACTGGCTCCCAAATGGCGGCGCAGGTCGGGGTCTTGCTTGGCAATGGTGCCAAGTGCAAGCCCAATCGCTTTGGTTACGGAGATGCGTAGGCTTTCCATACGGGCCGCATCGTTGCGGCTTCCGCCGCTTTGAACGAGCAGGTCGTGCAAAGTGGCCTGGATCTCCGCCGACAAGGCACTGCTTCTGCCGAGATCCTGCGCCGACTGAGCTTCGTCAAGCTGCCTGCGCAATTCACGCAAGCGCCGTAGCGTGGAAGAGTATACTCCCTCTTGGTGAGGCCCGTTGGCATTGGCTTGGGCACCCAGTTCGACAAGTTCGGCTACATGAAACGCACGACCGGGACACGCCAAGAGTTCGGCAAGGTAACGAATTCCCTTGAGGTCACGAACATGCAACGTGCGCCCCGCATACCGAATTTCCCATGCCCCGTGGCTACAGCGCCGCAACGAAGGGCTGGCCTGAGACGGACCCGTGGTAACAACAGCCACGGTGACAGCCGAGCCGCTCATGAGTTGGTGCCGCCATAGGGCAACACGCGACTGCAGGCGTGGCGCACTCAAAGACTGGGCGATCGCTTCGATCTGCATCAGCGCCTCGGCGTGCCGTTCGGAGAATGTCGCCGCTCCACTCCCCCGCTCTGCGGCCAGCCGTGCAAGCATCGAATAGCCCGTCCACAGGGGGCTGCCCATGCGCCGATTCGCTTCTTCGGCCTCACGCGCCAGGTCTAGCGCCGCCGGCCAATCTTGCTTCACGCACGCCAGCAGGCTCAGCGGTCGCGCCACACTGCCAAACGAACAAGCAGCGGTGGCAACAACCGTGTTGGCAGAGCGAAACGGCAGCAACTGCTCGAAGAGGATCTCCGCATACTTGCGGTCGCAAAAGGTCACTACCACTTCCGCCAGCAAGGTCATGGAAATGAGCCAGTTGGTGTCGCGCGGAAGGTCGCGAAAGCAGTTGACGGCCAGGGCATCGAGTTCGCGCCTCGCGTCCGCCTGCAAACCCAGCTCGCTGTACAGAAAAGCCGCCGCGCAACGCCACACCGGCAGCGCCGGGAAGCGTTCAATGAACATGCGGATGTTGGGTTCGAACTCGCGCAGACGTTGCTGCTCTAGCCTCAAACTGAAGATCTGCACCGCATAGAACTGCAAGGCGTTTTCGGCGTGGATCCTCTGCCCCTCTTTCAACGCCGCCTCGATGAGCGGCTCACACTCGCCGAGCGGCCGCGAAAACAGCGCCAGCGTGGCGCGGATCAAACCTATGTGCCAAATCGAGCGCGCATGGCGCAGCTCTTGAGCAAGCGCCGAATACCTCTCCACTTCCTCGCGCATGCCCACAATGTCGCCCATTTCGAGCAGGTCGACACAGCGCCAGTCGCGCGCCTCCAAGGTGATGGTGCGGTCCTGCTCCTTGTCGGCGAGCGCCAGCAGCTCCGTGATTACTTGCAGGCGGTCCCTAGCCGTTCCAGGTTGCCAAATGGCGAAGTGATGGGCACGCAGAGCTGCAACCAAGGCAAAGGGCTGATTCAAGCGACGCGCCATAGCCACAGCCGCCTGACTGATGCCGGCGCGCTCCTGCGTTGCGGTCGAGAAGTACAGAGATGTCGCCAACTGCCCCATGAGCCCCACCCGCAACTCGCTGTCCTCGTCGGAAAGACGCAACAGCGCCTCGCGCAAGTGCTCGATCAAGGTCTCGTGCACCCGCCCTGTCTCGGCCTGCATGCGCGCCTGCAGGAGTACCGCGCGGCCAAACAACACCGGGTCATCAAGCTCTCTTGCCAGTTGCTGGGCTCGCTGCACGGCCTCCCGGGCGCGATCCGGAACGTTCGCTCGGTGCCACGCCTGGGTCAGACCCAAGAGCAAACTCGGCACTCGGCTACACAACGAGGCCTGCGTTTCCGCCATGGCAATTGCTTGCATGTACCAAGCCGCCGCCTGCTCGAAGGCCAGCGTGGAAAACAGGTGGCGCGCCGCACCTTCGGCAGCCTCTACCACGCTGCCGGCACCGACCAGCGGAAACGCTTCACGCAAGTGATACGCCAACGCCGGCAGTTGGGACTTCGGAAAAGGAGCCAACTGCACCTGCAAATGTTCGGCGATGCGCAGATGCAGGCGTAGGCGTTCCTGGCGGCCGAGATCCTCGTAGATCGACTCACGTAGAAGTGCGTGCGCAAAGCGCCAGGCCGTCGAGTAGCCCGCCGGGGGCAGTACGATTTCATCCAGGCGTGCCGCCTCCAGTGCGGCAGTCACGTCCGCGCCCGGCGCAACAATCGCAGCCAGCAAGGCAGCATCGAACTCCAAGCCAAGACACGCCGCTGCCTCAAGCACGCGGCGCTGCTCGCCACGAATGCGGGCGAGCCGCTGGCCGACGACCTGCCGAGCTTGTTCAGGGATGCGCAAGTGCAGCATGGACGGGTCGACGCAATCGACCTGCCCCCCGTCCGCGCACCACTGGTGCACGAGAGCATCTACGAAAAACGGATTGCCCTCGGTGGTACAGTGAACGGCTTCGACGACGATACCGGAAGGTTCACTGCCGGCTACATGCCGGATCAACTCGCGAACTTCTTCACCGCGCAAGCCGCGCAGCGGAACGCGCCGGCTCTCGCGTGCCAAATCTCCGAACAAGAGTGGTGCGAGTTCGCCCCGGCGAGCCTCCCGCTCGCGACAGGTGCCAACGATAAGTGCACGTAGGCGCGGCAGAACACGGGCGAGGAACAGGAGCAATTGCAGCGCCGCGGCATCCGCCTCGTGCAGGTCATCGAGCACCAGCAAGAGCGGGCGGTGCTGACTGGCATGCTCCAAGACAGTTGCAATGTCGTCGAACAGTAGGAAGCGGGCTTGTTGCGACACTTCCCAATCGGCGCGGCTGTAGCCGGCCTCGAGTCCCGGGAAGGCGTCGTTAATGCGCTGCGCTGCGTGGGCAATACGAGCCGGCACATCGACGGGCAGTGCATCGAGCAGCGCGCGCAAGATCGGCTGCCAGGGCCAGTATGGCGGCACCCCGCCATCGCCAAGGCAACGCCCCCAAAGCAACTGGCAGGCCGGGTGAACGCGTTGCGCCAATTCCTGCGCCAGCCGTGTCTTGCCGATGCCGGGATCGCCCGTCACCAGGAAAAAACTGCCCTGCCCATGTAGAATCGAATCGAAAGCAGTCAGTAGCTCGGCCACCTCACGAGCCCGCCCCACAAACGGCCGCTCCTGGGATTGCTCCTGGGTTTGGTGATGAAGCGTCTCGCCCTCCCGTCGCATAGGACGTAGCGACGGCACGGCTGGGAACTCCTCCCGGCTTCGTGTTTGCCTCGGTGTCTGGTTCATGCGCCGGCTCGCCTCCGATAGCACGATGTGCATGCTCGCGCTTCCTGTGCCGTGGAGATTTACGGCCGCAGAGGTCCCGTTCCGTGAATCGTAACCTCGCGTTCCACGAATTTGGCGCAAATCAGCCCTGCCAGCGGCTGTCGTAACGTCACCAGGAACGATTCGGTCGCAGAGTGCACGCCTAGATCTGCGTAAGCATGGGAGGCAAACTGCGATGAGTCGGGTCATAAATACAAAAACCTATTCGAAGACACCCATCCTCTTCGGGCTGTTAGTGGCAGCAGGGCTAGCAACGCCCGCACTCGCAGCGACACTGTCGCTCACACCGGCGACAGCCACGCTGCCGATTGGCGCAAGTCGACAGCTCACGGCCTACCTCGACGGCGTTGCCACCTCACAGGTGACGTGGTCGGTCAACGGCACTCCAGGGGGGAATGCCGTTGTCGGATTCGTTTCGCCGAGCGGAAACTACACGGCACCCTACGGGCCGGTGGGCTCTACCCTCAGCATCACCGCCAACAGCACGACCGTCTCGGCAAGCGCGACCGCAGCCCTCACCTTGCGCAACCAGATCCCGTGGACGACCGGGCTGAACCCGAAGACGGTCAGTCTCGGTGCCGTGACCTTCCAGGTGATCGGCAGCCGCTTCGTCGATGGGGCCACGGTGCTGTGGAACGGCACCCCGGTGACAACCACGTTCCAATCTCCCACGTTGCTTACGGCAACCACCACGGCAACACAGGGCGGTACCGTAGCCATCACCGTTAGCAATCCCGGACCAGGCGCCGTATCCTCGCCGGCTCTCACCCTGATGGTGCTAGCGACAACGCCAACCTTCACGCGCACCAGGACACCAACACCCACCCCAACCCGAACCAGAACCCAGAGGCCTACACCCACGCCAACAGCCACACCCACCATTGCCATCACCGTACTGCCTTCGACCCTTACCTTGCAGGTTGGCACGTCGCAGTTGTTCCAGGCATCGGTCAGCAACACGGCCAACCAAGCCGTAACCTGGTCTGTCAACGGCGTCCTTGGCGGCAACGCCAATTCCGGCACGATTACGCCGGCTGGTCTGTACGTGGCTCCGGCCGCCCTACCGTTCACAGCCTCCGCCCTGATCTCCGCCACTAGCGTTGCCGACCCGAGCAAAAAGGCCACCGCCACCGTGACGCTGACGGACCCCTTTGCCCTTTCCTATCTGCGCTTGCTCGACCAGGCGACCTTCGGACCAACCCAGGCACTGCAGGCTCACGTGGCGCAAGTCGGCATGGTGGGATTCGTTGACGAACAGCTTGGCCTGTCTGAGTCCACGTGGCCCGACGTGCAAACGGCACAGCGCCATGACGTGATCGAGGCCTTCTTCACCAACGCGCTCACTGGCCAAGACCAACTACGCCAGCGCGTCCTCTACGCTCTGAGCGAGATCCTCGTGGAGTCGTTCAACAAGAACACCAATGGCGAGGACATGCTGCCGTGGCTGCAACTGCTCAGCCGCAACGCCTTTGGCAACTACCGCACCTTGCTCCGCGAACTGACGCTCGATGCCTCCATGGGCAAGTTTCTCGACCTTGCCAACAGCGGCATTGCTGGCGGTGCGGCAAACGAGAACTACCCGCGTGAAGTAATGCAGCTCTTCTCCATCGGCCTCTACCAACTCAACGGCGACGGCTCGGTGAAGGTCGATGCTCAAAACACCCCGCTGCCGAGCTACACGCAAACGGATGTACAGCAGTTGGCCAAGGCGCTTACCGGGTGGACGTACGGGAATGCAACCGGCACGCCGCCGAGTAATGGCAGGTTCAGCTACTACCCTGGGCCCATGCTGCCCGTGGCGGCCTACCACAACACCAGTGCCAAGACGATTCTGGGCAAGACACTGCCGGCCAATCAGAGTATCGACAAGGATCTCGATGACGCCATCGACGCGATATTCGAGCACCCCAATGTCGGCCCATTCTTGGCGACGCGCTTGATCCGCGCCCTGGTTACCAGCAACCCAAGCCCACAGTACATTGGCCGCGTCGCCGCGGTCTTCGACGACAACGGGGCAACGCCAGCCGTACGGGGTGACATGAAAGCCGTCATCCGTGCCATTCTTCTCGACCCTGAAGCGCGCAACGACAATCCTGCAAGCAACTTCGGACGCTTACGCACGCCGATGCAACACACCATTGCCGTGGCTCGCCGGCTCGGCATTACCTTGGGGAGCCCGGCCTCGTTTGCCTACCTTTTCTACGACATGCACGAAGGTTTGCTCGATGCACCCTCGGTGTTTGGGCACTACTCACCGGGATATCGCATCCCAAAGACCTTCTTGTTTGGCCCCGAGTTCCAGATCTACTCCGCCAGCGACGCCGTGAATCGCGCCAACTGGCTCTACTCGCGCATGTTCAACCCGTGGCCGATCAATCCGGCGCTGCAACCATTCGTGGCTCTCGCCGGTAATCCAACGCTACTCGTGAACGCGGTCGACCAGGCGCTGCTCTACGGCCGCATGAGCACCAGCACGCGGGATGCCATCGTCAACAGCATGGGAGCAATGCCCGACCTCAACGCGCGCGCTCTCTCCGCGCTCTACTTGACGGTGACCTCCGGCGAGGCGCTGGTGCAGCGTTAGGGCGATCGCCGCGGTTCCAGGGTTATCCGCTCTCACTAATCGCGACGCGTGACGCCTCGGAGAGAAGACAGTGACGAACTTTGTCAGCAGAACAAGGGAAAAGGGGCAGAGGGATAGAGGGGCAAAGGAAACCCCTCGGCCCCTTTGCCCCTGGGCCTCTCGGTCCTTCGGCCCTAGCCAGCTTAAGAACAAGAAGGAGATAGCCGTATGAATCGCAACGAAGGAATCTCGCGCCGTGAGTTGCTGCAGCTTAGTGCCGGTCTCGGCGTGTGGCTGGGCTTGAAGCGTTGGAGTTTGGCGCAAACGGCGGTTTCCGATTATCGCGCCTTGGTCTGCGTCTTCCTATTCGGTGGCAACGACGGCCACAACACCTTGGTGCCACTCGACCCCGTGCAATTCACGGCTTACAGCAACATTCGCGGCTCCGGCATTGCCCTTCCCCAGAACGCGCTGCACGCGATCAGCGATGGCAATCAAGGCGACTTTGGTCTGCATCCAGCCTTGGGGGAACTGCAGGATCTTTATGATCGCGGTGTCCTCGCCGTGCTGGCCAATGTCGGTACCATGGTTCGCCCTACCTCCTACGCGCAGTTCCAATCCAGTGCCCATCCGTTGCCGCTCAATCTGCGCTCGCATTCCGATCAGGTGGCACAGATGCAGACAGCGATTCCCGATGCCGTTGGAGGTAACGGGTGGGGTGGACGTGCCATCGATCTGATGGTGACAAAGTACGGATACAATGCGGGCAGCACCTTTCCAGCCGCCATCGCGATCGGAGGCCCTGCCCTGTTCTGCAACGGTGCCAGCATCCCCGGCGTGAGCCTACAGCCGGGAAACTTCTTGCAACAAAATGCCCTCGGCCTGTGGCCCGCAAGCGCCGGCCAGGCACGCTCGGCGGCTCAGGCTGCCATCCTTGCGGCCAACAGTGGCAACAGCATCGTCGATGCTGCCAACCGTGTATTGAGCGATGCGCGAACCCTGGGGCCGCTGCTGCAGCAGGCCGCCGGTAACGTCAGCTTCAACAAAGCGTTCCCGCCGAACCCACTAGGCGATCAACTTAAGGAGGTGGCACGTGTTATCGCCTTGCGCTCGCAACTCGGGGTGGGACGGCAAGTGTTCTTCTGTGGTCTCGGTGGATTCGACACCCACTCGGGGCAAGGGTACCAGCAAGACTTCCTGCTCGGCCAAGTAGGTCCGGCACTCGACGCCTTTTACGCGGCCACCGAGCAACTCTACGTCGAGAATCAGGTGACAACCTTCACCCTGTCGGATTTCGGGAGAACTTTGCAACCAAGCGGCAGCGGCTCCGACCACGGCTGGGGCAACCATCACTTCATCCTGGGTGGAGCGGTGCAGGGCGGACAAATCTACGGCCGCATGCCCTTGATGACCAACTACCAAAGCTTCAATGCCAGCGCCGAGGACTACGCCGACACGCGTGGCACCATGCTGCCTACTGTTTCGCTCAGTCAGTACGCCGCCACCTTGGCACGCTGGTTCGGCGCCCCGGACGCAGATCTCGACACCCTCATTCCGACCCTCACCAAGTTCACGACTCGCGACCTCGGCTTCCTTGCTTGAGCATGCGCTCTAGAAGAGCGCAAAGCCGGGCAAAGCCCAATGCCGGCCGTTATGGAGGCAGGCAATCCGGCTCATGCGCCGCGAGGGCGCGCCTGTCCCGAGCCCAGTCGAGGGGGCGTCTCCATTGCTTGTAAACATTGATGAACCTGCGTTGGAGACGGGCCGCCCTCGGCCCGCGTCTGGAGTAGGAACGATTCGGCATGCAAAGCTGCGAAAATGCGGGAGATGGGGCCCCTGCAAACACCGATCCTCAACCGACCGGCATATTGGGCAAAGCCATGCTAGCCAGGCGAAAGCAAGCTGTGCCGTCCTCTTCACCGCCGGCCACTGAAGGTACCCTCATCATTGCGATCGTGTGGCTCTCCGGATTGGGGTAACAAGAGCAGCAGGGTACGGAGGCTGTGGGCGCCGATTGGCACGGTGATGTCAGCACCGTCGCGGTAGAACTCTTGTCCGTCTTCCGCCTCGTCGAGGCGTAGCGAGTGCACCTCCGTCACGGCGAATCCGCAGTGAATTCTGGCCTGCTGCGGTTGATCCGTGGGATTGAGGAGACGCACGATCGTCCCCGGCTTGGTGCTGGCGGGAGCCAAAGCGCTGAGAATAACCTCGCGGGGCTCGATGGAAAGAAGACTCTGTCCTGGGGCAACGAGTGGCGCATCACCGGCGACTACGGCCATGAGTCCGGCCTCGGCATCGCGCACGGCGCTGACATCCAAACCTGCCAGGAGCGACAAGCGACAGTCGAAGCGTCCGATACATTGCGCCCCCGGCGTCGGCACCATTGGCCCGGCGATCTGTTCGCGAGTCTTCAAACCCATCCGCGCCAGCCAGCCCACCGCACGCAGCAGAGTGATGGATACGACTCCCTGGGCGCTAACCTCGGCCTCGTTCAGTCCAGGTGCCACGACAGTGAGTCCGTTGGCATGCACGAAACCCTGATGCACGAATGTCGTCGGGGCTGGGTGAATCCACTGCGAGTCGTCCACGGCAGCCGTGGATCTACGGGCCACATCAAACGTCGTCGCTGCGAAGAACGATTCCGCCGGGGCGCCAGTAGGAAACACGAGGCGCAGTCGATGATCACAGGCAGGGTTGTCGATGCGCACCTTCAGGTCGACGCGCGGTACTCCCGGCGCTACGCACGCTTCGATGTCGATGCGTAGTGACACATAGTCTTCGAGCCGTCGCTGCAGATCGTCGCTTACAGCGCGCGGCACTTGGAACTGCCGCGAGAGCAAGAGCCTCTGCATGCCATTCGCCGCTCGCCAGCGGTGCACCGCAACTGAACTCAGCGCAACTGCCCCAGGAACAGGATCGAAGTCGTAGGTGTCACCGCCATCTCCGCAGTCTTCTACCGCGCAAAGCCCGGAGAACGCTACGTCGCCGAAGCGGACGCTCAACGTCCCATCCGCAGCAGCCGCTACGGCAAGTCCATCGCACTCGATTTCGCGGCCATCGTCCTCCGTTTCGGCCGGCACCGGCTGCACGCGTAGCGGCAAGCGCAACCAACCAAAGGGCGGCACCTCGCGCGCAACAAACTCGATGCTGCGCGGTGGCGCCTGTGGCAACAGCCATAGACGCGGCGCCTCCTCTTCCGTCACCAGGCGTGCCGGTTCGCCACCGACCGTAAACCCTTCGGCGAAAGTCGACGCCACGAGTAGTGGATGCACCCCCATCTCCCGTTCTGTCTCGCCGCGGGTTTCGAACCACACACTCGGGTCGAAATCCAAGCGCACGACATCCGTGCGCGGATGCGGGGACGGATTGAATACCGCAACGGAAAGTTCCTGGGACCACGGCGTACGCCGCTCGCTGCCGAGGCCGGCGATACGCTCGAGAGCACGTAGCGTGGTTTGCGTTGCCAGTTCCTCTGCCGCGTCATAGCGGGGGATCATTTGCTCATGCACCCGATCTTGCGAGCAACCGCAAATCGAGTCATGGGCCTGATTGGGGAGCAACGCCCGCCAAGCCAGCCGCAAAGCGGGGCGTTCATCAGGACCATCAAGGCGCGCCAGCAGCGCCGCCCAGGGTTCGGCCCATTGCTCGAGTAGGCTTTCGCTACGGCGATTGCGGATCTTCAGGTAGGTGCGCGTCGACCACACCCCAGGAAGTAAGTTGGCCACGCGCCCACCGATGAGTTCGCCGCAGAACAGCGGTGCCTCGGCGTCGAGTTGCGCGGCGAAATCTTCGAGCAGCCCCCGCTGCACGCTCCAGCCGGTGCGCTGCGCAAGCTGCTGGGCGACGGCCCCTGTGTGTGCATCCGGTAGAGCGTGATCGATTCCGTTCATCAGCAACACGCAGTCGTTGCGCGTCTTCTTTACCAGGCTGTTCGCCAACTGTTCGAGCCAAGCCGCCGCCGCCTCGGTTTGCGTCGGCAAGCCGCAGGCGTTGAAGTATGCCTCGCTGAGATGGTGGGCGAGAACTGTCGACCCGTCGGGTGCCTGCCAGCGATATTCAGCCGGCAGGTCGGCAATCTCATTGCCATTGCCCCGCCAGTACACGAACGGTCCGAGCCCGAAGCCGGCAAACAATTGCGGAAGCTGAGACGGGTGACCAAAAGAATCCGGCGTGTAAGCAACGCGCGAAACCGGCCCGAAAGCTTGGCCTACGCGCCGGCCTTCGAGGAGGTTACGGACGTGTGCTTCGCCGGACGGCAGCAGTGAATCCGGCTGCACATACCACGGGCCAATGGCCAGCCGGCCACTGCGGCAAGCAGCTTCCAACTCATCGCGCCGGCCAGGACGAATCTCGAGGTAGTCCTCAAGCACGATCGTCTGCCCGTCGAGAAGGAAGCAGTACCCCGGATCGCAGGCGATCAAATCGAGAACCCGATCCACCGTATCCACCAGACGAGCACGAAAATGCTGGAAGGTCCGGTACCATTCCCGATCCCAATGGGTGTGAGAAACCAGCACACATTTCATAGGGAGCACGCTCTCTCAAAGCATCGGACTGGTCAACCCGACCAGCGTAGACACGAAAGAGAATCGGCGCCGGCCGACTCTCACCCGACAGCCACGCGCTTAGCAAGCTCTGCACAAGTCCGTGCAAGTCGCCTCCCTGCGGGGTCGGGGTCGCTATCGGAATCGGTATCGACCTCGCTTGACCGCCTTTGCACGCCAAATCGTTCCTACACCCGACGCGGGCCGAGGGCGGCCCCAATGCCGTAAAGTTAAGGAGGACACCCCTCACTCTGGACCCCTCACCTTAATCCTCTCCCCGCAAGAAATGCGGGGAGAGGAGACGGCTTGCCTTCCATCCTTTTTCGAATCCTGAGCAAACTTAACGACATTGAGGGCGGCCCGTCTCCACAGACAAGTCCTCGATATTTGTAAGCAGTGGAGACCCCGCGCCCTCGCGGCGCATCAACCGGATTGCCTGTCTAATCGAATTGGCGGGCAAAGCCGGCTCTGCCTGGGAACGGGTCCGGCGAGGCTCTGCCTCACTTTGATTGGCAGGGTTCCCGGCGCTTGCTTGCGACACAGAGACGCAGCTTTGCCCGCCAATTCGACCAGGCAGGCAATC
>CAZGSN010000011.1:0-16456 GCA_964528465.1 uncultured Binatia bacterium (SeqCode)
CCGGCTTCATCGATGACGTCCAGGGCTTTGTCGGGAAGTTGTCGTTCGTTGATGTAACGTGCAGAAAGGTCGACGGCGGCGCGCAGTGCCGCGGGAGTGTAGGTGACCTGATGGTGCTCCTCGTAATGGCGTTTGAGACCCTTGAGAATCTCGTGCGCCTCGTCGGCGCTAGGCTCCAGGATTTCAATTTTCTGGAAGCGCCGCACTAGGGCGCGGTCGCGCTCGAAATAATTCTTGTAGTCGTGAAACGTGGTCGCACCGATGCAACGCAGCTCTCCGGATGCCAGCGCGGGCTTCAGGATGTTGGAGGCGTCCAATGAGCCCCCACTCGCCGAACCAGCGCCTACGACCGTGTGGATCTCGTCAATGAACAGGATGGCACCCGGCAGCTTCTTTAGAGCCGCGATGACGCCCTTGAGCCGCTGTTCGAAATCGCCGCGGAAACGCGTGCCGGCGAGCAGAGCGCCCATGTCGAGGGCGTAGATCTTGGCATCTTTTAACGCAGCCGGAACCTTGCCCTGGTGAATCTGCAAGGCGAGGCCTTCTGCCAAGGCGGTCTTGCCGACTCCGGGCTCTCCGACGAACACGGGATTATTCTTGCGCCGGCGGCACAGCACGCGGGCTGTACGCGCCAGCTCGTTTGCACGGCCAATCAACGGATCGATCTTGCCTTCGGCTGCGCGGGCGACAAGGTCGGTGGTGTAGTCGGCGAGCGGATCGCGCCGCTGTGTATGGGACGTCTCGTCGCCATCCAACACATCGCCATTCTCGGCTGCGGGTTCTTCTCCAATCTTCGAGATGCCGTGGGAGATGAAGCGCACCACGTCGTAGCGGGTGATTCCCTGCTGCTGCAGGCAATAGGCGGCAAAGGAATCCGACTCGCGGAAGATCGCCACCAGGACATCGCGACCTTGAATCTCTTCGCGCCCCGCCGATTGCACGTGGGCTGCCGCTCTCTGGATCACGCGCTGGAAGGCAAGAGTATGCTGCGGAGCGACTTCGCTGGTCTCCGGAAGGGTTTCGATTTGTTCCTTCAAAAACCCGTCAAGTTGATTGCGTAGGCTACCCACATCACCGCCACAGTGGCGGACAAGTTCGGCGATTTCCTTGTCTTCGAGCAGTGCCCACAGCAGGTGCTCCACACAGACGAGCTCGTGCCGGCGTAGGCGAGCTTCGTTCATCGCCAAGCCCAAGGCGCTTTCTAGGTCACGACTGATTCGCATTGTTTCTCACCCTTTCGACCATCCTGCTTCCACCCGTCATGCCTCTTCAAAGGTGCAACGCAGCGGGTATTCATAGCGGCGTGCCAAAGCCTCCACGTTGCGGACACGCGTCTCGGCCACTTCAAATGTGTACACACCAGCGACGCCAACCCCGTTGCGGTGCACATGCATCATGATCTGAACGGCTTCGGGCTCGGGTCGATGGAAGATCGACATGAGCACGAAAACCACGAACTCCATGGTGGTGTAGTCGTCGTTGTGCAGAAGCACCTTGTACATCTTCGGCTTCTGGAGCTTGCGCTCGCTACGTGTTTGCGTGACTACGTCCGCTTCGTCGTCGAGGGAGTCGTTCTCGCCTGCCATGAGGTTGGCAGAATAGCAGGCGATGGCAGTGCAACAATTGCGTGCCGCCTGATGCTGACGAACGAGGTCATCGCCTGTCGAGCATACCGGGATCGCGGCAAGCAACAGGTGCTCTGGTAAGGGCCGGATCACGGATTTCTCGCGCCAAGGCGCCACGACGCCAAGGTGCTGTCCGAAGGAATTCTGGAAGAGGGACGCATGCTCTTGCCTTAGCGGCTCTGCGCCTTGGCGCGAGAGTTCCTCCTGTGCTTGCTCTGCACGTGAGACGTCGATGCGTCACGAAGGCCACTCTCCCCGCGGCCCTTCAATCTTCGTGCCCTTTATGGTGAAGAACTCCCGGGCGGCCATCTCCAATCGCAGAATCTTGTTGGTTGCGAGATTCAACTGCTTGGAAGGATCAGTAGGCCGGGCCGCGTGAGGAAAGGAAGCAATCGAGTCCGGCGACCAGGTTCTCGCCGATCGTGCGAATGCCAGGTTCATGGCGGAGCAGGATGTTGTTGATCTCGAGTTCCAAGTAAACCACGCCGTGCTGCGAGCCATGGCGATTGGCGCTGTAGATCAACCCGTCCATGCCCGAGTACGGCTGGTTGTAACGCACACGAAAGCCGGCGCTGGTGAGGCATTTCTCCAATCGAGTCGCGGCTTCGGGATAGCGATCGAAGAGGACTCCGATGTCGAAGTCGCGCGCCTGTCCCTGCATGGTAGGCGTAAAGCTGTGTAGGCTCAGGAGCAGGGTCGGGCGGTGACGTAGCAGCACGGCATCGACTGCGGCGTGGTAGGGCTCGTAGAACTCGCGCACGCGCTCCTTTAATTCGGTTTGACCAATGCCGGTATTGCCGGGGATGGCGACGCCGTCGCTGACCGCGACGATGAGATCATGGTCGCCAAGATCACGGTTGCAGTCGATGAGCAGTCGTGAGGCAGAAGACAGGACAGCGGTCGCGCCATAGTGCTTCGCTAGGGTTTCCGTAATCGCCCCGGCGCCAATATCCCAACCGATATGATCCTCCAGTTGATCACGCCGCAAGCCGAGGTCGCGATAGGGAACCGGGACTGCGCACGAAGCGTGCTCGCAGGTCAGGACCATAGATGCCCTGGCGTCGGGATTCAGCACCAGCGGAAGCATGCCCTTGCCTAGGCAACCAGATGTGGCTGGAAGAACTTACCGATGCGCTCCCACGCATCCTCTGCTGCTTCCCGATGGTAGGAGGCCCGCTCGTCGCAAAAGAAGCCATGCTGCGCGCCCGGGTAGACCACGCACTCGCCTGTCTTCCCCAGCTCGGTCAGCCGTTGTCGAATGGCCTCGACCTCCGTCTGTGGGATGAACGGATCGTCTTCACCAAAGAGGAGCAGGACAGGAGCCTGAAGCTTGTCAGCGTATTCGAGTGGTGCCTTGGGCGTGTGGGGACTCGGGTTCATGACGCTGCCGATACCGCCACCGTAGAGAGACACGGCCGCTCTGATCTTTGGCTGCAGGCAAGCGGTGAGAAAGGCAACACGGCCGCCCATACAGAAGCCCATGACCCCGATACGATCGGCGCGTGCATTGGGCAGACCCTCCAGGTAGGCAAAGGCTGCAGCCATGTCCTCGACGATCTTGTCGTCGTAAAGCGAACCCATCAGACGCAACGCCTCCGGGAGGTTGTCGTAAGCCGCAGCGGCACCGGGTTCGCGGTAGAATAGGTTGGGGGCTAGGCCCTGGACTCCAGCCTTGGCGAGACGGCGGGTGACGTCCTTGATGTGGTCGTTGAGGCCAAAGGCCTCGTGCACCAACAGAATTGACGGAAACGGCCCCTCGCCGTTGGGGGTGGCCAGAAAAGCGTCCATTTCCCCATCGGGGGTGCGGATTTGTACTACCTGCTCGCTCGCCATGGCAGAGTCCTCCGTTTGCAACGGGGTACTGGTACCGTCGCGGCCAGCCGGAAGCAAATCGCGGCTCCAAGATCGGGCTCCGCAAGCGCGAAGGAGCATCTTGTGAACGGATTCGCGAGGGAGCTTTCGCAGAGCGCCGCGGCGGCGAAGAACCTGCCCCGACCCAGCTTACGAGCGAGTCGTGGAATTGACACGGCCGTGCCCGCTCGACTAGGTAAAACGGCTTTTCTTGGAGGAACGCATGGCCGTACGACGCGAAAAAATGAATTACACGATCCAATCCGTCGCACATGCGCTCGACGTTTTGGAGCAATTTGCAGGCGATGCGGAGGAGTTGGGAGTCACCGAGCTGAGCAAGCGACTCAAGCTCCACAAGAACAATGTCTTTCGCTTGCTCGCCACCCTGGAGAGCCGCGGCTACATCGAACAAAACAAAGCCACCGACAACTATCGGCTTGGTCTCAAGTGCTTGCGCCTCGGGCAACGCTTCGTGGCGCAGATGGGATTGCTGCGGCAGGCGCGGCCGGTTGTGCAGCAACTGAGCAAGACGATTCGCGAGACCACATATATTGCCGTGTTGCGCAGCAATAGCACGATTGCGCTCGATGCTGCCGAATGTGAGCAGGCGATCCGCGTCGCCATCAACTTGGGGAATCCATTGCCGGTGCATGCTACCGCGGCCGGTAAGGTCCACCTTGCGTTCGCCGATGAAGAGTTGCGGGCGGCGTTGCCGAGCACGCTGGAGAAGCTGACGGAGAAGACCATTACCGAACGCGCTGCCCTCCTGGCGCAGCTCAAGAAGAGCGCGGAGAGCGGTTACGCGGTCGATCTTGGCGAGGCGACGGAAGATGTTCGTTCGGTAGCTGCCCCCGTGCGCGACTATACTCGCACCGTAGTGGCGGCAATTGCGGTTGCGGCTCCGGCCTATCGCTTCTCACAGGAACGCATGGACAAGGAAATCGCTCCCCAGGTGTTGCGCGCCGCGCGCGACCTTTCCGTGCGCCTTGGCCTCGAAGTCGAAGCCGCCGCCTAGCCCTGCACCCGGATCGGAGTCGGAATCCAATCGGAATACGCCGCGACCCAGGTTGGGAGACGCCGTATGACTCAATACCGATTCCGATAACGCCCCCGACCCCGCAGCGGCCATTTCACGTCGCCGAGCGATTCTAGCCGGCTGATCTTCTCGCGCGGGTGCCCCTCCGTGGAGCGCTAATGGTTCAATGAACTGTTCTCGTCTCGACTTCTCTTGATCGACCTATTCTTGCGTGGTACCGAGTCGCCGCTTTTGAAAATCCCCACCCAATCAAGGAGGCGTCTGTGAAGATTTTTGTCACGGTGAAACGTGTGCCGGACCCGAATGCCAGCATCAAGGTGAAGCCCGATGGCAGCGGCATTGTCACGGATAATCTCAAGTATGTGATCAATCCTTTCGATGAAATCGGCATCGAGGAAGCTCTGCGCTTGAAGGATAAGGCCGGGGCGAAGGAAGTGGTGCTGGTGAGCATCGGCGGTAAGGTCGCACAAGAACAACTGCGTACCGGCCTGGCGATGGGAGCTGACCGCGCCATCCTCGTAGTTGCCGAGCAGGAACTCGATTCGTTGGCGGTGGCGCGGATCTTCCAGAAGCTTGTGCAAGACGAAAAAGCCGACCTCGTGCTCATGGGTAAGCAAGCGATCGACGACGACTCCAACCAAGCCGGCCAAATGCTTGCGGCTCTCTTGGGCTGGCCACAGGCTACCTTTGCTTCCAAGATCGAGAGCCTCGAGTCGGAAGCCGAGAAGAGCGGTACGCCCGGGATCGCCATTGCGGACGGCAAGGCGAAGGTGGTTCGCGAAGTCGATGGCGGATTGGAAACACTCGAAGTTCCGCTTCCCGCAGTGGTCACAGTCGATCTACGTCTGAACGTTCCGCGCTACGCCTCTTTGCCCGGGATCATGAAGGCCCGTAAGAAAGAGCTGAAAGAGATCCCAGTCGACAGTCTGGGCGTAGACGTCAAACCGCGCCTCAAGGTCGTCAAGCTAGCGCCGCCCCCCAAGCGCGAAGCGGGACGTAAGGTCGAGAGCGTGCAGGAACTCGTGCAGGTTCTGCACAACGAAGCCAAGGTCATCTGAGAGTAGCCGGAGCACACCATGGGAAACGTACTCGTATTTGTTGAGCATCAACACGGAAAGGTCACCAAAGCTGCCTTGGTGGCCATGACGGCAGGTAAGGACGCGGCGAGCAAGAGCGGTGGCGAGTGCCACGCGGCGGTGCTGGGCAAGGGCGTTGACGCCGTAGCCGGCGAAATTTCCGAGTATGGCGCGAAGAAGGTTTACCTCGTCGATGATGCGGCGCTGGAGCACTACACGGCCGATGCTCATGCCGCTGCGCTTGCGCAGCTCGTCAAGGATAAGGGCATCGAAACTCTCGTCGCTGCGTCCACGGCGATTGGCAAAGACCTGTTGCCACGCGTGGCGGCCTTGCTGGGAGCCGGTATGGCTAGCGACGTGCTCGCCTTCCACGCCGATGGCACGATGGAGCGCCCCATGTGGGCCGGCAACGTCGTTGCCACCGTCACCATCGAAGGTAGTCCTAAGGTCGTGAGCATTCGCCCCACCGCCTTCGATGCCGCCGGCAAAGATGGCAAGGGCGAGGTGGAGAAGCTTTCGCCGTCCATTGATGCAGCCTCGAAGGCGATCAAGTTCCTCGAATACAATGAGGTGAAGTCGGACCGCCCGGTGCTCACCGATGCCAAGATCGTGGTGGCGGGTGGACGCGCTCTAAAGTCGGGCGAGAATTTCAAAACCGTTCTCGAACCTCTGGTCGACGCCCTCGGTGCCGCCATGGGCGCCAGCCGCGCTGCCGTCGACGCGGGCTTCGTGCCCAACGATCTGCAAGTTGGACAGACCGGTAAGGTTGTGGCTCCGGCTCTGTACATTGCCGTCGGTATTTCCGGTGCCATTCAGCACCTTGCCGGCATGAAGGACTCGAAGATCATTGTCGCCATCAACAAGGACGCCGAAGCGCCGATCTTTCAGGTCGCCGACTTCGGTCTCGTTGCCGACCTCTTTCAAGCCGTCCCGCAGATGACGGAAGAAGTGAAGAAGCTGAAGTAGAGTCTCTGTCCCTCTGGACTGAACAAACGGGGTAGCTGTGGTCAGCTACCCCGTTTTCTTTTGTGCGCTGACGCTGCTTGCCTGCTTACTCGTCGAGCAGGTGGCGGCGTTTGGCCATGTCGTACAGCTCGGCTAGCTCAGAACGCTCCCTGGCGGTTGCTTCGGAGCAGTCGACACCGAACGGTCCCTGGGGCACAGAAATCGCTGGCGCGGCGAGATTCTTGGGCCGGCTGAAGTCCAAGGCCTCTCCAATGTTGTTGGCCGAGGCGTCGCGAACGCTGAGCGGCTCGAGGTTCCAACGCCACTCGATGAAACGCAGAATCGAGGTGTGGTCGTACTGTTGATGCGAGACGAATCCGCGCCGAGCTAGGGGTGAGATCATGAGGCAGGGGACGCGGAAGCCAAGCCGGCCGTCATTGCCGATCATCGGGTCGAGTTCGGTGAGCGGTGCCAAGGGCGGCGGTACATGATCATAGAAGCCGCCCCACTCGTCGTAATTGATGATCAGTACCGTGCTTTCCCAGTTGGGGCTGTTGATGATTGCGTTGTAGATGCGACTCAGAAACGCTTGCCCATTGCGAACATCCGCGAGGGGATGATCGTCGTTGGACAGTCCGCGCCCGGCACCACCAAAAGCCGGATCGACATAGGCAACTTGCGGCAGCTCGCCACGGGCCGCGTCCTCGAAGAACTTCGGAAGCTGGCGATTGATGCGGGCCGCGGTGCGATTGGGAAGCAGCACGGTGACCGGGCCATCGCTGAAATAGTAACGGCCAGTCAGGCTGCGATCTGCCAGGCGGTCCCAAATGCTAGGCATGCGCGCCGCCGTAGTCGTGTTGGTGAGCCTGTCGGTTTGGCCGGTGTGCATGTACAGGCGATTGGGGAAGGTCGGCCCCATGATCGAGCAGAAGTAGCGGTCGAAGGTTGTCCACGCCGGTACGGCGGGACCGTAGAAGGAAAGATCGTCTTGGATGAAGTAGCCGATTGGGAAGGGGTCGTCGGTGCGTGCCTGCAGCCAGCCGTCGACCGCTCCGTCGTTGAACTGCAATCGTCCTCCGGCGTAAGAGTGGTCCGGATCCCGAAAGCGACAGTTCTGGTAGTCCGGAGCCAGCGCATGGGTACGCTGCATGCTGCCTTGCTTGTCGAGGTACACTAGGCCGGCCTGCCGGCCATCGGCTCCCGGCACCCAACCAAGCATATGGTCGAAGGAGCGATTCTCCATCATAACGACGACCACATGCTCGATTCCGGAAAGCGCAGGATCCGCGGGTAGGGCGCTTCCTTGGTTTGATCCAGGGTTGTCCGAATCGTCGTCGCCGCAACCACCCAGGGCCAGGGCGCCGGTGGTCGCCGCCAAACCAGCCAGGAACTCACGCCGTGATAAGCCGCTCGGCGGCAACGACGGGGTTCCCTTTACGATGATCGACGTTTTCTTATCGTGCTTGGCCATACCTGGGTTGTGTCGCAACCCCAGCAGAAGTGCAACCGGCTGTGCCTCTTGTTCCAGAACCCAATAATCCCAGAAAAAGCAGTTAGAACCACGGATGCAGGCGGATAGACGCGGACTGCTTGCGAAACGGAGCAAGACCAAGAAGCACAGAGCTGTGGACGGCCGTAGCCCAAGCGTTTCTCCGTTTGGCCTTGTAGCTAATGTCTGTATTCGCGTTCATCCGTGTCCATCCGTGGTTCAATTGTTGTTTTCGGGATAATCGGGCAGTGAAATTCCTTGTCTTTGTCGATGTGCGACCCGTCAAAGCGCCATATGGACGAGTGTAGGAGCCGGCCTCCTCAATGATCTCATCCGCGTCGTACTGGAAAGGTGAGACGCCAAAGCGCGACAGGGCCAGGACGAACGCGCCGCGCCTCCTCTGCCGTCCCCGGCTGCTTGGGCCGAATCACCGTCGTCTTCTGCGTCTTGTGCCTGGCTTCGATCTTGTTGTTGGACTTCGGGTAGTACGGCGACGTGGGCACGTGAGTCATCCCGGAGAGGCGAATAAACTCTTTGAAGTCGCGCGCTATGAACTGTGGCCCATTGTCCGAAATCAATTCCGCAGTTCCCCAGGAGACATGCGGCGCGAGACGCCGCTAAGTAGCGGAAACGATGAGTGCCGGGGACGGGGATCGAACCCGTACGGGATTACTCCCACAGGATTTTAAGTCCTGTGTGTCTGCCAGTTTCACCACCCCGGCTCATGTGGCTTAGCGCGTAACCCTATATCCGGGCACCGTTCTCGCGTCGAGATGGGGACATAGACACAGAGTCGATTCTGAGCTGTCCAGAGTTACCACAAACGGGCTGCGAAGGTTCGGAGAGGCGGTGACTTGGCTGGAGTTATGTGCCGGCCACGACCGGCGCGCCTGAACCAGAGGCATTGCAGGAGGTTGAGGGTCCGGCGGGGCTTACGGTGCGCAAGTTTCTACCGTGCAAGAGAGAGCCAGTATCCGCCGATATCGGCCACCTACACCGATTGACTCAGCGCGTTATTTTGGCAGTGTGCGCGCTGCCGCGGTGGATCGCGGCCGCAATCCCGAAGGAGGAGTTTCCGTTGTCGAACGCAGCCATCAATTTCTACAAGGCCGATTTGCGTGCTCTTCAATTTACCCTCTATGAGCACCTACAGGTCCAGCAACTCTTCGAACTCGAACGTTTTTCACATCTGTCGCGGGCGGAGTGCGATGCCATTATGGAGCAGTGCCTGCGCTTTGCCACGGAAGTGACGGGGCCGCTGAACGGAACCGGGGACCGCAGCGGTTGCCTGCTTCGCGATGGCCAGGTGATTGCCCCCGCAGGCTTCGGCGAGGCGTGGCGCAAGCTGTATGAGCTTGGCCTTCCCGGGTTCGTGATCAATCAGGAAGTCGGCGGACTCGGCGGGCCGCACGCGGTGGGTGTAGCTCTGCAGGAGTTGCTGAGTGGTGCCAACACCTCCTTCAATATGTACCCGGAGCTTACCCACGGTGCGGCCGATGTGATCGAGAACTTTGCCCTAGAGGAAGACAAGAAGCGGTTCTTGCCTCCTATGCTCGATGGCCGTTTCGCCGGCACCATGTGTTTGTCCGAGCCACATGCTGGTTCCGATGTTGGCGCGGCCAAGACTCGCGCCCAGCACATCGGTGGCAACGTCTACAAGATCAGCGGCACCAAGTGCTGGATCTCGGCTGGGGATCACGACCTTGCCGGTAACATTGTGCACCTGGTCCTCGCCCGCATCGACGGCGCGCCGCAAGGCACCAAGGGCCTGTCGCTGTTCATCGTTCCGAAGATCTGGGTGAACGAGGATGGATCGCTCGGCGAGCCCAATGACGTCGTCACCGCGTCGATCGAGCACAAGCTGGGTATTCGTGCTTCCGCAACCGCGGTGCTTAGTTTCGGCGAAAACGACGGCTGCCGCGGTATCCTGGTGGGCGGCCAGCCGCACATGGGTATGCGCCAAATGTTCCGCATGATGAACGGAGCCCGCATCGCTGTCGGTGTGCAGGGAATCTCCATCGCCTCCAGCGCCTATCTGAACGCGCTGGCCTATGCACGTGAGCGCATGCAGGGATCGTCCGTACGGCACTTCAAAGATCCGGACGCCCCGCGCGTTGCCATCATCGAACACTCCGACGTGCGCCGCATGCTGATGGAGATGAAGGCTAAGGTGGAAGGGATGCGGACTTTGGCCGTGAAGCTCGCGCTCCACCAGGATCTGGCCACGGCCTTGGAGAAGATTGATCCGGGCAAGGCGCAGTACCACACGGGGCAGGTCGATCTGCTGACCCCCATCGTCAAGGCGTACTGTTCGGATCAGAGCTTCCGCGTCGCCGAGTTGGCCATCCAAACCTATGGCGGAGCCGGCTACGTGCAGGATAACCCGGTGGAGCAGTACTGCCGGGACGCCAAGATCTTCTCCATCTACGAGGGTACCAATCACATCCAGGCGCTCGACTTGGTGGCTCGCAAGCTCAACCAGCACGGTGGCGAGAACTTCAAGAACTACCTGGAGGAGATCAAGGCGTTTGTCGCCGAACATAGCCTGCAGCCGGGTATCGGCGGCGAGGTGCGCGCCCTGGGTGAAGCCGCAGCGGCGCTGGAACGTGCCACCTTCTCGATCATGGATTTCTTCATGGGCGGGAAGATTGATCAGGTAACCCTGGTCGCCAATGCTTTCTTGGAAGTGATGGCCGAGGTTACCATTGCTCACCTGCTGCTGCAGGCGGCCTTGATTGCTGAACGCCGCCGCGATGCAAAAGAAGACGAGATGGGAGAGGAGACCCCACGCGAAGACTACGACTTCTACACCGGTAAGGTGATGGCAGCGAAGTTCTTCGTCAATCGCATCCTCCCCGGCGTGCATGCCAAAGTCGGTACGATCGTTGCCGATGACCGAAGTGCGCTGGATGTTCCGGACGCGGGGTTTTCCACCGCCCACTAGAACGTTGCCGAGAGGAGAAGCTGCAAGCGGCAGGGGGTGCTGGTCTGAGTAGGGAAGTTCTACCGCGACCACAGCCCCGGTGCTTGCTAGTGTGTGTGTAGGATTCGATGGCCGAGACGGGAAGCGAAGCCGCAACGTTGCGGCAAACTGCCAGCACCTGGACTCTCTTGCGCACGGCGCTTGGCGGGCGGCGAGAGATCCGCGACAAGCTGCAACGCTTGCGGCGAACTCTTCGGCTGTACTTCGATGGCGCCGAGATCGAGCGGCGCCTGCGCCAATTGGAAAGCCATGGGTATATCCAGCAGCGCCCGCGCCCCCTGCAAATCTTCTTCGGTGGGCTCGACATGCTGCGCTTCGTCATCGAGCCGGCTGCTCGCGACTACTATCGGCACAAGGGCATCTCCTTTGCGCTGCATCAAGTCTTGCGTGTGCTCGATGACCCGGTTTCGATGATTGACCCCACCGGCTTTTTGTCCGATCGCGATACAATCGTTGGTCATGTCATGCAGGTCGTGCATCTCAATCCGGTCTACGACCTGCAGCTCATGCAGATGTTTCCAGACGGGCTCGAGGATTTTGAGCGCCAGGTGCAAGCGATGGTGGATGGGACACATCCCCGCCACCGCACGATTGGCGCGATCGTGGAAGATCCAACCTACCATGCCAGGCTTCTGGAGTATGTCCGGAGGTTCCGCCGCGATCCAAACACACCGCCCCCCGTGCGGGCGGAACAGAGCCTGCGCAGCGATCCTCACTTTGCCGCGGGCGAACGAACCTTCGCGACCCTCCCCGGGTTCATTCACTACTGCAATCTGCTGCCGGCAAACGGGCTCACCTTGCTGCGTCGCTTGCGGCGCGTGCAGCGGTTTCCCCTCGAGCTGGCATCGACCAGCGGCCTTGCACGCCAATTCGATTAGGCAGGTAGTCCGGCTGATGCGCCGCGAGGGCGCGCCTGTCCCGAGCCCGGTCGAAGGGACGTCTCCACTGCTTACGAACGTTTGAGTCGGGCGCGCCTGATTCGCTGGTTCTCGAACCGGCGCACCGTGCACCTTTAGATCCGGCGCACGCGCCCGATCTGGGCTTCTGGCGATGCTTTGCGCGTGGCGGCACAACGTGCTTATGGTGCGCCCCTAATCAGGTTCCTTTATGGTTGGCACGGCGAGCAAGCAGGACGAGTCCTTTCATTCCCACCTGCAGCAACTCATCGCGGCCAACCTTCCGTTGTCGGCAGGGGTCATTTCGGGGATGACGCTCTTGTATGCGGGAGCCGAGTGGCTGTTGAACCGCCCAGCCTTTCTTAGCGCGGCTCTCCCCTATGCATTCTTGATTGCGGTTACGTGGTGTGCGGTGTGGTTGGCGCGTGGCCCGCTAGCTCCCAATGCCGAGCGCGTCGCCCTGGCAGCAGATGTCCTGTACACGGCGATGCTTGCCGGCTTACTGCTCGAGCCGACAACTACGCTGTCCGGATCGGCGCTGTTCTTCGCTCTAAAGATGGTGGCGACGGCGCTGTTCTTCCCGTGGCAAGCGCGCACGCAGTACCTTTCGGCTGCGATCTCCTTGAGTGTGTACTGGGGGTTCTTGGCAATCAGTGGGCGTGTGATTGAGCCCCATGAGGGGCTGCATCAGCTCTTGGGTCCGTTGATCGCCGCGGTGTTCTCCGTGGCCGGCTCACGTAGCGCGGAGATACGCCGGCGGGCACTCTTCGATCATGGAGTGGCGCTGGCTGCTTCTGCCCAGCGCCTCGAGGTGCTTCTAGCCTCGGTGCGAGAGAGCGAGGCCCAGTTGCGCCGGCAACAAGCAGAACAGCAGGTCATGTTCGACTCGGTTCCGGCTTTCATTTGGTACAAGGATTCGAAGAACCGGATTCTGCGCGTCAATCGCGCTGCTGCTGAGGCAGCAGGTTTGTCGGCAGAGGAGATGCAGGGACGGGCCTCTCGCGACATCTACCCTGAGGAGGCCGACAAGTACTACGAAGACGATTTGCAAGTGATTCACTCGGGGCGGCCAAAGCGTGGCATTATCGAGCCATTGCGTACGGCAGCGGGAAGCATTCGCTGGGTGCAGACCGACAAGGTTCCCTACCAAGACGAGAGTGGTCGAACCGTAGGGGTGGTTGTGTTCGCCACCGATGTGACCGAGCGACGCCTGGCCGAGGCTGCCTTGGCGGAGTCGACGCGTGAACTCGAACGCCAGGCGGAAGTGTCGATGGCCTTGGCGCGAGTGGGTCAGGCTCTGATTTCTGCTCTCGATACACCGGTAGTGCTCGAGCGCTTATGCAACCTGACTATGGAGGCGTTGCAGTGCGACTTCAGTCATGTGCTGCGTATTCTTCCGGAGAGCGGCGAGGGTGAGCTGGTGTCGGGGGCCGGCTTCAGCGATGTCGAATGGGAGACGTTGCGTCTGCTCCGCCCTCCAGCCGCGGCGCTTGCGCCCCTGTTGCGGCGCTTGGAGCGGGAGGAGATCCTCGAACTCGACGTAGCGCGCTTGCCGGATTCGATTCTGAAGAACGTTGCGACACAGTACGGGGTCAGCCTGACTTTGACGATGGCTTTGCGTCGCGGTGGGCGAGTGTTTGGAATTCTCACCGCTGGCCATCGCGACCGACGTCTACAGTTCGCGCCGCACGAGACCCGCATCGCTCTCGGCGTGGCCCAGCTTGCCTCTTTGGCACTGGAGAACGCCCGCTTGGTCGAAGAGCTGGCGCGGGCCAATGGCATCAAGTCCGAATTCGTCGCCACCATGTCGCATGAGCTGCGCACTCCGCTCAACGTCATCACCGGCTACGGCGGGCTGCTGATGGATGGGGAGTTCGGCGAGGTTAGCGAAGAGCAGCGTACCACCTTGCAGAGAATCCTCAGTAGCGCCGGCGAGCTGCTGGAGCTGATCAATGCCACGCTCGACTTGAGTCGCCTGGAGGCCGGGCGTGTGGCTGTCGAGGTGCGTACGGTCGACATTCCCCGGATCATCGACGAGATCACCAGCGAGACGAGGGAATGGGTCAAAGAGGGCGTGCAATTGGATTGGCACGCCGACGAGGACCTGCCGATGGTGGAAAGCGATCCCCTGAAGATAAAGGTGGTGCTGAAGAACCTAGTCACCAACGCCCTCAAGTTTACCGAGGCGGGCAGCGTCTACATAGAGGCCAGCAGCGACAAGGATGGAGTGCAGATCACCGTTAGCGACACGGGCATTGGGATCGCTGCCGATATCGTGCCGATCATCTTCGATGCCTTCCGGCAAGCGGATAGCTCGACCACGCGTCACTACGGCGGTGTGGGTTTGGGTTTGTACATCGTACAGCGCCTGCTGGGCCTGCTGCACGGGGAGGTGAAGGTGGAGAGCGAAGTTGGGAAGGGAACAACCTTTCGGGTGCGACTCCCCCTCAGCATTCTTCACAAGACTGGAGAGGAGTAGGGGTTGGGTGCTTGCAGGCTACTCGAACACCACCGTCTTATTGCCGTGCAAAAGAACCCGATCCTCCAAGTGCCAGCGCACGGCGCGCCCTAGAACATTGCGCTCGACATCACGGCCCTTGCGCACCAAGTCGTCAATGGAGTCGCGGTGCGACGTGCGAATCACGTCCTGCTCGATGATCGGGCCTTCATCCAAGTCGGTCGTGGCGTAATGTGCCGTTGCCCCGATTAGCTTGACCCCACGCGTGTAGGCTTGGTGGTAGGGCTTTCCGCCCATGAAGGCGGGCAGAAAAGAATGATGGATGTTGATGATGCGCGCGCGAAACTGTGCCGTGAACTCGGGGCTCAGCACCTGCATGTACCGAGCAAGCACGATCAGGTCGATACCTTGCTCGCGGAGCAGGGCAATCTCAGCCTCTTCTTGGCTGGCCTTGTTCTCCTTGGTGATCGGAAACACATGGTAGGGGATGGCGAACTGATCGCCGATGTGTCGCAGTTCACCGTGGTTGCTGATGATCAAGGGGATGTCGCACGCCAACTCGCCGGCACGGTGGCGCAGGAGCAAGTCGTAAAGACAATGATCATAGCGCGAGACGAAGACAGCCATGCGCTTACGCTGATCGCTGTAGTGCAAAGTCCACGTCATCTGGAAACGCTCCGCTACTTCACGGATGCCGTGCTCGAGGGCCACGCGATCGGTGTGCAGCTCGCTCAAGTCGAAACGAATCCGCTGAAAAAACTGTGCGGCGGTGGCGTCGCTGTGCTGCGCGGCATCAAGAATGTTGGCCCCGTGGCCGTAAAGAACCTGTGCCAAGGCGGCAACGATGCCGCGACGATCCGGACAGCAAACCAACAGGGTTGCGAATTGGGCGGGCGTGGTCATGGTGGCCGCGGCGTTTAGCAGGCGTAGTCCAGTTTCTCACGTGCCGAGCACCGGACAGATCACGCAGTTGCTCGTTGCATCGCCCCGCCGACAATGTCAGGGATGCCGCCGTGTAGTGAACAGAAAGGTATGACATGACGATTCTGATCGTGGGTGCAGCCGGCCAGCTTGGTCGTTCCTTGCAGCAGGTTTTTGTGGGTCGCCAAGTAGTGGCACTGGAGCGCTCGGCGCTAGACATCACCGACCTCGCCAGTGTGCGTGCGGTGATCGAGCGGCACGAGCCGGAAATCGTAATCAACGCGGCTGCCTACAACCAGGTGGACGCGGCCGAGGCCGACCCAACACCAGCGTTCCGAGGCAACGCCTTGGCGCCGCGCAATCTTGCCGTTGTGACGGCGGCGCATGGGGTGCCTCTGGTGCATGTGTCCAGCGACTATGTGTTCGACGGCACGGCCACTCGTCCGTACCAGGAGTACGATCGGCCCAGTCCACGCTCGGTTTACGGAGCCAGCAAGCTAGCGGGAGAAGAGGCTGTACGCAGTGTGAACCCACGCCACTACGTGGTGCGCACCGCTTGGGTGTATCACGAGATCGGCGCCAACTTTCCCAACACGATGAGAGCCCAGGCCCAGCGCCCGGCCGTGCGGGTGGTCAGCGACCAATACGGCTCGCCGACCTATGCACCGCATCTCGCCGAGGCCATCGTCAAGCTAATCGAGACCGGGGCGTTCGGGACGTATCATCTTGCAGGTGGCGGTGGCACGAGTTGGTTCGACCTGACGCGCACGCTGTACACGGCCCTGAATATTGCGACGGTCGTTGAGCCCGTGGCCACCAGCGAGTTTCCACGACCTGCCCCGCGCCCGCGATACTCTGTGCTCACCAGCATCCAAGAGCCTAGGATCCTCTTGCCTTCCTGGCAGGAAGGTGTGGCCGCGTACGTCGCCGCCCTGCGCGTAGTAAAGTAGCTTGGCGGCGCAGGTGGCTAAGGCCGCTTGGAACGCACGAGGGATTCGAAGGATGTTGACGAAAACAGTGTGTTCTTTGAACCACGAAGGCGCGAAGGACACGAAGCGAGAGCAGGGCGAGGTCAAGGGGACTGGTCCACTGTGTATCCTTCAGAATTCCCTCTGAAGAGTCATTCTTTGTGACCTTCGTGCCTTCGTGGTTCAATAAGAAGGCCACGTTAATGTT
>CAZGSN010000012.1:0-2746 GCA_964528465.1 uncultured Binatia bacterium (SeqCode)
CGCTGCGCCGGGCTCGGTCCGGGGATTCCTGCTCACACTCTGAGTCGCACCACTCGAAAGCAGCACCCCTCGCGCCAAACGGCTTCACGCTCGTGGAGACCCTCGTGGTACTTCTGCTGCTCGGCATCCTCAGTGGCATGGCCCTGTTTCATGTGCGGCTAGCGGCGCAACGCTGGCTACTGTCCAACGCGGCGCAACAACTTGCCGCCGAGCTGCGCCTGGCGCGCATTCGCGCCATCAGCCACGCGATGAACTACCGCATCCAAGTGCGTGTTGGCGATGGTACCTACCAACGGCAACGACGTGAGCAGAGTGGCTACGAGAATGACGGCCCCCCTTTGAGCCTGAGCGAAGGAATCGTAGTTACCTACTGCTCGAATCCAGCGAGCGCCATCAGCTTTCGTCCACGTGGCTTGGCTGGCGAGTTTGGCACCCTGACCCTCGCCAACGCATCCAACGAGCAACGCCGCATCATCGTTGTCTTTACCGGTGAGGTCCGCATTGAATGACCACCCTGCCCCGGGGCTTTACGCTCATCGAAGTGGTCGTTGCCTTTGCGCTGCTGGCGACGATCTCCACCGGCGTCTCTACAACCTTGTTGCAGGCCACGCGCGCCCGCGTGGTCAGTCGCCATCTGCTTACTGCAACCCAACTGGCAGCCGACGGCATCGAGCATGCCCGCGGCGGGAATGCGCTCGCTCCCCTGCCTACCCGAGTCGGCAACTTCGAGCGCCGTGTCTCGATCTCTCCCTGGCCCGCCACTCCCGGCCTGCGCAGGGTCGCGGTCGTCGTTGAGTGGAATGACGGGCGTGCGCAGCAGTTAGAGCTGCAGACGCTGATCCCTGGCTAGAGAGCTGCAGTCGCATGCAAAGGCAATCCGGCAGCAGCTTGCTCGAAGTGATGGTGACGATCCTGCTCAGCAGCATGCTGGCGGCCATGGCGGCAGGCTTGGTGCGCATCGGCGTACGCGCGCAACACCAACAGGAGAGTGCCGGCGTCAGGGAGCAAGCTGTGGCAACGGCATTCGACCTGCTGACTCGCGAGATTGC
Source organism: uncultured Binatia bacterium (SeqCode) (assembly GCA_964528465.1). Taxonomy (GTDB): domain Bacteria; phylum Desulfobacterota; class Binatia; order HRBIN30; family HRBIN30; genus CAZGSN01. The sequence goes on from CAZGSN010000012.1 coordinate 1,050, forward strand.
CACCGCCGGTTGCGCGGCAATGTTGGAAGGACATCCGGGTCTGCGTTTGGCCGAACAGAGTCGCCTGCAACTCACCAGCGACCGCAACGCCGACGGCGACACGGAAGATGCAAACGAACGCATCACCTACGCCCTCAACGACGATCGTGGTCTACTCACGCGCGCCAGCGGTGCCGGTAGCCCGCAAACGCTCCTACGCGGCGTGACTCCCGCCGGCCTGCGCTTCCGGTACTTATACACGAGTGGCGAGTTGGCGGCCCCAGGCAGTGACGAAACTACGCTGCGCCGTATCACTGCCATTCGAGTAGAAGTCACTCTCGCTGGTGGCGAGGTGGCGCCAGCAACCTTTCAGCGTCTCGTCGCCCTGCGCAACCACGGAGCGGGGTGATGGCGCAGCGCGGCACGGCACTGCTGACGGTTGTACTGGTGATGGCTCTACTGCTGCCTCTCGCGGCGCACTCGGTCTTGCAGGGGCATGTCGACCTCTTGCTCGCGCGCAACCTCCGCGATCAAACCGATGCCTTGTACGTCGCCGAGGGCGCCATGGAGCAAGCCCTTGCTAGCGTTGCGGCGGGAGCATCCCGACAACAGTTGCTGAGTGGTCCGGACAACCGTATCGGTACGGTAGACGACGGTGAGTTCGACGCGGGTTCGATTTTTATGGGGGAGCAGCGGCGTGGGACCAGCCGAGTCGAGCGCACGAGTGCCGACAGAATCGAGATTGTCAGTTTCGGACAGGCCAAGAACGGTAGCCAGCGCAACATGGCCGCCATTCTTACGGCGGATCCGGTTCCTCTCACCCCGGCGACGCTGCTGCTTGCGGGCAGCGCACGCGCCGTGTCGCTCGACCAAACTCAACTCGTGGTACGCGGAGACGCATCCGCCTCCGTCGCAGCAATTGTCTTCGCTTCGGACATGGGCTCTCTGCGCCAACGAGCCTTCGACCTTTCGGCGCTACAGCAACACATCCTACGGGCGCACAACACAACGCATCTATCGAGTCCGACAGCTCCTGCGCGAATGGGCGACGGCACAGTGCCGCAATTGAGCGTCGTGGAATCCGATCTGCTCGTCACCAGTTCAAGCACTGGCGCCGGCGTGCTCGTAGTCGGTGGCAACCTGCGCATCAGCGGCAGCCTGCAATTCGATGGCTTAGTGATCGTCATGGGCGGAATCGACCTCGCTGCGGGTGCCGAGATCCGCATGTCGGGGGCACTGTGGCAGGCCTCATCGTCCGAGCCCATCGTGTTGGCCGGACGCGGCACACTGGAGTACAGCCCTTCCAGCTTGGCCATTGCCGACGCCGTGGCGCCGGAGATTTTGCCACACCGTTGGACGGTGCTCGGCCGCTACGAACCTTCATGACCAGAGAGTAAAGAGGCACAGACGCAAACAAAGGAGGCAGGCACATGGCAAAGCGCATTCTCGTGGTCGACGACCACCCCGCCAGCGTGCTGATCCTGCGCACGATGTTGGAAGCACGCGGCTACGAAGTGGCCGGAGCCGCCGATGGCATCGACGCCCTGGCCTATTTGAAGGAGCACGCCATCGACCTGATGCTGCTCGACATCATGATGCCGCGCAAGGATGGCCTCGAAACCCTGCAAGAACTCCGCGCCGCCGCTGCCACCGCTAACCTGCCGGTGATTCTGGTCACCGCCAAAGCGGAGGACGCAGACATCCTCACCGGCTACCGC
>CAZGSN010000013.1:0-1814 GCA_964528465.1 uncultured Binatia bacterium (SeqCode)
GGTCATTACCTCGGCAACGCGACAGGTATCGCACGAGGCGTTCGACTCGCGCGTCAAATCCCTCAACTATCTGAAGAACATCTTGGCCAAGATCGATGCGCAGCGCTCAGGGGCGCAGGAAGCCATCATGCTCAATAGCGCCGGCTACGTTGCCGAGTGCACAGCCGACAATTTGTTCGTGGTGCGTGGGGGGCGATTGCTGACGCCGTCGCCGCAAGACGGAGCATTGGAAGGGATTACCCGTGGCGCCGTCTTGGAGCTAGCCGGAGAGGCGGGGATAGAAGCCGCCGAGGCGCGCCTGACTCGCTACGATGTCTACACCGCCGACGAGTGCTTCGTGACCGGCACTGGCGCCGAACTCATGCCGGTTACCGAAGCGGACGGCCGCCTCATCGGGGAAGGAAAGCCGGGGCCTTGGACACGCCACCTCACCGAAGCTTTTCATGCCCTGGTGCGCCACGAGGGCGATCCGGTCTGGTGAGGTTCCCCAGTGGGGCTTGTGGCTAAGGGCTGAGCCCTCACGAGGCACAAATACCGGTCATTTTCTCGCTGAGCTGCCATAAGCGCTGCCCCACGTTCACGTCGTACGACACCCGCGAGGTGCGCTTCTCGCGACAGTTGGAGAAGTATCTGCCGGTGATCCCTTCGATGGCCGCCGCCGAGGCAAGGTAGACGGATGTCTCCGCGCCCTTCTCCGGAGTGCGGAAGAAGGGGCGCAGGAATCCGATCAGAGTCTGGGCAATGCGGCCGTTGTTCTTGCCGAGGCCAGTCGAGACGGCGCCGGGATGCAAGCAGTTGACCGTAACACCGCTGCCCTCCAGGCGTCGCGCCAGTTCGTAGGTGAACAAGATGTTGGCCAGCTTCGACTGGCCGTAGACTTTCATCGATCGATAGTTGGCCGCGAAGCCGATGTCCTCGAACTGGATAGGGCTCAGCTTGTGCGCCTCGGAAGCCACATTGAGGATGCGTGCAGGAGCACTTGCCTTGAGACGATCAAGGAGGAGGTGAGTGAGGAGGAAGTACGCGAGATGGTTTACCGCGAATACCTCTTCCACGTCATCCACGGTGCGCTTGTGCTGTAGGTTGACCACCCCCGCGTTGTTGATGAGGACATGCAACGGTTCGCCTCGATCCAAGAAGGTTGCCGCAAGTTGCCGAATCTGCGCCTGCGAGGAGAGGTCGGCTATCAGCGTCTCCGCTTTGCCTCCACGGTTGCGAATGGTGGCTGCCAAAGTCTCGCCTTTAACGATGTCGCGAGCGACCAAGAAGAGGCTCGCTCCCTGATCGGCGAGCGCCAAGGCGGTGGCGCGTCCGATGCCGGACGTAGCCCCGGTGATCATGCACGTGCGACCGCTCATTGTACGTAGTGGACTCGACATGGTTCCCTCCTCGTTGTTTGTGCTCGCCTTGCAAGCCACCTTAGGGGCAAAGGTACGGAGGGGTAAAGGGAAGCTCCCGTTGGGGCTGGCATCCCGGCTCTTGGGACGGTCGAGTTTCTCCGAACCGCGCCGCCCTTCGTTCGTCATCCCGGCGAAGAAGACTGTCACAGAGTAGGTGGAAGTCCGTCACCCCAGCGGAAAGCCGGATGACGAACGATCAGCCCGAAAACCTCAGTTGGGCTGGAAGTCAACTGGACGCGCGCTTCGAGCCGCCGCCAAAAGAGGGCGGCTCCTCAGCGCGAACGGTTGCTGGGCTCAGTAAGCAAACTTTCCGTTCGGCCTGAGGAGCGGCCATCGGTTCAGGCCGCGTCTCGAAGGCCGTCTCAAGTGCCGTTGCGAGCTCGTGGGCAATTGAATTGAGGTTTTCGGGATCAG
>CAZGSN010000014.1:0-2217 GCA_964528465.1 uncultured Binatia bacterium (SeqCode)
CGCGGGCTGGGGTCATCCTCTCCCCGAATCGAACTTACGCCTTCGTCGTGCAGCGCTCGCTGGGCGACGCCGGCGGAGAACTGCTCGGCGTGCCTCTTGCGATCGTAGAGCTTAGTCGAGGCCAAACCCCGGTCTCGACACGCGGCGAGGCAGCCAAAGGGATGCTGCAGCCCTTATGGACAACCCTTGACCGCATCGGAGTGCCGCGTGCCAACGTTGCCGCGGCAAACGTGTTTACTACTACCGATGTGGTTGCCGACCTGGCCGCCCTGAGCAGTGCCGTTGTCGAGCGCTTTCCGGTCGAGCTACGCGACGTGCACCTACGCCAGGGGGACGGTGTGTACCCGCGCTTCTGCGAGATTGATGCGATGTTGCGCATGCCGCAATTTCAAACTGGGACGCCGCCGTTCAACACGCTCGGACGCTTCGCATACGACAGCGATGGCCTGCCCGTCGTGCAAGCCGAGCAGAACGTGCCGGTGGTGATCACCTTGCCACGGCAGGTAATGCCAAGCGGGGGCTTCCCACTGGTGCTGTATGCGCACGGCTCGGGAGGCGCGGCGCGGCAAGTAATCGATCGCGGCGCCACCGAGGAGCCCGGCGGTCGCCCCCAGCCCGGGGAGGGACCAGCGCACGTACTGGCGGCACACGGATTTGCCAGCGTCGGGATTGCCTCTCCCCTGAATCCTGAGCGTCTGCCCGGTGCCGATGCCCGCGTCTATCTCAACTTTCGCAATCTGGCCGCGTACCCGGATACGTTTCGGCAAGGTCTCATCGAGATGCGTCTACTGCTAGCAGCGCTAGAGCGCCTGCGTTTGGATGCGAACTCTCTTAGCGAGTGTACGGGACTGCAAGCTCCGTCAGGGGAAACCACCGTGTTTTTGCGCCTGCAACCACTGCACCTCATGGGCCAATCTCTGGGGGCGCAGTACGTGAGCCTCTTGGGGGCGGTTGATCCTCGGGTTCGGGCCGTCGTGCCAACGGGCTCGGGAGGCCTCTTGAGCCGCGTCATCCTGGCGGCGAGCGGGGAGGATCGCCCGACGACGTTGGTCAACAGCCTGTTGGGTACCGCGGCACAGTTGACCTATTTGCATCCAGGCTTGCAACTCGTCCAGCTTGGCTTCGAGGCGGTGGAACCCATTGTCTTCGCTCCACGGATTGCCGTCGATCCGTTGCCTGGGCATCCGGTACGTTCCATCTATCAGCCGGTAGGCCTCGATGACCCGGGCTTTCCGATTCAAATCTACGACGCCATGGCACTTGCCTATGGGACACAGCAAGCTGGCGAGGTGCTGTGGCCAGGTACGCAAGCGGCTCTGACTACGCTTGGGCGCGACGGTATCTTGCCGTATCCGGTGGAAGGCAACGGTACGTCTACAGATGGGCGCCCGTATACCGGCGTGGTGGTGCAATACGCGGCGGACGGCATCCTCGATGCGCATCACATTGCCGCGCAGCTCGACGCCGTGAAGTACCAATACGGCTGTTTTTTCAAGAGCATCGATGGCGGTGGGCTCGGGCGCGTGCCCGCGCCAGCTCCTCTGCTTGCGAGCTGTCCATTCCCCTAGGCGATCTCTGCATCAGTAGCCTGCAACCAGATCGGGGTCGGAATCGGCATCGGTATCAGAATCGGCTGCAACACAGCTTCGGAGACACCGCGTACAATGGGGTTGATACCGACTCCGATAGCGACCCGACCCCGCAGGGAAGCTAATCCTTACCCACAAATCGGCCCGCTGGACACCGGAGGCGATCGCCGCCAAAGAAGCCAACGCAGAGGCGCAAGCGAGGGAAGAGAGCAAGAAGAACTGAAGAATCAACAGGAGGCAACGGAGAAAACTGAGAAAATCTTTTCGGTTTCTTGCAACTCTTCCTCTGTTCCCTCCGTGGCCTCCGGTTCAGTTTCTTGTTTTGGTTCCAGTCAACGGCCGGGATGCGGCATCCGTGTAACAATCCGCTCGTTTCTTGTCGGCGCACGCAAATTTGCGGCACCTGGCACATCTCCCAAAGAAGCAACGCAGGGCCGCAACGACAGCGGCAAAGCAGGAAGAACGGAAGACTCAACAGGTGGCAACAGAGAAAACAGAGAACGTCTCTCCAGGTTCTTCAGGTCCTTCCTCCGTTGCCTCCTGTTCAATCTCTTGTTGGTTCCGGCCAACGGCCGCGCTGGGAAATCCGTGGTCAAATGGGCCAATTCGGGCCTGGCTTTCTCATCCC
>CAZGSN010000015.1:0-11173 GCA_964528465.1 uncultured Binatia bacterium (SeqCode)
TCATCGGCGTCCATCCGCGGTTCAATTGTTGTTTTCGGGCTAAATGGAAGGAGGATACCCCTCCATCCCTTTGCCCCTCTCGCCCTCTGTCCCTCGGCCCCCTCTGCCCCTTTTCCCTTCGGTCCCTTCATCTATCCCTTCGACCTAGCCAGCTTGCGAGAAAAGTGGGCTACTAAGCTCGTACCGGCAGTGTTCCTGCCCGTGCGAATCGGGTAAGGTCGTGTTGGGACAGCGACGGTGGCCAAGCAATCCAATAAGATTACCCAGGGACGCGCCAAGCGGGTCATGAAGGTCGGTGAACTCGCCACCTCGGTAGGGTCGAGCTACCTGTGGCAGGCCATTCAGGCGCCCTTCCGTTCAGCCGACAAGCGCCAACGCGCCCTCCTCGACACGCACGTCAAGAACGCCCTCAAGATCGTAGAACGCTCGCAGGAGCTACGCGGTGCCTTCACCAAGCTCGTGCAGATGCTGTCGATGCGTGACGACATTCTTCCCGGCGAGGTGCTGAGCGTGCTCTCGGCGGTGCAGTCGTCGGTGCCGCCAATGGACTACGCCACGATCCGCAAACAGGTCGTGCGCGAGCTGCGTAAGTCGCCCGAGCAGCTCTTCGACGAGTTCGAGCAAGAGGCCTTCGCGGCAGCTTCGCTGGGTCAGGTGCATCGCGCCCGGCTCAAGTCGGGCGCCGCGGTGGTGGTCAAGATTCAATACCCGGGCGTCGAAGAGACGGTCGAGCAGGATCTCAAGAATCTAAAGGCCTTGCTGCAAACCTTTGCCATGGTGGGGCGTGACGTCATGCGCCAGAAGATTGATCCTTCCGAGGTCTATCACGAACTCGAGGAGCGGCTGCGCGAGGAACTCGACTACATCAACGAAGCTAAGAACATCCAACGCTTCCAGAAGATGTTTGCCGACGACGATGAGATGATCATCCCCGATGTCTATCCGGAGCTGTCGTCGCGTCGAGTGCTGACCATGGGGCATGTCGAAGGCTATCCGCTGCAACAGATCCTCGGCCCCGGCATCGACCAAGCCACCAAAGACTGGGTTGCCATCAAGTACTTCCGCGTCGTGTGGCGACAGATCTTCGAGTTCGGCGTCCTGCACGCCGACCCCAACCCAGGGAACTACCTGGTCACCTACCACCCCAAGCTTGCCATGCTCGACTTCGGGTCGATTCGCGTCTTTCCCGACAAAATCCGGCGCGCCTACCACGACATGGCGCGCGCCATCTTGGCTGGAGACGCCAAGACGATGGCAAAGTGCTTCCTTACCCTCGACTACCTCGATCCCGGCGACGATCCAAAGCCGATGCTGCGCATCATGCAAATCATCTTCGAGCCCGTGCTCACCGACCGCAAATACTCCCCCCGCGACTACAACACTGTCGAGCGCGGCATGGAGATCGCCGGCATTGCGCTGGAGCACAGAATCTTCAAGGACCCGGGGCATCGCGTCTTCCTGGCCCGCGCCCTGATGGGATTGGACGCCTATCTAAAGCAACTCGGCACCGTCACCAACTGGCATCGCGAGTTCAAAGCCTGCGTGGAAGCCGTACAGCGCTAACCAGGCCGGCAGGCGAAAGCGTGGAAGCGCGCACGGGAGAAGGCTCAAACTAAATGCCGTTGGGGTTAGCACGGACTAGTGAAGAGGGCTCAGAAATTAGAATGTGTATCCGCCATTGCTTCGCGCTTCTTGCCGGCGCGTGCCTCTTTGCCGCGTGTGCGTTTCGGGGGCCTGCGCCGACTGCCCCCCCTGCCCTGCTGGTTGGGACCAGCGGCGACTACGCACCGTTCAGCATGCGCGACAACGAGGGGCGTTGGAGCGGGTTCGATGTTGCTGTCGCCGAACGTTTGGCCGCGGATCTTGGGAAGCGACTTGTTCTTGTACCTTTCCAATGGCCGAATCTAGTGGGTGATCTGGAACGCGGCTCCTTCGATGTCGCCATGAGCGGCGTCACCATACGCGCCGATCGAGCCCTGCGCCTGTCGTTTACGCGACCCTACACGCGCGGCGGCGCTGTGTTGGTCGTACGCCGCCAGGAGAGTTCGCGCTTTTCGAGTGCAACAAACGCAAACCGCGAGGGCGTGCGCATCGCCGTGAATCAGGGCGGACACCTCGAGCGTGTTGCCCGCCAGCACCTTGCCAAGGCGACGATGCAGACAGTCTCCGACAACCTGCGCTTGCCTGAACTCCTCCTTTCCAGAACGGTCGATGCTGTGGTCAGCGATTCGTTAGAGGCTGCAACCTGGGATCAACAGGAGTTCGTCGCGCTCCCACAGCTCACTCAGGATCACAAGAGTTACGCCTTGCGACGCGACGCCGGCCCTCTCGCCAGCGAGATCGACGTCTGGATCGCGGCACGCGAGGTGGATGGCTGGCTCAACCAGCAGCGACAGCGCTACTTGGGTGCCAACTCACTCTGGAGCCCCGAACAAGCATCCCTCGAGACCTTGGCAGCGGCCATCGATCTGCGCCTGAAGCTCATGCCCTACGTCGCGGCGGTCAAGCACCGCGATGGCTTGCCCATCGCAGATCCGATCCAGGAGCAACGCGTGCTCGAGCGCGTCGCCACTCAGGCGGCAACCTATGGCTTGCAAGCCGATGGAGTCGTGGATGTTTTCCGGCTCCTCATCACCGCCGCCAAAGCCGTGGAGAGCAAACATAGCGATTCAGAGCTTGCCGGAACTCTGGATCTTGCCGACCTGCGCCACAGCATCGCCGGCGCGAGCAGCCACATCCTCGCTGCCCTGCAAGAGCTTACCCATCTCTCACCCGATCAACGCACCCAACCTCTCGAACCCTTTCTGCGGCAACAACTCGAAGACCATGCTCTGGACGAAGATTTAGTAGCGCAGATCGCAACGGCAATTGGTCGCGTACGGGTGTGCGACAAATTCCTGGGGAGGTACACTTCCACCATCCACGCGCTCACGCGCGCGGCTACACGGAGCTGGCGAAGACACAGTAGCCGCGGCCGTGAGGCCGTGGATCTCGGATGAAAGCCAACAAATATGACGCACGTCCGTCGCGTACGAAGACAGTGAACCCTGTTGCTCAACCGTAGAGGCGTCTGTTAGTTGGCAGGGAAGAGGAGAGTGCGATGAAAGGGAATGCAAAGATCATCACGGCTCTGAATGAGATCCTTACTGCCGAACTCACCGGCATCAATCAGTACTTCATTCATTCTAAGATGTGTCAGAACTGGGGCTACCAGAAACTAGCCGAAATGGATCGCAAGGAATCCGTCGGCGAAATGAAGCATGCCGATAAGGTCATCGAGCGCATCCTTTATCTCGAGGGCGTGCCGAACATGCAGCGGCTAAACAAGGTTCGGATCGGCGAAACTGTTCTCGAACAGTTCCAGCTCGACCTCGGGCTCGAGGTCGATGCCGTCAAGAAGCTCAACGAGTCGATCGCGTTGGCTGTCGAGGTGGGCGACAATGGCACCCGAGAGCTGCTGGAAGAGATTCTCGTCAGCGAAGAAGAGCACATCGATTGGCTGGAAGCGCAGCTTGAGCTGGTCAAGCAAGTGGGCGAACAAAACTACCTGGCTCAGCAAATCCACGGCTGATGGAAGGGCCGACACTCCTTTCCCAGATCCGGCGCTAATTTGAAGTTACCGCCCCGAAGGGGCAGCAATACGGTAGCCCTGGGCATTCGAATGACGCCCCTTCGGGGCGAATGGCCAAACGTTACCACTGCGGTAGCCGGGGGCAGTGGGAAGACGATCCCCATCGGCATGGCAGCCGAGCCTCATGCTTGCGGGCTCGGCTCCTCGGCTTCGGCTTCAGGAGTGTGCATTCCGAATAGTGCCTGGCGCGCGGCGCTTTGTTCGGCGCTGCGCTTGCTCGTGCCCTCGCCGCTCCCGAGCACAAGATCACCGGCAAGCACTTCCACACAAAAGATTCGAGCGTGATCGGGGCCGCTGGCTTCGATGAGTCGATAGGTTGGGGTGACATGATGGCTGCGCTGGTAGCGCTCCTGGAGTTCCGTTTTTGGATCCGGGCATTCGACGGTGCTGATGTTGTCGATGTCATCGCGAAACTCGCGCTCCAGCACCTCACGCGCAGCGCTGTAGCCGCCGTCGAGAAACAGCGCGCCCATCAGAGCTTCGTACGCGTCGGCAAGAATAGAACTCTTGGCGCGGCCGCCGCTCTTCTCCTCACCGCGACCCAGACGCAGGAATTGGTCGAGCCCGAGGCGACGCGCCTGTCTCGCAAACGACCCGGCATTGACCAGCGCCGAGCGAAACTTGGACAGGCGTCCTTCGTCTTCTTCGCGATAGCGCGCCAAGAGCAGGTCGCTGATCACCAAACCCACCACCGCGTCGCCTAGAAACTCCAGCCGCTCGTACTGGCGTGGCTCGTTCGCTCCTACCGCGGAGGTGTGCGTGAGCGCCGCAACCAGCGTGCTGCGATCCACAAAGCGGTAGCCGATTCGCTGTTCGAGTTCGTCGACTTCTGCTGGCGCTGGGTTCATGGTCTCCAATCCCCGAGCAAGCGTCCGCCGGCAGCTTCCCTGATGTGCACAGTGGCTTCGCGATTCACCGGCACGTCGGGCTGCAAGACTTCGACACGTTGGTAGTTGCGCGAATATCCGACAGGCCCTTGCCCAGAATCGCGCGGCGCTTCTTCGATGAGCACTTCAAGCGAGCGACCAACGAATTGCTCTGCAAAGGCCAGGCGCTTGTTCTCGCTCTCCGCACGCAGACGGGCGGCACGCTGCTTGATCGTCTCCGCGCGCAGGTGTCCGTCGAGCTTGGCCGCGGTCGTGCCGGTCCGCTTCGAGTATGGAAACACGTGCAGATAGGTGAAGGGCAGCTCACGGATGACGCGCAGGGTTTCTTCGAATTGTGCCTCACTCTCTCCCGGAAAGCCGGCAATCACGTCACTACCAATCGCCGCATGGGGCAGGCGCCGGCGAATCTCGCGGAAGACATCCTCAAGCAAGTCAGCGGCGTAGGTGCGCCGCATGCGTTTCAACACGCCGTCCTCGGCCGCTTGAATCGGCACGTGCAAATGCGGGCACAGCGCTGGTGTACTCGTCATCAGGTCCAAGAGACGCGGCGACACCTCAGGTGGATCCAAGGAACTCAGGCGTACCCGCGGTAGCGGCGGATTCTCGAGAATCATCTCGAGCAGGTCGCACAGATCGATGTGCGGCTTGGTGTCGGCGCCATAGCTGCCAAGATGCACACCAGTTAGCACTACCTCCTGAAAGCCGCGCTCCGCCAAACGCTCGAGCTGCTCCAACACCTCGCGTGGCGGAACACTGCGGCTCTTGCCGCGGGCAAACGGAACAATGCAGAAGGTGCAGAACAAGTCGCAACCCTCTTGGATCTTGAGGAAAGCGCGGGTTTGCCCGCTGAAGACTTCCGCCCCTAAGGTGCGCACACTGCGCGCCGTGCGCAGGTCGTCGACGAGAACGCGCTCCGCGGTGCTGTCACGAACCACACGCAGCAGGTCGGGCAAGCGATTCAAGCCAACCACGTGATCGACCTCGGCAATGGCGGCCTGCTGCGGGCTGGTCTGCGCAAAGCAGCCGGTCATCACCACACGCGCCTGCGGATTGTGGCGCCGTGCCCGTCGCGCAAGCTGGCGACTCTCCGCGTCGGCACGGTCGGTTACCGTGCAAGTATTGACGATGTAGACGTCGGCCTGGCCATCGAAGGAGACAATCTCGCATCCGTCGGCGCGCAACCGCGTCTCGATGGTAGCGGTGTCGTAGTGGTTGACCTTGCAGCCCAACGTCGTCAGGGCAACACGCATGACTCACTCTCCATTGCCTAGGGCACGCTCAATCCAGCCGCCGCCAACGACGCGATCGCCGTCGTAGAGCACCGCGGCTTGTCCGGGCGTGACGGCAGCAAGACCGCTGGGGCAAGTGAGGACAAAACCCTCGCTGCTCGCCGATTGCACGGTCACGGGAGTTGGCGCGAAGCGCGATCGGATCTTCACCTGCAGCAGGCTGCCGGCTGCCGGGACCTCGCCTAGCCAGTTGGCAGATCTCGCCTCCAACCCCTGAGTAAGAACCGCAGCCCGCGGGCCAACTCGCACTTCCGCGCGCTCGGCATCGATCGCGGTAACATAGACAGGCTCGGCACCGCTGACCCCAAGCCCGCGGCGCTGGCCGACGGTAAACTGATGCACGCCGGCGTGAGTACCGAGGACGCGTCCATCCTCGCCAACGATCTTACCTCCACGCAGGGCATCGCTTCCGGCATAGCGCTCGACAAAGGCGGAATACTCACCCTTGGGAGCAAAGCAGATCTCTTGGCTCTCGGGCTTGGCCGCGGTCGTCAGACCAAGCCTATGGGCGTGCTCACGAACCTCGCCCTTGGTCTTCTCGCCGATCGGGAGCAGCAAGCGATCGAGCACCGCGGCTTGGATGGAAAACAGGAAGTACGACTGATCCTTACCCTTGTCGGCCCCCGCCCACAGCTCTGCGCCGTGGCCGTTGCGCTGCACACGGCCGTAGTGTCCGGTGGCAATCCAGTCGGCCCCTAGTTCGCGAGCACGGTCCCAGAAGCTGGCAAACTTCACGAACTGGTTGCAACGAACGCAGGGGCTGGGAGTGCGCCCCTGGACATACTCGGCAACGAAAGGCTCGACGACGCTACGCCGGAAGTCGTCACGGAAGTCCATCACGTAGAAGGGAAAGCCAAGCTGTGCCGCTACCCGCCGCGCATCGAGGAAATCGTCGAGCGAACAGCAGCCACTGTCGCTGGCCTCCCCCCACAAGCGCATGGAGATGCCGATGACCTTGTAGCCGGCTTCGACGAGCAGAGCCCCGGCAACCGAGCTGTCGACACCACCGCTCATCGCCAGCACGACGCAATCTCCCGGGCGTGGCTCAGCCATGAGTGGCTCCGGCGCGACGACTCGCCCGCATCCGTTCCACGACCGTTGCGGTTGCGTTCACGATCTTGGCGATGTCGTCGAGGCAATTGCCGCGTCCGAAACTGAAACGCACGCCGTTACGAGCGTCATCGCGACTGCGACCCATCGCTATCAACACATGCGAAGGCTCTCCGGCTCCGGCGGCACACGCAGAACCGCTGGATACGGCGATGCCGGCTAGATCGAGGGCCGCCACCAGGGCTTCACCGCGAATGCCTTCCATGCTGACGTGCAGGGTATTGGGCAGACAGGCGGGGCCGCTGGGACTATTACGAACGACGCCGGAGATGCGCTCGCAGAGGCCCTTCCACAGAGCCTCGCGCAGGGTGACGCAGGCTTCGGCAAAAGCACCAAGCTCACGCCCGGCCATCTCACAGGCCGTAGCGAAGCCGACGATGCCGGCAACGTTTTCGGTGCCGGCGCGCCGCCCGCGTTCCTGCTCACCACCGAAGCTGCACGCGGAGAGATCGATCCCCTTGCGGACATACAAAGCACCCACGCCCTTGGGTCCGCCCAGCTTGTGGGCGCTGAGCGAGAGCAGATCGACGGCGTCGACAGACACCGGAATCTTGCCAACGGCTTGTACTGCATCCACGTGCAGGAGTGCTGCCTGACGGCGACAATCCCGACTCAGGTCTGCGATCGGTTGGATGCTCCCCACCTCGTTGTTGGCCCAAGCGACGCTCACCAGCGTGCGCGGCGAGAGGTTCTTGGCCAAGGCGTCGGGAGCAACGTGCCCCGCGACATCGACGGCCAGCTCCTGCACTTCGCAGCCACGCTCGCGAAGGGGAGTGATAACGGCACGCACCGAGGCATGTTCCATGGCGGAGAGAAACACGCGATCGACGCCGCGGGTGCCCAGTAGCGCCAGGTTGTTGCTCTCCGTGCCGCCGCCGGTGAACACGATCTCGGCAGCCTGAGCACCGATGAGATTGGCGACTTGCGCCCGCGCCTCCTCTACCGCACAGCGCGCGCGTGAGCCGAGACTGTGTACACTCGAAGCATTGCCGTACTGCGAAGTGAGAAACGGCATCATCGCTTCGAGCACTTCCGCCCGCAGCGGCGTCGTCGCATTGTGATCACAGTAGAGCATGGGTTACTGGGTTCTGGGGTTCTGAAGTGCTGGAGTGCTCGGGTTCTCGGGTTCTTAAGATGCTTTGTGGTTCTGGAGTGTCTTCCTTGCGAGTGGGGTGTGACCGATCTAGATCCGCAGCCGCCGGCACCTCAGCACCCCCACACCGTAGCACCGGCGCACCGGCGCACCGGCGCACAACTCCTCACTTCGTTCGCCGCTTCTGTCGTTTGCGATCCTTGTAAAGCTTGTAGTCGATGCTGTCGACCAAGGCTTGCCAACTGGCTTCGAGCACATTGTAGGAGACGCCGACGGTCCCCCAGCGCTCATGGCCATCGCCGGATTCGATCAAGACGCGCACCAAAGCTTTGGTGCCTTCTCCGCCGCCGAGGACACGCACCTTGTAGTCGAGCAGCTCCACCTCGGAGATCTGCGGGTAGAACTTCACCAGGGCCTTGCGCAGGGCGTTGTCGAGGGCGTTGACCGGGCCATTGCCGAGTGCGGCCGTATGCTCGCGGCTGCCGTCGACCTCGATGATAATCGTAGCTTCGGATTGCGGCGGGGCACCTTCCTCGCGCTTTTCATCGGACACCCGGAAGCTGATGAGCTGGAAGTTACGTTGCTTATCGCGGCCCATACCGCGTTGCATCAACAACTCCAGAGAAGCCTCGGCACCTTCGAACTGAAAGCCCCGGTTCTCGAGTTCCTTCACCTCGGCGACCACGCGCCGTGCCGCCGCCTTGGCCTCCTCGGCATCGAGCCCGAACTCATCGGCCTTGTACAAGATGTTGCTGCGGCCAGAGAGATCCGAAACCAAGACGCGCTGATGATTGCCAACCGCGGCCGGATCAATGTGCTCGTAGGTGCGCGGGTTCTTTTGAATCGCCGCCACATGGATGCCGCCCTTGTGGGCAAAGGCGCTGAGACCGACGAAGGCCTGGCGCTTATTCGGCTCGACGTTGGCCAGCTCCCAGACGAAGTGCGACAGCTCGCGCAATCGCTTGAGCTGCTGCGGGCTTACCACCCTGTAGCCCATCTTGAGCTGCAGGTTGGCAACGATCGAGCACAGGTTCGCATTACCGCAGCGTTCGCCGATGCCATTGATCGTCCCTTGCACTTGGGTCGCGCCCTGATGCACAGCCGCCAAGCTGTTGGCTACCCCCAGCTCCGAATCGTTGTGGCAATGGATGCCGATCGCCACCGGCACCGCGGCGCGCACGGCGCGCACGGCGGTTGCAACTTGCTCGGGCAAACGGCCGCCGTTGGTTTCGCACAAGCAAATGATATCGGCGCCGGCGTCGGCGCCAATGCGGCAGCATTCGAGCGCAAACTCGGGATCATCGTCGAAGCCGTCGAAGAAATGCTCGGCATCGAAGACCACCTGGTCGACATGGCGCTTCAGGTAGCTGATGCTGTCGTGGATGACTTCGAAGTTCTGATCGCGGGAGATGCGTAAATCGTCGCGAACATGCAGCATCCATGTCTTACCGAAAATCGTGACCACGGGCGTGTTGGCTTGCAGCAACTTGCGCAGGTTGGCGTCCTCGCTGGCACGCACGCCGACGCGGCGGGTCGAGCCGAACGCCGCAAGCTTCGCTTGCTTCAGCTTCAGGCTCTTGGCTGCTTTGAAGAAGTCTTCGTCGCGCGGATTGGATCCCGGCCAGCCGCCTTCGATGTAACGCACTCCGAACTCGTCGAGACGCTCGCAGATGCGCAACTTATCCTCGACGGTGAAGGCAATATCCTCCGCCTGGCAACCATCGCGTAACGTCGTGTCGTAGAGATCGACGGTAGAGGCGGCGGGTCGCGGCTGGATCACGCCGCCTCCTCGCGGAAGCCTTCTTCCACCAGGGCGCGATGCAGAACACGCACGGCCAGCTCGGCATACTTGGCATCGATTACCACGCTCACCTTGATTTCTGATGTGGAGATCATCTGGATGTTGATGCCCTCGCTCGCCAACACCTCGAACATGCGTGCCGCAACGCCGGCATGGCTACGCATGCCGAGGCCGACGACCGACACCTTGGCAATCGAGGTATCCGAGACAACACCGCTGGCGCCAATTTCCTTTGCAAAGCTCTGAACCATTTCGAGAGCCTTGGGATGATCGAGCCGCGGCACGGTGAAGGTGATGTCGGTGAATCCCTGCTCGCTGGCATTCTGGATGATCATGTCGACGACAATGTGCGCCCTGGCGATCGGCGAGAAGATCTTGGTTGCCAAGCCCGGTCGATCGGGCACGCGCAGCAAAGTGATCTTGGCTTCGTTGAGGTCGTAGGTCACACCGGAAACAAGCACGTCTTCCATGTTGGCATCCTCTGGCACCACCCAAGTACCGGGTTCGCTGTTGAAGCTCGAACGGACGTGGACGGGAACGTTGTAGCGCTTGGCGAATTCGACGGAACGGATTTGCAGGACCTTGGCACCCAGGCTTGCCAGCTCCAGCATCTCATCAAAGGAAATGCGCGCTAGCTTCTTGGCCGCTGGGCATAGGCGCGGGTCGGTGGTGTAGACACCGTCGACATCCGTGTAGATCTCGCAAACGTCCGCCTTGACGGCGGCTGCCACGGCCACGGCACTGGTATCGCTGCCGCCGCGCCCGAGGGTTGTAATGTTGTGGGATCCGTCGACACCTTGAAAGCCGGCAACCACGGCCACGCTGCCGGCGCGTAGCGTGTGCAAGAGATTATCGCCGTCGATGCTCTTGATGCGTGCCTTGCCGTAGACGTCGTTGGTCTCGATGCGGATTTGGTGCCCGAGGAAGGAGCGCGCCGGCACCCCCATCTCTTTGAGGGCCATCGCTAGCAATGCCACGGTCACCTGCTCGCCGGTGGCAACCAGCACGTCGCTCTCGCGCGCATCGGGAGATGGAGAAATGTCGGATGCGAGCTTGAGCAGGCGATTGGTTTCCCCCGCCATGGCGGAGACAACGACGATCACCTGGTTGCCTTCGGCTCGCGTCGCGGCGACGCGGCGCGCAACATTCTGGATGCGGTCGACCGAGCCAACCGAGGTTCCACCATATTTTTGAACGATCAATGCCACCTACGTTCTCTCCAAGGAAATGAGCCGCGTCTTATAGCGATCGCCATGCGCCGTGACCACAATTTGGCGCTCTTCCTCTCCAACGAACGTGAGGGCAAGGGCGAGGTGCGGGAGGTCTTCCCCGAAGCGCTCAAACCACTCGATCACGCACACG
>CAZGSN010000016.1:0-1500 GCA_964528465.1 uncultured Binatia bacterium (SeqCode)
GCTTCTCGGTATCGGCAAGCTGCCCCCTTGCCCGCATCCCCTGGGCTTTGCACGCCGAATCTTTCCTCCACCAGACGCGGGCCGAGGGCGGCCCGTCTCCAACTCAGATTCATCAATGTTTACAAGCAATGGAGACGCCCCCTCGGCTGGGCTCGGGACAGGCCCTTCGACGCCGCTCAGGACAGGCGCGCCCTCGCGGCGCATGAGCCGGATTGCCGGCCCAAGCGATTTGGCGTGCACAGCCCATCACCCGCGGGAGAGGGGAGCCAGACTCAGCAACTGGTTCTCTATACACCCCGCGTCTCGTCACGCGTGTAGGCGGTAGTGGTGCGGAGTTTTCCTAAGGGTGTGAGGGTTTCGGTTGTCACGAGCGCGGCCGGGTTTGTTGGCTTGGCGCTGGTGCGGCGCCTGCTCGCCGATGGCGATGTTGTGCGTGGCATCGTTCTGCCGGGGGACCCGTGCTTGGCCGAACTGCGTGCTGCCGGTGCTCCTGAGCGTTTGCAAATTGTCGAAGCCGACATAACCGATGCGCCGAGCCTAAGCGCGGTTTTCGCCGGAGCGACGCGCGCCTTTCACTCAGCGGCTCTAGTGCACGCTTGGGTCCCCTGGGAACGCTTCCGTGCCGTGAACGTTGGCGGCACGCAGAACGTGGCACGCGCCTGTGTCGAGCACGGGGTTCGCTTGCTGGCAGTGAGCACGAGCGACGTGTTTGGGATTCCCGATGGCGAGGAGCGAATGGACGAAAGCTCGCCCGTCAAGCGTTGGCACGAGCCGTACGCCGATTCGAAGATCGAAGCCGAGCAGTGGCTGTGGTCGTTTCGCGACAGCCATGGTTTGGAGCTTTCGATCATCTACCCCGGCTGGGTGTATGGCCCAGGCGACCGCGCCTTCTTTCCCAATCTCGCCCAGGCAATCCGCGATGGCCTCATGATGTTTTGGGCTCGCAACGTTCGGCTAGCGTGGGTCTACATCGACAATCTTGTGGACGCCTGTGTCCTTGCCAGCGAACACCCGCAGGCTCTTGGTCACGGTTACATCGTGCACGACGAGGCGGACGGTCCGACCATGGAAGAAGTCTGTGCACAAATTGCCAACGTGATCGGCTGTCCACCTCCTACGCGTCACGTGCCGTACCCACTGGCTTTCGCTGCGGCGACCTTGGCGCAATCTCTGTGGCGCTGGCTGGGTAAGAAGAGCACGCCACCACTGCTTACCGTCGACGTCAAAGCCTTCGGCTATCAATGGAATCTCTCGTCTCAAAAGATCCGCAAGCAACTGGGCTGGGCGCCGCGCGTGTCGACCGCAGAAGGCATGCAGCAAGCCCTCCGCTATCTCGCCGTGCGCTGAGATCGGGGCCCAGCTCCGGCGCGGGTAGGCACTGAGCCCGCATAATTCATGAGACTGCTCGCCGCGGAGGCGGCAAACATCCACGTGACCTTCTTATTGAACCACGAAGGCACGAAGGTCACGAAGAATGACCCTTCAGAGGGAATTCTGAAG
>CAZGSN010000017.1:0-2556 GCA_964528465.1 uncultured Binatia bacterium (SeqCode)
GAAACGGATCAAGACCAAGAAGCACAGAGCTGTGGGCGGCCGTAGCCCAAGCGTTTCTCCGTTTGCCCTTGTAGCTAATGTCTGTATCCGCGTTCATCCGTGTCCATCCGCGGTTCAATTGTTGTTTTCGGGCTCAGGGAGCGCGTAGCCCGTGCTGTTGCTCAACCCGATTGCGAATTGCGTCAGGACAAGGCTCGTAGCCATTGGGGCACGCGAGCGCACCGATCACCCCAGCACTTCAGAACCCCCGCACCCCTGAACTAACTCTGCAGAAAGTGGATCGAGCTGTCGGCGAAGGCGATGAGCGGAGCCCAGTAGATACCGAGGATCACGGTGAGAGCAGTGAGAGCGCCGAGTAAGGCGCTGTTGCGCCAGTCGATGGCGATGGCGGTTTCGCTGCCGTCGGGAAAGTCGAGGAACATGGTGCGTACAATGCGAGCGTAGTAGTAGAGCGACACGACGCTGTTGAGCACGCCGACCACAGCGAGCACGTAGAATTGCTGCTTCACCACCGCCGCGAACAAGTAGAACTTGCCCACGAACCCAGCCAACGGGGGAAGGCCGGTCAGCGAGAATAGGAAAATGGCAAAGCAAATGGCGGGTAGCGCGCCTCCTCGCCAAGCTAGTCCACGCAAGCCCTCGATGCCTTCTTCGCCGGTGGCGTTGGAAACGAGCATCACCACCAGGAAGGCCCCAATATTCATCAAGTAGTAGACGGCCATGTAGAACATCATGGCGCGCAAGCCTTCGTCGCTGAGCACCACGAGGCCCATCATGATGTAGCCGGCGTGGGCAATACTCGAGTAGGCGAGAAGACGCTTGAGGTTGGTCTGCGACAAGGCGGTGAAATTGCCCAGGGTCATGGTGACCATGCTGAGCACGAGCAGCAATTGGGTCCAGTCGACGCCAGCAGCGACACTCCAAGTCCCATCCCCCGCAGCCTTGGAAATCGCCGGATAGAAGAAGCGCATAGTCAGCGCGAAACCAGCGGCCTTCGATCCGACCGACAGCAAAGCCGTGATTGGAATCGGCGCGCCGGTGTAGGCATCGGGAGCCCACATGTGAAACGGCACCGCCGAGATCTTGTACCCCAAACCAGCCAGAGTCAGCAGGATGGCGAGGAAGAGAGCCAGCTTACCGGGATCTCCCTGCGCCAGCGCGGCATTGATCTGAGCAAAGTCCATGCTGCCGGTGAGCCCAAAGATCCAGCTCATGCCGAAGATCATGGTTCCCGAAGCGACACCACCGTAGATGAGATACTTCAAAGCCGCTTCGCCCGAGCGGCGATCGTGGCGCAGGTAGCCGGTGAGCACGTATGAGGTGAGGCTGACAAATTCCAGCGACAGGTACGCCATCAACAAGTTGGAAGCACTGGCCATGAAGAACATCGCCAGCAGGCTGCTGAGCAGCAACGGGTAGTACTCGCCTTGGCTGGTGCGTTTCACTTCCTGCGAATCGAGCGACATCCACAGGGCCGCGATTCCGGAGAGCACGAACAAGAGCTTGAAGAAAACGCCGAACGGATCGTGCACGATCATGCGCCCAAACAACTGCGCTGACGGCTTGTCGATCAAGCTAGCCACAGCAAGAGCCGCAAAGACAGCACTGGCCAAGGCAATCTCGCCGAGACGCTGCTTGGAGTCGACCACCAGGTCGGCGAGGAACAAGCCAACGATGGTCACGCCGAGAATGAGCTCGGGGGCGATATAGACCAGGCTCTGTGCGTTGCTCAGGGTCATGCGCGTCTCACTCCGGGTGTCCTCGGCCTACATCTTGGAGAGGACGAGTTCGTTGAGGCTGTTGAGCGAGGCGCTCATGAGGTCGAGCACATAGTGCGGGTACACGCCGAGAACGATGACGATGATGCCGAGCGGTACGAGAGTAAAAATCTCGCGGCCGTTGATCTCGGGAATGTCGGCGTATTTCTCGTTGAGCTGACCCAGGAAAACACGTTGCAGCATCCACAGCACATAGCCAGCGGTGAGAATCACGGCGCTGGCACTGATGACCGTGAGGAATGGGTACATTTGCCAGGCACCGAGGAGTACCAGAACCTCGGAAATGAACGCCGACAAACCTGGCAGGCCGAGCGCCGCAAAGAAGGCAAGGCCAGCAACACCCGTGTACACCGGCATGACCTGAGCAATGCCGCCGAAGCCGCCGATGTTACGATGATGCGCGCGGTCGTAGATGACGCCGACGAGCAAGAACATCATCGCTGTCACCGTGCCGTGGTTGAACATTTGCAGAACCGCGCCCTGGATGCCCTGCGGCGTGAAGGAGGCCATACCGAGCATCACGTACCCCATGTGGCTGATACTCGAATAGGCGACGAGCTTCTTTAGGTCGGTCTGCGCCATGGCACACAAGGCGCCGTAGACGATGTTGAACGTGCCCAGCGCCGCCAGGCACCAGAATGCCATCTGTGCCGTCGCTTCGGGGAGAATCATGTAGTTGATGCGCAGGATGCCGTAGGTGCCCATCTTCAGAAGGACACCGGCCAGGATCACCGAGATCGCCGTGGGGGCCTCGACGTGCGCGTCGGGCAACCAGGTG
>CAZGSN010000018.1:0-1835 GCA_964528465.1 uncultured Binatia bacterium (SeqCode)
AGCTGCCCCTTGCCACCGTCGACGAGAAGGAGGTCGGGATAGTCGCCCTCCTTCTTGGCTCGCGTGAAGCGGCGGCGCAGGACCTCGTACATCATTCGGAAATCATCCGCGCCGCTTACCGTCTTGATGCGGAAGCGGCGATAGCGGTTCTTGTCGGGCTCGCCATCCTCGAAGGTCACCATCGAGCCAACGGCAAGACGGCCCTGGATGTTGGAGATGTCGAAGCATTCGACGCGATTGGGTGCACGGCGCAGATGCAGCTTGCGCCGCAGCTCGTCGCCCATGCGTTGGCGCTGCAGTCCCGCGTCTTGCCGTTCGCGGAAGCTCTGCGCGGCATTCTCGCGTGCCATATCGAGGAGCCGCACCTTGTCCCCACGCTGGGGGCGGAAGATTTCTATCTTCTTCCCCTTGCGCTCACTCAGATATTCGGCACGGGTGTCGGCGTCCTCTAGATCCACCGGCACCAGGATTTCATCCGGGATGTAGCGATCGCCTTGGTAGAACTGTGTCATCAACATCTCGAGGATCTCGCCGTCGGAGAAGTCGAAATCGTCAAAGCTGTAGGACTGATTACCGGTGAGTTTGCCTTGGCGCACGAACAGCACTTGCGTTTCCAGAAAGCCGCCCTCGCGATAGAGGCCAAAGATATCCTGGTCGACTCCCCAGTGCGCAACCATCTGCTGTTTCTCTTGCGTGCGCTCGATGGCTTGCATGCGATCGCGTAGGCGCGCCGCGTCCTCGTAGCGTAGGTCGGCAGCGGCTGCGGTCATGCCTTGTTCGAGCTGACGCACAAGCTGCTGGCTGCGCCCTTCCAGCAACATCAAGGCCTCGCGCAAGTGGTCTTGGTACACCTGCGGATCGACGGGCAAGCAGCACGGCGCCAAGCAGCGCTTGATCTGGTACTCGAGGCAGGGGCGAGAGCGGTTGCGGAACACGCCGTCGCTGCAGGTGCGCAGCGGAATGATCTTGCGAATGGTGTCGAGGGTAGCGCGCACGCTCGAGGCGGAGTGGTAAGGCCCGTAGTACTTGCTGCCGTCCTTGAGAATCCGGCGCGTCACCAGAATACGCGGCCAAGCGTCTTGCGTGGTGACCTTGACGCTAAGGTAGGACTTGTCGTCCTTGAGGCGGATGTTGTAGCGGGGCTTGTATTGCTTGATGAGGTTGTTTTCGAGAATCAGGGCTTCCTTGTCATTGCTGGTGACAAGGGTCTCGAGGTCGGTCACCCGCTGCATCAAGAAACGCACCTGGCTGCGCTCGTCGCCACCGCGGAAGTAGGTCCGCACGCGAGTCCGCAGGCTCTTGGCCTTGCCTACGTAAATGACTTTGCCGTGCTTGTCCTTCAGTAGGTAGACGCCTGGTCGCGCTTGCAAGGCGTCGAGCTTCTCATCAAGCCCGGCCAGCGGACTGTCAGCGGAAGCGGCACTGGCTGTTGGGTCCTTCGGCACAGTGAGCGGAGCTATACCCGTCCGCGACCGACACGCAACCCGCCGGCAATCGCATGGTATGCCAGCGGCACAAGCCCGATCGTCCGCACAGCATTGCTCGCCCAGCGCTACCAACGCACAAAAACAAAGAGGCCCTCCACACGGGAGGGCCTCTTTACCGAGCCGGTTGGCTCAAACCACAGAGAAGGGGAATAAACTTCTGGCCTGTGAATGGCCTAGTTGGTTGGACCTACTTACTTCTTCTTCTTTGGAGCTGCTTTTTTCTTCGCCGGAGCCTTCTTCTTGGCCGCCGCTTTTTTTGCTGGCATAGAAACCTCCTTTAAGACTTTTTAGAAACACTAACTGATCTGGGTTCCCTTTCTCTGTGGCTTACCTCACCTCAATCAGCCA
>CAZGSN010000019.1:0-5155 GCA_964528465.1 uncultured Binatia bacterium (SeqCode)
TGCCGGTACCGATGTCCTCGGTATGCGCAGCACCGCAAGGCGCGAGGGAGATCACTACATCCTCAATGGTCGCAAGATCTTCATTACCAACGGCGCGCTCGACGACAGCACCTTAGGCGATGTGTTCCTGGTGTATGCCAAGACCGACCAGCGCATCAGTACCTTTCTGGTAGAGAAGGGGTTTGCCGGTTTCAGCTTGGGGCAGAAGCTGCATGATAAGTTGGGGGTGCGCGCGTCGCTTACCGCAGAGCTGTTGTTCGATAACTGCGTGGTCCCTGCCGAGAATCTCATTGGCGCCGAGGGCGAGAGTACCAAGCACATGATGCGTAACTTGGAGATGGAGCGCCTCACCTTGGCGGCGATGTCGACAGGTATTGCCCTGCGTTGCGTGCAAGTGATGGTGGGCTACGCCAACGAGCGCAAGGCGTTCGGCGTGCCACTGCGCGATCATGGCCAGATCCAGCGCCACATTGCCGAGTCGTACGCCGAGCTGAAGGCTGCGCGCTGCTTGGTCTATGACGTCGCAAGACGCCTCGACTTGAATTCGTACGGCAACCGCGTTGATGCCGATGCTGCCAAGCTGTTTGCAGCTCGCGTAGGCAAGGAGATCGCCGATCGCGCCATCCAAGTGCTGGGCGGATACGGCTACATGGGCGAGTATGTGGTTGAGCGCTTATGGCGTGACGCCAAACTTCTGGAGATCGGCGGCGGCACGCTGGAGGCGCACCAGAAGAACATCACCAAGGACCTCTGCCGCACGCCCGAGCTGATTGCACGATGAGGCTCGTGCTCGCCGCGCTGAGCTTGAGCGTGGTGTTTGGGTCCACGGTTGCACTCGCCTCGCCAGAGCAAAGGCCTGCGGCAGCAGCGTTGCCGCGCTTTCGTCTCATGGGCAACGGCCACCTCAAGCTACGCGAGGCACAAGGCAAGTCGGCGCTAGACATTCGTTACCGCGACGGTCTCGGCAATTACGACGCCGTGGCTCTGCGCCGCATCCGTCACTTGTTTCGCTCGCACAGCGATCAACGGGA
The DNA here is from genome assembly GCA_964528465.1 of uncultured Binatia bacterium (SeqCode). Classification (GTDB taxonomy): domain Bacteria; phylum Desulfobacterota; class Binatia; order HRBIN30; family HRBIN30; genus CAZGSN01. The sequence continues at coordinate 1,032 of CAZGSN010000019.1, forward strand.
AGGCGACATCTCACTGCGCCTGATTGAGCTGCTCGCCTTTGTGCAGGATCGCTTTCGGCCGAAAGCTATGACTCTCGTCTCCGGCTACCGCAGCCCGCAGCACAACGCCGGCATACGGGCTGCCGGCGCACAAGCGGCCAAGGCCTCTTTGCACACGGAAGGGCTAGCCGCGGACGTCAAGTTGAGTGGCATCGATCTTTCTGCGCTTTGGCAGCAATTGCGGGAACTCCGCGTCGGTGGGGTTGGCTACTACCGCTCCGGCGCCTTCCTGCACATCGACACCGGCCCACCCCGCTTCTGGGAAGAAACCACCTCCCGTGTTTCGGAAGATTTGTCGGGTGGTAATGCCCGCGTCTTCGCGCGCACCGAATTCGACCGTTACGGCGATCTCAGCGGCGCAAGCCTGAAGCTGCACAGCGTCACAGCCTTCCCCTTGCGCGTGGCCAGCCACGCCACCTGGGATGCAATCACCAGCGCAAGCGTGCTGTTAGCGGCAGGAGTTGGAACCAGGCAGGTCGGGGATTGCATCGAGATCGACGCCTACGCACCCGCCTACGTTTTACGCGTTAGCGACACCGAGGTGAGTGGCCGCGGACGTCTATTGCTCCACACCTGCGAGCCCCGCGTCGGAAAGACGCCACACGCGATCGAAACGAATGCCGTTGAAGTAGGTTTGTAAGCGTTCTGGGGTGCTGAGGTGCCGGAGTGCTGGGTTTCGGAGGTGAGGAAGTACCGCCGTGCCGAAAGGAACGCGGAGGATCTAGACCATCTCAATACCTCAGCACTCCAGTACCCTCTCCGGTGCGCCCGCACCAAGCGAAGTAGCCGCGGCGGTGCGGCAGCGGAGTGAGGTGGAAGCGCGCGGTCTACGGGATCTCCCTTCCGCCCGACTCCACGCGCTCACGCGCGCGGCTACATCGCAAGCAAAGTAGCCGCGCCGGTGACGGCGTGGCGGAAGGCGGGATCCCGCGACGCACGTGATCCGCATTCCACCCGACTCCACGCGCTGACGCGCGCGGCTACGTCGGCTTGGCTGTTCGCTATCTTCGTCGCCCTCTTCTCTGCCGCGCCACTCACCGCCCACGCCACCGTCCCATCCTCTGCCGTCGAGTTGCCTGCCGAGCGCACGCAATCAGCCAAGCACTACGCACTCCCCGGGGGCCAGCACTTGGCGGTGATCGGTGGCACGCCGTTGCATTTCCAAGACACGAGCGGGGTCTGGCAGGACATCGAGCTAGCCTTCCACCGCGAGCCTGATGGCGATGACTTCGCCGATCGCAATGCTTCCGTCGTGCGCTCGGATGCTTGGGGTCTGACGCTGTCGGACTGGTGGGGCCGGGGTGTGCTTTGGCTGACACCGGCGCGTCCACAGGTGAGCGGCGATGCGGCGTCGGTAGCCAGTGAGGGGGTGGTGTGGACCTACAAACTCACGCCCACCGCCCTGAAGGCCGAGGCTCTCGTCAGCTCCAGCCGCGGCCCGCAACTGTATCGCTTCCTGAACTACACGATCGGCGGCACGGTATTTGGGTGTGCTCCGAGTCGGGCATCAGAACAGGAAACGGAAAACGGGCCAATAGGGCGGGAACGTTGATCACTGAGCCCCCGAAGGTTGTCCTCGCGGGAATCCGCGCTGCCCGGAGCGTAAGCACTATTTCGTTGTTCCCGCTGTGCGTGGGAGGTGGCTTTGGGCTTAGTCGTGCTTCCCGCCACGGCGGGAGTGGGCGACCAAGCCCTAATTCGCCGTCCCGCCGCGTGCGGCAAGGCCGCTCAAGAGCAGAAATCCCAACGCTGCCTTTTCGCGGGAAGACGTCCAACCGGTAAGTACTGGACCGCCCCTTGGTCGACGATTGACCAGGCTCGCCGTAGATCTCTTCGTGACCTTCGTGCCTTTGTGGTGAAGACTCTTTGCGCCGCCTCGCGCTACGCAATGACGCCCTTCTCCTTTAGCGCGCCGATGTCGTCCCAGCCGAAACCGGATTCCAACAAGATCTCCTTCGTATCCTGGCCCGCGTCGGGTGCGATGCGGCGTACGTCGGTGGGCTCGCCGTCGAATAGTTGCTAGGAGGTCGCCTCGCCCACGGCTCACGGAGCCTTGCGTGCAGCAAAGAACTTGGTACCGCTGTTCTTCCTCTCATTCTCATGAGAAAAGGTAGTGGCAAAACATGCCGCGTCGCTCGTCATTATTTGGACCGTGACCGGATAGGAAAGCCCCGTACCTAGACGGATGGAGGGCACATTCTGTCCTTTGCCTTTCATCTGAAGGCTCGCTTTTCCTTCGCTGCTCGACTTCGAAACGATGCTCTGCACGCCGTCGTTCACCGCAGGCTTACGCTTGTCCGAGTACTTGTAGCCGGCACCTTTCAAGGTCCAGCATGGCGTATCCCCGCAACTGCCACCTCCGGGTACGGACAGGCTCAACACCTCGCCGTTGGCGTCATAGACACACAGTCCGTAATCCGTGGACCCAGACGGCGTTCCGAGTTCGCTCAGCCCCAAGGACCCTTTCGTCCACTTCACCTGGACTGAATCGTCCGCATCGTTCGTCAAGCTATCCACGATTAGCAACTGCACCTTTCCGGCGCTTAGGTTGCACCCTTCCGCAGGCTTGGCCTCGTTGATACACCCGCTTGACGAAACACAGCTGTCCTGCGTGCAGAGGCTCTCGTCGTCGCAATCGAGCTCGCCCAGCAGGCCACACGAGCCTTCGCCGTCGCACTGCTCGTCTGTGCAGAGATTGGAATCCGAATCACACGCCACGCCTTCCTCGCGGAAGCTGTCCTGAGGACACATGACACCGGCTATCCCCATACAGGCCTCAGCGATATCGCATGGACCGACCGCGGCGCGACACGGCGCACCCAGAGGCTGCACAACATCGGTGGGACAGGTCTCCCCCACTACCCCCGAGCACAGCTCGCTTGGATCACAGAAGTCGCCTGAGCCGCTTCGGCACACAGTACCTTCTGCACGCACAACATCAACCGGACAGTCCAGTTGAGTTCCATCACAGGACTCCGGCGGATCGCATGAGTCACCCGACCCTGAACGGCACACGCCACTCGCAAGGTATCGATCGACCGGACAAGCGTGCCCCGACAGTCCTTCACAGACCTCAACCTCATCGCAGACCCCTGCTGCAGGCCTGCAAGGGGTACCTGCGAATGCCATCTCATTCACCGGGCATGGTTGTCCGACGATTCCGGAACATCGCTCCTCGGGATCGCACAAGTCTCCGGAGCCGGAGCGACAAATCGAATCGGCCGGCGCAACAACATCACCGGGGCACGGCTCGCCAGGAACACCCGAACATGTCTCGTCAGGATCGCAGACGTCCCCCGATCCACTTCGACAAAGCGTCCCCGCACCGACTACGACATCTGCGGGACAATTAGGACCCGACCCATCGCAGGATTCCGTTGGATCGCAAGAATCCGACGAGCCTACACGACAGGCACCGCCGGACAGGTACCCGTCCGGCGGGCACGTGGAGTCACTGCCACTGCACAGCTCCGGTGCATCGCACACCCCGCTTGTGACTCGGCAGACGACACCCGCATTTCCCGCCGCGTGCTGGCACACACCGCTAGTCCCGTTGCAGACGTCCGTGGTACAGGGAAGCCCATCGTTTGCACATATCGTGTCCGCCGGTAGCAATGTACAAGTAGCCGAACAGCAGGAAGTAAGCGTGCCGTTGGCCCTACCTTGGTCGCACTGCTCTTGGTCTTCGATCAGAGAGTTGCCGCACCCCGTGATTACGGGCAAGCTTGCAGCCGCTACATACGGAGAGACGGTGTTACCAACCAAGGTGAACTCGCCTCCCAGGAACAGGTGACGAGAATCGTCCGCCGCCAGTGCAAGAATTGGCCCGGTCGCCCCGGAGCCGAGAACGGACCACTCATTTCCGTTCCACTGCGCAACGTGACCTGCAAAGCTCCCCGCGACGAAGAGTTCACCGTCGACTTCCGCGATCGCATAAACGGCATCACTCACACCGGCCCCGAGAGCGGCCCACGCGCCTCCATCCCATCTCGCGACGTGGCTCGCTGCCTCCCCACCCGCGAGTTCGAACGAGCCCCCCGCATACAGCCCCCCGCCGTCAACAACGAGCGCCTCCACGCTGCCGT
>CAZGSN010000020.1:0-9316 GCA_964528465.1 uncultured Binatia bacterium (SeqCode)
GAGGAAGAATTGCAGGAAGCTGAAAAGACTTTCTCTGTTTTCTCTGTTGCCTCCTGTTGATTCTTCGGTTCTTCTTGCTCTCTTCCCTCGTTTGCGCTTCTGCGTTGGCTTCTTTGGCGGCGATCGCCTCCGGTGTCCAGCGGGCCGATTTGTGGGTAAGGATTAGGCTTTTCGCCGGGGTGACGCCCTTCCAGCTTGCTGTTCCGACTGCCTCTTTCGCCCGAGTGCCGAAGGTCGACGCTAATCCGGATCGCTCCCCGCCGCATGCAAGCGCGGCGCGGGCACCTCCGGGATCTGCCAGTGACGGGCAAAGCGTACGGCTCCCACCAAGAAGCCGCTGCCCCAGCTCAAGTGCATGGTGGCGAACGCGCGCAGCAGATTCCAGAAATGCTGCCAGCCGTGAACGCGGGCGACACTGGCGGCGGCGAGCCCAAGGGCCATGGCATAGCTCGACGCCACTACCAACAGCAGCCAAGCTCCCCAAGCATGGAAACAGGCAGCCATCGCGCTACCCGCCAGGGCAGCCACAAATGCCGGCGGGACGAATTGGCGCAGGCTCATTTGACGCGGGTGCTTCTGCAAGACACGAATCTTCCACAATCCGTATTGATAGAACTGGCGGCGCAGACTCTTCCAGCTCTGGCGATTCTGGTAGCGCGAGCGCATGCGCGTGGTCAGAAAGATGCGTCCACCCGCCTTGCGCAGCCGATAGTTGAGTTCGTCGTCTTGGTTGCGCACGAGCTCTTCATCAAACAAACCGATGCGCTCGAAGACGCGACGTGGCCACATGCCCATGTATACGGTGTCGACCTCGCGGTCCTCCGCAGCAAAATGAAAGTAGGCACCGATGCCGAACCGAGAGGCCATGGCGAGAGCGATGGCATCCCCAATCGCACCACCACCGACCGAAATCATCGGACCGCCAACGTTGTCGGCGCCGCTGCGCTGCAAGGTCTCGACGCCGACTCGCAAGTAATCCGGGGCAAGCTTTGTGTGTGCATCCACGCGCGCCACGATCTCTCCACGCGCCGCCCGAATGCCGATGTTCATAGAACTTGGGACAATACGTGCCGGGTTGTGCAAGACACGAATGCGGTCGCCATACCCCTGCAGCACAGCCAACGAGTCGTCGTCGGAGTCGCCATCGACGACGATCACTTCCAAGCAATCTCTCGGGTAATCCTGGGCCAGCACCGAATCCAAACACTCGTGGATGTGCTTGGCCTCGTTGCGCATGGGGATGACTACCGAAACCAAAGGCAGGCTCTTTCGATCCGTGGGCTGGTTTTCCATCTGATCAAGCCCTTCCTAAGCGTCGCGCATCCAGAATGTCGTCATATAGCTCTTCAAACTTCTCGGCCATCCGCTGCGGAGAAAACTCCTCGGCACGCTGCCGTGCGTTGTGGGCAAACTGCTCGCGACGCGGCCGGTCGCCCAGCAGCTCGGTAGAGCGGCTGACGAAGGCACCGGCATCTCCGGATGGCACCACGTATCCATCCACGCCGTCACGAAGAATCTGGCGCGTGCCACCGACATCCGTGGCAATCACCGGCACGCCACTGGCCAAGGCCTCCAGCACGGTGTTCGGCATTCCTTCCCAGCGCGACGTCAGCCAGAACAAGGACGCTTGCCGCAAGATGGCATCGGTATCACGACGCTCCCCGGCAAAGGACACACGCTCCGACAGGCCAAGCTCTTGGGCTTGCCGTTGCAGTTGCGCGCGCAAAGGCCCCTCTCCCACAATCATCAGCTCCAGCTCCGGATAGGCTTTGGCGAGTCTGCTGCCGGCCTCCAGGAACAATGCCTGGTTCTTCTGTTGTACCAAGCGCCCAATGGTCACGATGCGCGGGGGCGACGCAACTTCGGCAACGCCGGAAGACTGCGCAAGCGGACAAAAGCGCTGCGTATCGACACCGTTCACGATCATCTGGATGCGATCCCGCGGTGCCGCATAGTGGCGAACGATGTACTCTTCGACATCATTCGAGTTGACCACGATGGCGCTGCTGCAGCGAAAGGCAATGGCATTGACGAGCTGACTCGCGCGTCCCTGCACCTTGCAGTTCCTGGCCGAAGTAATGAGCGGCTGACGACCGAACAACGTCGCTGCCGCTGCATAGCCATTGGCAATGAACAGCCAGGAGTGCACCAGGTCGATGCCCTGCTCCACGATCAAGCGGCGCAGGCGGCGTGCCCGTGGCAGCCCGCGGCGGCCCACGTTGTGCACCGGGACACCCAAGCGGGCCAGATCCTCGCGCATGCTTCCCGCCTGCGCCGTCAGGCAAAACACTACTGGTGAGAAGCGCTCATCGAGGTGGCGCAGCAGTTCATACAACTGGCCTTCGGCACCACCTACACTGAGCTGGCCAATCACAAAGCCGATTCGTACAGGCATAGGTTCGCGGCACCTCGCCGCATCAACTCGCCGCATCACTGCGGCGCGCAAAGATACGTACCTCGCCAAGCTGATGGGCGAGCACGTAACGCTGGCGTAACGCAGGTTGCAGGTCTCCCCATACGCCCTCCTGGAAGACAACCAGGCGTGGGTCGCCGGCCAAGATCAAATCGCGCAAATCATCCGGGTGTAAGATGTGATACCGCTGTCGTTCCTCGGCAGAAAGCTTGCGCGACACATTCGACTCCCAGAACCCCACACCCACATACCCTTCGCGATTTGCCAGGGCAGGATAGCCTTCCCACCACGACAGGATGCGATCATCGGGATTGCTGTTCTCCTCGACGAACGACGCAACCTGTGCCACCGCCGCCGCATTCCATAGCCGCGCCTTGGCACCACGTACGCTGGCATCCGGCGCGTCGCGACGTGCCATGAAGATGCCCCCAACCCAAACCATCAAGACAAGGGCAATCAGCACCGGCCGTTTCGCCATGTAGGGCAAAACCGGAGCGGCAGCGAGCAGCAGGAACGGAATGATCTGAACCATGTAATCGAGATAGGTGGGTGTTGCCGCCAGATACGCCAGCGATAAGCCAGCCACACACGCGAGCGCTGGCCCAACAAGGCGCGGCGCCAGAACCGCGCCGCCTACCGCGCCCGCCCACAGCACAAGGTTCTGCGGCAGCAATGTCCACTTGGCGACAATCTCCAGCTTCTGGGTCAACAACGGTAGAAACCCGTGAATCTCACGCCGTAAGGAATGAAACCCCACATTACAAAACCAAAATGCCTCCGGACTCTCGGCGATGGTCCACAACCACGGAAGCGAGGTCAGCAAAGCGCCGCCACAAAAGGCGACGGCATAGCGGCGCCCCATTCCCCATACCCACAACAGCAAAACCAACACCGCAACCGCGGTAGGCAAGCGCGTGCCCAGAGCGATTCCGGCCGCCATTCCCGCGGTGAAGCTGGCCAGACGGCGCGGCTTGCGGGAAAAAGCGAGCAACGCAAAGGCCGCGACCAGCCCAAGGTTGGAGATGCCATAGGTCTTGATGATCGACAAATAGTTGAGCAGGAGCGAATGCGATGCGTACGCTGCCGCCACCACAGCACCTGCCAGCAAAGACCGCGCTTGGCGCGCCACCACCACAGCGATGAGTCCAGCCACCAGAGCCCCGCTGATCACTCCGATCCAACGCATGGCCAACAACGACGGCCCAGTAACCGCCATCATCAACGCCTCGGCAAAAGGGAGATACGGCATTTGCGGAAAGAAGAAGTCGCGGTACAGCGTCTTCCCCTCCAGCACACGCAGCCCGGCGACGAGATAGAATCCCTCATCCGCATTGACGTTGCGTTGTACTGTCAGCACCGCCAAACACATCAGCTCGAGCCCACAAGCGGCAACGAACAGCATGCGTTCACGGCGGCGCGTGTCTCGGCTCATGGCTTCATGCCCGCTGAAGAGACTCTCGATTTTCTCCGAGATGGGGTTCGGCGGCTAGGGAGATGGAACACGCGCATCATCGACACGACGCAACGTGATCTCTGACCAGGAAGAACACGAAGGCAATTCCCAGCTCGGATTGTCTGATCTTCGTGGTCTTCGTGTCCTTCGTGGTAAAGATCTCCGGTGCCCGCAACACTCATGGCTAGATAGCGAAGACGCGCGCCCTTGCTCCTGGCACTATCCTCTTGGCGCTCTCTGGGTCCTCTGTGGTGAGGCTCTTTCTGGGTAGCCAGGGATCACCGCGCTAGGCCGCGGGCGTTGAGCTCGGCCGCGGCACGATCGAAGTTGTCCTCCGGGTTCTGCGCCGCCACCCATTGGATCAAGTCGTGAATACCGTCTTCGAGCTTGACCTTCGGCTCGTAGCCGAGGCGTTCGCGAATCTTGCGGATGTCGGCAATGCAGTGGCGAATGTCGCCTTCGCGGAACTTGTGCTCGACTTGCGCGGCAATCTCGATTCGCATCTTCTCCGCCAACATGTTGGCTACTTGCAGCACGGAGGTGGCGTGGCCGGTGCCGACGTTGAAGATCTCGAAGTTCGCCTCGTCCTTCTTCAGCGCCAGCAAGGTAGCTTGCGCGATATCGGTCACGTGTACGAAGTCGCGCGTCTGCCCACCATCCTCGAAGACCACGGGCGGCCGCCCATTCAGCAGGCGCGACGAGAAGATCGCCGCCACACCGGTATACGGATTGTTGAGCGCCTGACGCGGGCCGTAGATATTGAAGAAACGCAATGCCACGGTCGGAATGCCGTAGGCGCGGCCAATCACTAAGCACATTTCTTCCTGGTCCCGCTTGGTGATGGCGTAAATCGAAGTCGGGAACAGAGGCTTCGACTCTGGAGTAGGCTTGGTCACAGTGGGACGGGCGCAGGTTGGACAAAGAGGCTCCCACTCTCCGGCTTGCATCTGAGCCAGCTCGCGCAGTGTCGGGTAAACCTCCCCGCACACCGAGCAGTCGAAAGCACCCTCCCCATACAGAGACATCGACGACGCTACCACCAGCTTAGTGATCGCGTGCCGGCGCGAAGCCAGTGCTTCCAGGAGAACCGCGGTGCCGACGCTGTTGTGGTCGACGAACTTGACCATCTCGTACATCGAGCGGCCCAGGCCAACCTGCGAGCCGTAGTGCACCACGGCATCCATCCCCTTCAGTGCGGATTCAACCTGCGCCGCGTTGCGCACATCGCCCCACACCATCTCGACGCCCTTCACCAAGGCACCGGAAGGGGTCATCAGTCCGCGCAGGTTGGCCAGGTTGCCGCTGTGCACATGCGGCTCCAGATTGTCGAGAATGCGCACCTCATGGCCTTCGCGATGCAAGGCCTCTACGACAAACGAGCCGACAAAGCCGGCGCCGCCGGTAACTAATACTCGCATCCGTCTCTCCGCTTCTATTTCCCTAAAGCTCGTTCGAGGCCGCGAGCCACCTACGCACCACTACCGGTGCCGTACACAGGCAGGAGATCTCTGAGGTCCGCGAGGCTACGCGCCTTGAGATCCTTCTCCGACAAGATCGGCTCGCGCACCGGCCATTCCACGCCGATGGCTGGATCGTTCCACAGCAGGCGCAGCTCGTCTTCGGGATGGTAGTAATCGGTGCAACGATACTCGACGTCGGCCATCTCGCTGAGAACGCAGAAACCATGGGCGAACCCGGGCGGTACATAGATCTGTCGAAAATTCTCATCGGAAAGCTCGACGCCGATCCACTTGGCAAAGGTCGGCGAGCCGACGCGAATATCGACGGCGACATCGTAGATGGTCCCATGCACGGCGCGCAGCAGCTTTCCCTGTGGGTGGTGGCGTTGCGCGTGCAAGCCGCGCAAGGTTCCGCGTGTGGAGCGCGATTGGTTGTCCTGCACGAAGGGTGACGCGGCGAGCGGGGCGTAGCGTGAGGCGTGGAAGGTTTCCAAGAAAAATCCACGCCCATCACGGTACACATCGGGCTCGATGACCAGCACTCCCGGTAGTTCCGTCGGTAAGAAGCGCATCCTCGCTCACCTCTCTTGTGCCAGTACCTCGAGCAGATACTGCCCGTAGGGACTCTTCTTCATGCTCTGCGCCAAACGCTCGACGTCGGCAGCGGAAATGTATCCCATGCGGAAGGCGATCTCTTCCAAACAAGCCACCTTCAGTCCCTGGCGCTCCTCGATGGCCTGGATGAAGTTCGTCGCCTGGACCAAAGACTCATGTGTGCCGGTATCCAGCCAAGCAATGCCGCGACCCAAACGCTCCACATGCAAGTTGCGCTGCACCAAGTAAGCGCGATTGACGTCGGTAATCTCCAACTCCCCGCGATCGGAGGGCTGTAGCTTTGCCGCTATTTTGACAACTTGGTTGTCGTAGAAATACAGGCCAGTCACGGCGTAGGAGGAGCGTGGTTGCGAGGGCTTCTCTTCGATCGAGATGGCACGATCTTCCGAATCGAACTCGACGACGCCGTAGCGTTCCGGCTCGCGCACTTGATAGCCAAACACCGTAGCCCCAGAGGTGCGGCTCGCCGCACGGCGCAGGTACTCGGTAAATCCGTGGCCGTAAAAGATGTTGTCTCCCAAGGCGAGAGCGACCTGCGACGCGCCGATGAAGTCGCGCCCAATCAAGAAGGCCTGCGCAATGCCATCCGGGCGTGGCTGCTCGGCGTAGGAGATGTGCATGCCGATCTCATGGCCGTCACCCAGCAAACGCTTGAAGGCATCTTGCTCGTGCGGCGTGGTGATGACCAAGACCTCGCGAATCCCCGCCAGCATCAGCGACGACAACGGGTAGTAGATCATCGGCTTGTCGTAGATGGGAACAAGCTGCTTGCTAACCGCCCTGGTCAGAGGATGCAGGCGTGTTCCCGAGCCCCCGGCCAGTAGAATGCCCTTCACAAAAAACCTCCGTAGATGAGGGAAACGCTGCGTAGCGCAGCAACGCGTATCAGCCCTGAACAAGCCCGGGACGATGCGGATCGAGGCCAAGACGCTCGCCGCGGTAGTTCCCCGATTGAACCGCGGTGCACCACGCCTGATTATCGAGATACCAGCGCACCGTGGCGTGGATTCCGGAATCCAGGTTGTGTCGCGCCTTCCAACCGAGTTCACGCTGAATGCGGCTGGCATCAATGCCGTAGCGCCGATCATGCCCCGGGCGATCGGCAACGAATGTCTTGAGGTCGCCGTAGCCCTTGAAGCCACGCGCGGCAGTCGCAGGGTTGTCCGCAATCGGGCACAACTCGTCGAGGACCGAACAAATGGAGTCGACGAGATGCAGATTCGTACGCTCGTTGCTGCCGCCAATGTTGTAGCTCTCGCCCGGGCGGCCCCGCTGCAGCGCCAGGAGGATGCCCTCGCAGTGATCGGTCACGTACAGCCAGTCCCTGACGTACAAACCGTCGCCGTAAATCGGCAGCGGTTTGCCGGCAAGGGCGCTGAGAATCGTCAGCGGAATGAGCTTCTCCGGAAACTGATACGGTCCGTAATTATTCGAGCAATTAGTGATCAGCGCCGGCAGGCCGTAGGTGTGAAAGTATGACGAAACAAAATGATCCGCGGCAGCCTTGGAAGCGGAATACGGCGAACGCGGCGCATAGGGCGTCGTCTCTTCGAAGAGACCCGTTTCACCTAACGAACCGAAGACCTCGTCGGTCGACACCTGAAGAAAACGAAAGCGCTCACGGCGCGGCGCCGGCAACGCGGCCACGTAAGTCCGCGAGGCCTCCAACAGCTCAAAGCAACCAACGACATTAGTACGCAGGAAAGCGGCCGGGCCGTCGATCGAACGATCGACATGGCTTTCGGCGGCAAAGTTGACCAAAGCGGTGGGCTGAAAGGTCCGGAAGATGTCTTCGACGGCGGCGCGATCGCAAATGTCACTGTGACGAAAAACGAAGCGAGGATTGTCGGCAATCTCTTCGAGGCTCTCGCGATGGCCGGCGTAGGTCAGCGCATCAACGACGATCACACGAGCATCGGTTTGCTGCAGCAAGACGCGGGCAAAATTGCAGCCGATGAAACCTGCCCCCCCGGTGACAACTATGGTGTCCACGCGCGCTCCGCCGCTTCCCCCACCTCCTTCGGCTTCAGCTCGCTGTAACGATTCCCCAAGCTCTGGAATTGCCGTTGTCGCCACCAACCCATCTTGTGGCCAACGTAACGAGCCATAAGCCACAAGATGCCGAGCCCGTAGCGGGTGCTGGCGATAAAGCTGGCGGAAGAAGCTTCGGGGAAGTAACGCGTCGGCACCGCCACCTCCGCGATGCGGAAGTTGGCAGCCACGATCTGTGCGACGATTTCCTGATCGAAGATGAACTGGTCATCATTGAATCGAAAGTTGACGACCTCCAGCACCTCACGCGTGTAGGCACGATAGCCCGTATGGAACTCGGAGAGGTGCAGGCCAAAGACGGTGTTTTCGATCCAGGTCAGGAAGCGATTGGAAATGAACTTCCACCACGGCATGCCATCCCGCAAAGCCGAGCCGCTCTTCAGACGCGAGCCCAGCACCACATCGGCGCTGCCGTTGGTAAGCGGTTCGATGATGTCGGGGAGCAGGCGCGGGTCGTACTGATAATCCGGGTGAACCATGACCACGATATCGGCACCGGCGCGTAGCGCCTCGGCGTAACAGGTTTTTTGATTGGCCCCGTAGCCGTAGTTGCGATCGTGCACGAACAGCTTGAGCTGCAGCTTCTGGGCTACTTCGACGGTATCGTCGCGGCTGCCGTCGTCGACCAGGATGACCATGTCGACCTTGTCGTGCGGCAGCTCCATGTAGGTCATGTGCAAAGTGCGACCGGCATTGTAGGCGGGCATGACCACCACCACGCGCGGACGGACCTTCTCTTCGGCGCTAGGAAGCATTGTTGAAAGAAACCTCTTTGTTTGCCTTGTCGGACTCTAAGCCGGGCCGCATCTCAGCACGACATGCACAGGAGCGCAAGCAACCTTGATCCGGCGATCGCGGATTGGGCGTGCGACAAATCTGTTGGCTTTCATCCGAGATCCACCGCCTCACGGCCGCGCTACTGTGTCTTCGCCAGCTCCGTGTAGCCGCGCGCGTGAGCGCGTGGATGGTGGAAGCTTGCCTCCCAAGAAATTTGTCGCACACGCTCGCGGATCCGGTGTTCTCTCTGGGCTCGGTGCCTCTTTGGTTCATTTTCCATTACTCTTGCAGGAAGCAGTAGAGGGCAAGACCTCGGCAAGGGTCTTGGCCGTGAGCACGCGTTCGGCGAAGATGTCGAGGTCTTCCGCCGTGGCGGCACATACACGCTCGGTTACGTCTTCTGACAATGGCCCGAAGCGCAAGGTGAGCAGCTTCAACAGTAGTTCAGCTTTTCCCTCGGCCTTGCCCTTGGCTTCCCCCCTGGCCTCCCCCCTGGCTTCCCCCTCGGCGAAATAACGACGAGCGAATTCGCTCTGGTACTCGTAC
>CAZGSN010000021.1:0-6624 GCA_964528465.1 uncultured Binatia bacterium (SeqCode)
AAACAGCTCGCTCTCCAGCACTCCTTCCGCAAACGCCTTGCAGTTGACGGCAACGAAAGGCTTGCCAACACGATCACTCCAGTAGTGCAGCAAACGCGCCACCAACTCTTTGCCCGTACCGCTCTCACCTTGCACCAGAACGGTGGCACGGCTCGGAGCCACGCGCCGGATTAGGTCGAGCACTGCCTGGCTCTGCGGGCTCTCGGCGACGACGCCCTCCGGTCGATAGCGGCTGTCCACCTCGGCGCGCAGGTAACGGTTCTCACGCTGAAGACGAGTGAGTTCCAAGGCACGCGCCACCGTTGCGCGGAGGTCGTCATTGTCAAACGGCTTGGTCACGTAGTCGAACGCGCCTTCGCGCATGGCCGCTACCGCGTCGGGTACACTGGCGTACGCGGTCATCAGGATGATCGGCAGGGACCGATTTTCGGCATGAATGCGCCGTAGAAGTTCCAGGCCGTCCATTTGCGGCATCTTCCAGTCGGTGACTACGACATCCCCTCCGCGCGTAGCTAGGGCTTGCAGCGCGGCCTCACCGCTGGAACACACCTCGCACTCGTAGCCAGCACGACCCAGCGCCATGGCGACAACATCCGCCAGGCGTGGCTCATCATCGACAATCAGCACCCGTGGCTTCATGCATGTACCTCTATCGGAAAGCGCATTGCGAAGCGGGCTCCACCGCCAACGCGTTCGCCCACCTGCATTACCCCACCGTGTGCTTCCACGATCTGACGTACCACGGCCAATCCCAGGCCCGTGCCCTGTGGACGCGTCGTAAAGAATGGCTCGAAGATACGCTCCCTGAGGCTTGGCGGTACACCGGGTCCACTATCCTCGACAGCAACCTCCACGGCATCCTCGCTCGTGCTGGCGCTTACTTGCACCTCGCCTCCCGGACCCGCGGCTTGCACGGCGTTGGCGAGCAACCCCAGCAACGCCTGACAGATCAGATCCGCGTCCACCGCCAGAGCAGGCAAGTCGCCGGCGGAACGCTGTTGCAGAGACACACGCTTGGTCTCCAGATCTGCTTCCGCCAGTTGCAGAGTGCGGCAGATGATGGCGTCGACCTGCGCGGGCTGACGGCGCAAGTTCAAGGGTCGGGCAAAGCCAAGCAAGGAAGAGACAACACTGGTAAGCCGGTCAATCTCGGCAATGACGAAGGAACACGACTTTCCCGCGTCGGCGTTGCTGTCACCCACCGATTCGGCAAGGTTCTGACTTGCCGAACGCATGACTGCCAACGGTGTGCGCACCTCATGAGCAATGGCTGCAGCAAGCTGTCCGAGCGTCGCCAGCTTCTCGCTGTGCGCGAGGCGCACGCGCGCATGCTGCAGGTCCACCATTTGCCGCTGGATGACTTCCGCCGCCTGACGATCCCGCCGCCGCGCTGCCGCGACGACACCGAGAAGGTAGCCGAGGACTGCAAACGAGATCCCGAAGTAGGCGCCGACCCACAGCATCACATCGACGCCGTTGAGGGCGAAGTGAACGCCGAGTAGCTCCATGACTTTGGCATCGAACAGTCCGGTGGCGAGGCCTAGTACCGCTCCCCACCAACGCCAGGCATTGGGATTCCTTAGGTGCAGATCGTGAATGCTTGCCATTGTG
Source organism: uncultured Binatia bacterium (SeqCode) (assembly GCA_964528465.1). Taxonomy (GTDB): domain Bacteria; phylum Desulfobacterota; class Binatia; order HRBIN30; family HRBIN30; genus CAZGSN01. Next base: position 1,612 of record CAZGSN010000021.1, read on the forward strand.
AGGGAGACTGTACTGCAAGCAGCGCGCCCAACACCAGCCATCACCAAACCGGCAATGCAGTTTGTGGGCGGGCTGTGGACGTTGCAGATGGTCAACGTAACGTTCGTCCACGCAACGTCGCATGCCGCCCTGCTGATACTGCTTCTACCCTCGGCGTTTGCGCCGGTATCGATCTACGGCGCGGTTGTGGTCGTCGAGACTCACCGAGAATTCGTGCCCGCCGTCGCCCTTGGCCACAAAGTAGAGAAACGGGACAGACTCGGGGTTCAAGGCGGCTTCCAATGCGGCGCGCCCCGGATTGCAGATCGGCCCGGGGGGTAGGCCTGCATGCAGGTAGGTGTTGTACGGCGTATCGATGAGGAGATCCGCGGCTTGTGGCACTACATCTTCGGCACGGCCATAGACCGCCGTTGGATCGGACTGCAAACGCATGCCGATACGCAGCCGGTTGTGAAACACGGCAGACACCAGGCGCCGCTCGGCGGCCACTGCTGTCTCCTTCTCAATGAGGGAAGCCAGCGTCACCCACTGATGGCGCGAAAGCTTTCGCATCGGTAGTTGTGCTTCCAGCGGAGCGGCCACAGCAGCGAAGCGACGCACCATGAGATGGAGAACGGCGTCGACGCGACTACGCCGCGGCCACTCGTAGGTGTCGGGAAACAAGTAGCCCTCGGCACCCAAAGGCAGCTCAACCCTGTGCAGAAATTTCGGGTCGCGAGCGACTGCCGTAATCGCCTCCGGAGACGCCAGACCGGCTTGCGAGAGAAGTTCCGCCACGCCACGCAGGCTCGTCCCCTCGGGGATGATCACTCTCACCAAGGCGTTAGGCGGAGCACACAAGATGGCCAGAGTATCGAGGCCCGAAGGCGCGCCCGAGAAGCGAAAGTCGCCCGCACGAACCTGGCGGTCGAGGCCGTGCCAGCGTGCCCACAAGCGCAGTGGCCATTGCAAACGCACTACTCCAGCCGCCTGCAACTTGCTGGCGGTTACGGCGAAGCGTTCCCCCTCCTCGACCGAAAGTTCCACCGCAGATGCTAGAGGGTGTGAGATAGTAAGCTCACGCCAAGCGAGCCACGTCGAAAAGGCAAGCGCACTGCCAAGGGCGCAAACTGAGGCAACAAAGGCTTGCCGGAGGCTTTGGCGCGGCGCACCGTTCATAAGCAGCTATCTACGTGGGTAAGCGAGCAAGGCCAATCCCCAGCTAGCTTGCACTACACGGTCCCTGTAACTTTCTGTCCTGTCGGTCCTATGCCGCAAGCCTGCAAGCAACTACGTCTTGCACCAAGCGCCTTATCGATGCGATACAGCGGCGCTCTCGTGACCTACCGCGGACGCTTTGCCCCCTCCCCTACCGGCGACTTGCACCTAGGCTCCATTGCTACGGCACTGATCGCATGGCTGCGCGCGCGGCGTGCCGGAGGAAAGTTCCTCTTGCGGGTCGAGGACATCGATACTCCGCGTGTTGTTCGCGACAGCGAGAGTCAACAACTGGCAGATCTGCGTTGGCTCGGATTCGATTGGGACGAGGGGCCGGATGTCAGCGGCCGCTTCGCTCCGTATCGGCAGTCGCTGCGCACCGATCTGTATGAGGGTGCCCTACGGCAGTTGGCGGCAGCCGGTTTCACCTACCTTTGCGACTGCTCGCGTGGCGAGATTGCCTCCGTGGCGAGCGCGCCACACGCCGGAGAAGACGGTCCGCGTTATCCCGGCACCTGCCGTCGTTTCGGAATGCAAGCCCGTGCCTGGCGTCGGCCGCCCGCCGTACGTCTCGCCGTGCCGGAAGGTGTGATCGCAGTGGACGATAAACTTCAGGGCCATGTCGAGCAGGATGTCGCAGCGCAGTTAGGAGACTTTGTCTTGCGTCGCGGCGACGGCGTCGTTGCCTACCAGTTGGCTGTCGTGGTCGACGACGCCGCGATGCAGGTCAGCGAGGTGGTGCGCGGTGCCGACCTGCTCACTTCTACTCCGCGGCAGATTTTGCTGGCTAAGATGCTCGGAGTGTCTACCCCGAGCTACGCGCATGTGCCGTTAGTCGTGGACGCTGAAGGCAAGCGACTCGAAAAGCGAAACCCCCGGCAAACAGTGGCCGGCCTCAGGAAAGCAGGGGCCGCGCCTGGCGAGGTACTCAGTATCGTGGCCCGGACCCTTGGCCTCATCGATAACCAGGCCAGTGTGGTTATCCCCAAAGACCTAGCCGAGAGCGCGAACCTCACCTTCCTACAGCACCGCTCCACGATCTGCCTTCCATCTTGAAGCCATCGCAGCAGGTAGTTCTCTCCGTGGCCTACAGCGGCTGGCAGACCACGAGTTCACCCGCTTCTCCCCGTTTCCGGACGAGCACTCAGTGCCAGTGGTTCCTGGTCATGGGTTTGTGTATCGTGCGCCGCCGCGGAGAAAAGGAGTAAGCGATGAAGCAACTCGAGAACGTCACAGTGGTGTGCAAGGCAAACATCTATTTCGACGGCAAGGTGGTCAGTCACACTGTTCTTGATGCGCAGGGAAAGCGGACGGTTGGCCTGATCTATCCGGGCAACTTTACCTTCAACACCGATGCGGCGGAGCGTATGGATATCGTCGCCGGCACCTGTCGGGTTCGGATTGCAGGAGCTGGCGAGTGGGCCACGCATGCGGCAGGCAGCTTCTTCGAGGTACCGGCGAAGTCTTCGTTCGACATTGCTGTCGACAGCGGCATTGCCGAGTACCTCTGCACCTTTGCTTGACGCCCATGCTCTCCGCCGATGTTGTGATCATCGGTGCCGGATTTGCCGGCGCGGCCACTGCCTACCACTTGGCGCAGCGCGGCGCTGGCCAGATCATCATTCTCGAGCGCGAACCTGTGCCCGGGGTGCATGCCTCCGGTCGCAATGCAGCACTCGCATTCTCCATCCTCAGCGATCCGGTTGAGACTCGGCTTGCCGTAGAAGGCGCGGCCTTTCTGCGCACACCACCAGCCGGCTTCTGCGACGCACCTCTCTTTCAGCCCTTCGGCTCGATGCAGGTTGCGGGACCGCAGGGCCTAGCCGGCTTGCAAGAGTCGCTACGTTCTGCCGCCAAGGTTGATTACCCCTGTGAGATACTCTCGCAGGAGGAGGCTGTGCGCCGTGTGCCGGTTCTCGCCGGTGGCAGTTTCACGCATGCCTTTTGGAATCCCTACGACGGCGTGGTGGATATTCATGCCCTGCTGCAGGGATATCTCGCCGCAGCTCGCGCCGGCGGCACCCGCGTTGAGTACCGTCGCGAGGTGCGTGCAATCACGCGGGATGCCCGAGGCGTCTGCGCGGTCGAGACCGATCAGGAGACCATCCGCACGCGATGCGTGGTCAACGCCGCAGGCGGCTGGGCCGGGTGTGTGGGCGAGCTTGCTGGGGTCGGCAGCCGGACCTTGGCACCGCGCCGCCGGCACTTACTGCAGACCTTGATCGACCTGCCGATTAATCGAGCTTGGCCGTTCGTATGGCACAACGATGTCGATCTCTACTTCCGCCCGGAGCGTGAGGGTCTGCTGATGAGCCCATGTGACGCGACACCCCACCCGCCGCAGGATCCTGTTGCCGATCGCAGTGCCCAGGAGTTGCTCGCGGAAAAGCTCCCCAAAGCCTTTCCGCGACTTGCCGGCGCCAGGGTAGCAACCATGTGGGCTTGCTTGCGGACCTTCGCGCGCGACGAGCGCTTTGTGATCGGACGCGATCCGCAACTGCAAGGCCTGGTGTGGGTCGCCGCCCTCGGCGGCCATGGCATGACCACGAGCTATGCCGTCGGTCGGCTCGGAGCAGCCGCAGTGCTTGAAGAAGATCCGGCTGACCTCGACTACTTTTCCCCTGCCAGACTCGCCTAGCAACCAGGCAAACATCCTCTGCGAATTCGGAAAGAGCCGCCGGTCAGCGGCACTGCACTTTGTTTCCACTCTGGTTGCACGCGGGCTTCGGCTGACTGGGAGCGTTCCAGTCGAGAGTAGCGCACTCGTTCGCATCGCCTAACCAGATCGCAGCGTGCATCTGCGTTACGTCCGGAAAAACCCCTAGCGGCACATTGACGCGAATTTTCCAGGTCAGTAGCCCATCCTGGCGCTTGGAGCGGTCGCGAATGGTCGCTTGCAGCATCGCACCGGCACCAGCGCCGGTGTTTTTGTAGGTCCACTTGCTTGCGCCCGCTGAGGTAGCCCAGCTAGCTCCCGTCGGGCTAGTCGAATCGAGTAGAACATCTGAGTCCTGAAGCAGCACACGAACACCACTATTCGCCGGATCGACGCTAACCCAGGGCTTCGGAATCACCGCCTGGCCGCTGATCCGCAGGGTTCCACGCTTGAGATCCCAGGTTAGGCGTGGGCGCTGCATCACGATACCGCTGCCGCACTGGCTCGCGCCGGGTGTGAGGGTAGGCACGACCGTCGCCGTGTCCGTCGCCGATTGCGTAGGTAGCGCCGATGGGGTTTCGGTCGCTGAGGCGGTGGTCGAGGCGCTTGCCGTTGCCGTCGGCGTTGGCAGCGTACCGACGCGAATGCCATTGCCGAAGCTCGTGACCCAAACCTCTCCGTTGTGGAAGAAGACTCGCTCCGGCCCGCGGAATGGATAACTGTCGACCTTCACAAAAGTCGGTTGCGCAGCGCTCAGGTTGGACGTGTGCCATAAGCCGGCGCGTTCGGTGGTGACGTACATCGAGTCTGCATCGCCCGGATCGACGGTGCACGACTCGACCGGCTGATCCCAAATCATCGCCCAAGATTCGCCCCAGTCGGTAGTGCGATAAAGCCCCCCGGGAATGTTGGCGGCTCCGTTATTCCAGCTCGAAAACGCGCCGACATACCAGACGCTTTGATTCCCAAAGTGTGGATCAATCGTGAGGTGTCGCGTGTAGTGCAGCATGCCGGGATCACTGCGGTCTTCCCACTGCGCCGAGCCGGGGGGCAGGACGAAGACTCCCGAGCTATTGGTGAAGCCACTACCGGAGGTAGGCTGACGAGCAGAAAAGGTCGCGACGACGGTGCCGTCGTTCAGGACGTCTAGACTCTGCGGG
>CAZGSN010000022.1:0-3353 GCA_964528465.1 uncultured Binatia bacterium (SeqCode)
CTCGACGAGATGCGTTTCACCATCACCGAGACCAGCGAAGAGGTGGCAGCCCAGCATAGACCGGTGGTGCTGATTACCTCGAACAACGAGAAAGAGCTGCCCGACGCGTTCCTGCGGCGCTGCATTTTTTACTACATCGAGTTCCCCAACCCGGCGCTGATGCGCCAGATCATTGCCGTGCACCACCCGCACCTCGACGCCCAGTTGCTCGATCAAGTGCTAATCAAGTTCTACTGGCTGCGCGAACAAAATGAGCTGCGCAAGAAGCCGTCGACCTCAGAGCTGATCGACTGGATCAGCGCGCTGCTGCGCTCGGGCATCAGCATCGAAAAGGTGGAGCAGCATATCCCCTTCGTTGGCGCCCTGCTCAAGAAGGAACAGGACGTCGATGCGCTGACGCAGTACGATGCCAAGGGCGGACGCTATCCCAAGAGCTGGCAGGAACTGGGGCCGCGCTACAATCAATGAAGCACCTCCATTGCGAGACAGGGCTCGCCCCGTTTTCGCCGGGATGACCAGGGAAGGGAGCGTGGTTTGCGACCGCCTGTCCAGGGAGTGATAGAGAGCTTGGGCAGAGGTTTCCTAAGGGGAACGTGCGGGTTGGGCCAAGCTGGGAGGTGCGAGTTGGAACTGAATGGCTCCCTCGATACGCTCCGCGACAGATGGGTATGCCTCCGCCGCTACATCGCTGGGGAATCGCGCATCACTGCGTTGCCAGCGAGCAAGCCAGTCGCGCCCCAGCAAGATGCGCCCACGTTCCTCTGCATAGGGGAGGGCGGCTGGGGTCATGGCCAGTGTTGTTTCGTTGCGTGGCCCGGTGGGTGCGCCGTGTGCCACGGCAAAACCTGCTGCCAGCAGGGCGGCGCGCACCATGGTGGAGCTGGAGTACGTTAACAGCTCGGTGTCGTGCTGGGCGCAGATTCCGAACACCGACTCGAAACATTCGAGGGTCCACAGCCCGCCATCCGTCTTCGCGGAAAAGGGATCGTAGAGGATCAAGTCAGGTGTGGGCGCTGTGCTCACCCGGTCTCGAAAGTCTCCCTCGAGCAGGGTCCAAGTCAGCAATGCCACCTCTGAGCGCCACTCCCCAAACCGGAGTAAGCGGCCGGGAGCAGGTGAATGGAGGTGTGGGAAGTGCACGGCGTTGCGCAGGGCCAAACGGAGAGAAGCCATGTCGTGCTCGAAGCTGACAAGGTGCAACGGGCGATACAGGTCCTCTCCTGCCGACTCGCAAGCACGGATGACGGCCATGGCATTGTGTGCGGCTCCGAGGCCTACATCCCACACTACCAGCGGCACAGGTTCCCCTTGGCGCAGGCGAAGCAAGAGTTGCGACTGCTGCACGTAAAGCTGCTCGGCCTCCAGGGATGGATCGAGACCGCCGTGCATGGCCTCTCCCGAAGCGCGGTGGACAACACAAGCGTAGCCGCGCGGCAACTGGCGAATCTCGAAGCGCGCGAGTTCCAACTCACCGCCTCGGCGCCGTCGCTTGACCGGTAGAACAGAAGGCCGCTCGTCGTCGCCCCTTCCCAAGCACTCGCGCTGCTGATCGCGAAAAGCGGCAAAGGTGTCGTCCAGGATGTGCGCACGCAGGCGGCTCATGAGGTCGTGGTAGAAGCGCAGATTGTGTCGTGTCAGCAGTTGCCATCCGAGAGTTTCTCCGGTCTTTGCCAGGTGGTGCAAATAGGCGCGAGAATAACTCCGGCAGGTTGGGCAGATGCATCCCGGATCCAGCGCCTCATCGGCGAGCTTGTAGACGCCACGGTACAAGCTCAAGCGGCCCACCGAGGTGAAGGCGACGCCTTGCTTGGCGAGAACCGAAGGCATGGTGCAGTCGAACATGTCGACGCCGCGGTCGACGGCTTCGAGTAAATCTAGAGGTGTACCGACTCCCATCAAATAGCGCGGTCGATCCGCGGGCAACAAAGCGGCAGCTAAAGCCGTACAGCGTTCGCGTTCGTCTTTACTCTCGCCTACGGCCAAGCCGCCGATGGCAAAGCCGTCGAAAGCAAGCTGGGTCAGGAAGGCAGCGCTCTCGCGACGCAAGCCGTCGAAGCAAGCGCCTTGGACGATACCGAAGAGCGCTTGTGGCGCGTCGCCGCGAGCCGACAGGCTTCGTACTGCCCAGCGGTGCGTCCGCTGCATGGCAGCAGCGGCGGTGGCGTGGTCGGACGTGGAAGGGATGCACTCGTCCATCGCCATGAGGATGTCGCTGCCAATGGCGAGTTGCGTTGCGATACTGCGCTCGGGGCTGAGCACAATCGGAGTGCCGTCGACATAGCTGCGGAACACGGCACCCTCTTCGGTGATCACGCGTTCCTTTGAGAGCGAAAACACCTGGTAGCCGCCGGAATCGGTAAGTACCGAGCGCTGCCAATTCATGAAGCGATGAATTCCGCCGACGCGAGTGAACACTTCCGTTCCCGGCCGCAACAGCAGGTGATACGCGTTGGCAAGTAGGATCTGGGCACCTGCTTCTTCGAGATGTTCGACGGTCAGCCCCTTCACCGTGGCTTGCGTGCCTACCGGCATGAACACCGGCGTCGGCACCTCGCCATGCAAGGTCCGCAGCGAGCCGGCCCGCGCCTGCGAAGCACTCGCCGTAGCGACGACCTGAAAAGGCAAGCGTGACATGGAAGAGGCGGCCTCATAGCCAGCCCCGCCGGGTGTCGCTACTTGTTCTGAGGTCACCGTGCGAATCAGACGCTGCCACTCGGCCGCGCCGTACCGCCCTAAGCCCGAAATGGACTGCTTCAAGGAAGCCCATGCCGGGTGCCGATTGGGTAGCGGTTGTTGCCTGAATTGACACTTGCACCAAAGGTAGCGTACTACGGGCGAAATCCCTTGACGGAGGAGGATCTGCGGATGGGCAATCGGTGGCTAGGAGTAGGTGTAGCGGGGCTATTGGCATTGGTTGGATCGGTGAGCGGGGCAAGCGCTCAGGAGGAAGCGGTTCCGGCAAGCGCGCCGGCGGCCAAGGCACCAAGCAACGTAGCCGTGCGTAGCTTCGAGCGTTTCGAACTCGATTCCGGCGTAGCCGAAGGGTTGTGGGCGGAAGGCGTAGTCACCTTCAAGCACAACTCGGTGCGCGACAAGACCACAGGGCTCAAGAAAAACAACTCGTATATTCTCGCTGGTCCAAGGTTGGTCTACGGCATCGACATGTTCGAAGGTGGACTTGTGATCCCGTACCGACGGTCGGAAGAGGACATCGAAAACGGTGTATCGAGCAGTGACGATGGCATCGGCGACATCACTTTGTACGGTAAAGCGGTACCCCTGCGCAGCGAATACGCCGACCTCGGCGGTGGACTCCTCATTTCCTTGCCTTCCGGAGACAAGGACGAAGGACT
>CAZGSN010000023.1:0-26539 GCA_964528465.1 uncultured Binatia bacterium (SeqCode)
GGGGGAGACCGTCGCCACGGTCGATGGACGCACCATCACCCGTGCCGATCTGGAGAAACAAGTGCGCTCCAAGCTCATCGAGCTGGATAACGAGCGTTACGAAGCCCTCAAAGAGGGGCTCGACCAAATGCTCGCCGAAGAGATGATCACCAAGGAAGCAAAGGCGCAGAACCTGGCTCCCGAGGCTCTGATCAAGAAGGAAATCACCGACAAGGTGAAGGCGCCGAGCGACGAGGTCGTCAAGAAATTCTACGACGACAACACGGAAGCCGTCCAAGGCCAGCCGCTCGATGCAGTGAAGCCGCAGATCGTCAACTACTTGCAGCAGCAAGAGATGGGACAGCGGCAAGTGAGCTACCTCGACGAACTCAAGAAAAAGTATAAGCCGAGCATCACGCTGGCAGCGCCGGTGATCGAGGTCAGCACGGCAGGCCGCCCCGAGAAGGGCCCGAAGAACGCGCCTGTCACCATCATCGAATTCTCCGATTACGAGTGCCCCTTCTGCAAACGCGCCGAGCCGTCGGTGGCCAAGGTGATGCAGAACTATAGCGACAAGGTTCGCCTCGTCTTCCGCCACTTCCCCTTGCCCATGCATAAGAATGCGCAGCCCGCAGCCGAGGCGGCTGCCTGCGCCGCGGCACAAGGGAAATTTTGGGAGTATCACGCAAAGCTATTCGAGAGCAGCGACCTGGGCGCGGAACGTCTGAAGGCCGTTGCCGCAGATGTGCAGCTCGACAAGGCGAAGTTCGACGACTGCGTCGGCAAGCGCCAGTTCAAGGCCGATGTCGAGAAGGACATGGCGGACGGCGCCGACGCCGGTGTCAACGGCACTCCCGCCTTCTTCATCAATGGCCGGCTGCTGTCCGGCGCACAGCCCTACGAGAAGATCAAAGAAGTCATCGACCAGGAACTGGCCAAGAAGGCAGCACCGAAGTCGTAACCTCATGTCCCGGTCTGATATCCGACGCAGACCGCGTAGATGCTGTCTCGAAACTCAGGTGCGTGGCTTGGGCCTGGTGGCTTGGGGCTTGGGGTTGCTTGGATTTCACCAGTCCCTAGCCTCCAGCGCCAAACCCCAGGCCGGGTGTTGAGACGGCCCTGCCGAGACAGAAATCGACGCGCGGTACCAAGCAATGTCGCTTGTGCAGAGGTTTCGTAGGTGATGTTGAAACCCGCCCCGTTGCGCCGCGGCGATTGGATCGGCGTTGTGTCGCCCGGCGCCGCTGTCGATGAGCTGAATCTCAGCGCCGGTGTGCGTGTCTTGGAAGCCGCCGGCTTTCGTGTGCGCGTCGGCGCGTCGGCACGCAAGAAGCAAGGCTATCTCGCCGGAACCGATGCCGAGCGCGTTGCCGATCTCAACGCCATGCTGCGCGATCCGGAGATCCGCGCCATCATAGCCGCGCGTGGCGGCTATGGCTGTGGCCGTTTGCTCCCGGCGATTGATCTGGCAGCGGCCGCTGCTGACCCAAAGATTTTCGTAGGTCACAGCGACATCACGTTTCTTCTTTCCCTTTTGCAAGAGAAAGCCGGCTGGGTGGTGTTTCACGGGCCGATGGCCGCCAGTCTCGCCCATCTTCCGGAGGCTGCCGTACATCTGATGGGTGTGCTGCGCGGGGAACGGTCGGTGTGGCACCATGCGGCACGGTCCATCATTCAAGGTGGAATCGCCGAGGGCATCTTGAGCGGTGGGTGCATGTCGATCCTGGTCGCGATGCTGGGTACGCCCTGGGCACCGCCGACGCGCGATCGCCTCCTCTTTTTGGAAGAGGTGAACGAGAAGCCCTACCGTATCGATCGCATGCTGACACAGTTGCGCCAGGCCGGCTTGCTCGACGGTGTTGCCGGCGTCATCTTCGGAGAAATGGATGGCTGCGCGGCGGGGCCCAACGAGCGTGTGACTGTGCGCGACGTTATCGCTGAGGCCTTTGTCTCGGCGCCCTATCCGGTGGCCTATGGACTTCCCAGCGGCCATGGCAGCGGCCTTTTGACAGTGCCCTTCGGCATCCGTGGACGCTTGGCGGGGGAGCGCCTGACTCTGCTGGAGCCACCGCTGCGATGAGGACGGGGGCGGTTCTGCATGACCGGTGGTGGGTGCGGCCATCACGGCGATCTCGACTCGTTCGTTGCCGGTAACGCGAGCCCGCACCGGACGCCCATGAGCTTCGAAGCAGTCGAGCGTGAGATGGAGGCGGCAATCTCGCGCGGCGTGTTTCCCGGCGCGGTTCTTTTGGTCCGCGATAAAGCCCATGCCTATTATTTGCGAGCCTTTGGGGCGCACACCTACGAGGCATCCGCGACCGTCATGCACGAGGACACCGTCTTTGACGTTGCCTCGCTCACCAAAGCCTTTGCCACTAGCGTGGCGGTGATGCTGCTGGTGCGCGATGCCAGACTTCGCCTCGACGATCGCGTCACCCGCTTCTTCCACAACTTCGGCATCTTCGGGAAAACCCGCATCACCATTCGCCAATTGCTGAGTCACAGCTCGGGGTTGGTGGCGCACCTGCCGTTCTACAAAGAGCTTGCCAGCATCGATAGGCGGGGAGGGCGAATCCATTTTCTCGCGAGCCCTGCCGCGAAAGCGCACGTGTACCAGCGCCTGCACGAAGTTCCCGTCGACGTGCCGCCAGGGACGCAAACCGTTTACAGCGACCTGGGGTACATGTTGCTTGGTGCTTTGATTGAGGAGATCTCCGGCCAGACTCTCGATCGCTTTTGTCACGAGCGCATCTTCCGTCCGTGCGGAGCCCGCCAAGCCCGCTTCATCGACCTTGCCCAGCAACGCGCCAGGCACAGCGAAGCGACAGCGGAGATTGCGCCCACGGAACGATGCCCTTGGCGCAAGAAGCTTCTGTGCGGTGAGGTGCATGACGACAATGCTTGGGCCATGGGCGGTGTTGCAGGGCACGCCGGAGTGTTTGCCTCGGCCCGGGATCTCGACGCCGTGCTGACAGTGCTGAAAGACTCCTACGCCGGCTCTACTGGGTTGGTTCCCTCGGCCATCGTGCGCGAGTTCTGGACACGCGACGCAACGGTGTCCGGATCTACCTGGTGCTTGGGATGGGACACCCCCTCGGCAAGCGGCTCCTCGGCGGGTAGCTCTTTCTCGCCGCACTCCGTCGGGCACCTAGGCTTCACGGGTTGTTCCGTATGGTTGGACCTCGAGCGCGACCGCCACGTGATTCTCTTGAGCAATCGCGTTTACCCGTCCCGTGACAACGACCTCATCAAAGCCTTCCGCCCCCATCTGCACGACACCATTGCCCAAGCCCTTGCCTAGCTCTTAGCCTTACCCACAAATCGACCTTCAAAATCCGCCAACGAAGCCAACGCAGAAGCGCAAACGACACGCAGGCCGAAATGCTGGAGGAGAACAAAGGAAACGTGCCATGGTGTGTGCATGGAGAGAGTTGCTGTGAATATCGGTGACCTGACTCGTGACGAGCAATTCGAACTGCTTGATCAGCTATGGGACCACTTAGGCCGGGACCCGAAGGGCCTACCGCTTACCGATGCGCAGCGGCAGGAACTCGACCGCCGCCTGGATGATCTCGAAACGGATCTCGGTGTAGTGTTTCCTGTGCGGCGCTGATGTGCCTTCCCGTCGCGTACGCTCTCCACTCTGTTGCGCCGAGATCTTGCTCCCTCAACGGGCGGTCAAGGTGGACTACGGTAGATTTGTCCGTTGATTTATGGGAGCCTTCCTCTCACACGAGGTGTACCAAACGTGGCGACATTTTGGGTTCCGATTCTGGTGATGGTGGCATTCGGGAGGATGGCACATGCGTTCTTGCTCGGCGACCTAAACGACGACGGTATGGTCACCATTGGTGAGGTACAGAAGGTGGTCAATAATCTTCTTGGCGCCAGATATGAGGGGCCTGCCTGCCCGAGCCCGTCCAGCCGCTATGTTGATAACCGTAACGGTACGATCAGCGACAACGAAACCGGTCTGACCTGGGAAAAGAAGATCAAGCTCGATGATGTTGAGGACTACCTCAACCCTCATGATGTCGACAATTCCTATCGGTGGGCAGGGTACTGTTCTGGCGATCCAGCAAAGATCTGCCAGCCAAACGCTGCTGCGTCGGCTACCTGTTTGGCCGGGGTACGTGGGGATCCGCTGGGGTGTTTTCAATGTGTCGAGGAGGAAGGCGGGTGTACCGTTGACGTTGCGACAATTTGGGAATGGGTAGCGCAACTGAACGCGGCGAACTTTGGTGGATACAATGACTGGCGCGTGCCGACCAAGCAGGAGCTGCTAGGGATGGTGGATGACAACGATGCGACCGAACCATCCATTGACGTCGCCTTCGATGGCGCGAGTTGCGGTTCGATGTGTTCCGATCTTGCTAGCGCCGGCTGTAGCTGTACCACCAGTGCCAACTACTACTGGTCGGCTACGACTGTAGCCACCGCCATCCAGTTTGCGTTCAACGTTTTTATTAGCGAAGCGAACTTAGATGTATTCGAAAAACGCAACGGACACGGATTTGCTCGGGCCGTTCGTGGCGGTACCTCGCTGGCTATCCCTCACTTCACCGATAGCGGCGACGGCACCATCCGCAACGATCAGGATGGCCGACAGTGGGAAAAAAAGGTGAAGCGCGACAACAGCGTCGATCTGTCTAATCTCCACGATGCCGACAACAGATATCCATGGGCCAATCGATGCAGCATAATGATAGGAAGACTATGTCAACCAAGTGCGGCGGCTTCCGCGGCATGTTTGGCCGGAGTTCGTGGTAATCCGCTTGGTTGTGCTGAGTGTACGGTCGAGGAGGGAGCCTGCTCCCCAACCACGACTGTGTGGGAGTGGCTGGTCGCGTTGAACGGCACCAGTTTAGCGGGGCATAGCGACTGGCGTTTGCCCAGCAAGGAAGAGTTGATGGGTATTGTGGACGACCTAGACACCACAAGCCCGATCGTGAACGTAGCCTTTGACGGGCCCATGTGCGGTAGCGCGTGCGCCGATAACGCGGATGCGGCCTGCAGTTGTACTGCGTTGGGCTACTGGTCAGGTTCCACGTCGGCGATCTGGGGAGCGGTGTGGTACGTGGATTTTCTTGAAGGCTATCTAAGGGGTGTGAGTCCAGGCAGCGAGTTGGCTGTTCGCGCTGTTCGTGGTGGGTCGTGACATGGAAGTCTTGTCGGGATTTCAATGCGTAAAAGATGAAGGCAGGATTCTGTGAGAATCGGGCGCCGGACGCTTGATGGCTCTTCCTAAGTGCATGTACGCGTATACGAAGCCGGCACAGCCAGCCACACATCTGCTCGCGCAAAGAAAAGGGGCCAATGGCGGTTTGCCATTGGCCCCTTTTTGCGGACGGTAATTGCAGCTCGAATCAGGAATCGAAGTAGAGAGCGAACTCGTGTGGATGCGGGCGCAGGCGCATGCGCTGACTTCGTTCGCCATCTTGTAGTCGATCCAGGTTTCGATGACGTCTTCGGTGAAGACGTCGCCCTGGAGCAAGAACTCGTGGTCCTTCTTCAATGCGCCGAGGGCCTCGTCGAGGCTTGCGGGTATGCTCGGGACATCCTTCAGCTCTTCCGGTGACAACGCGTAAATATCCTTGTCGAGCGGCTCGCCTGGGCTGAGGCGCTTCTGGACGCCGTCGAGGCCGGCCATGAGCATGGCGGAGAAGGCTAGGTAACCGTTGGCGGTTGGGTCGGGGAAACGCACCTCGACGCGCTTGGCCTTGGGGCTGGGGCTGTACATCGGGATACGGCAAGCGGCGCTGCGGTTACGGCTGGAGTACGCCAGATTCACCGGAGCTTCGAAGCCCGGCACCAAGCGGCGGTAGCTGTTGGTGGTCGGGTTGGTGAAGGCGGCCAAGGCCGGGGCGTGCTTGAGGATGCCGCCGATGTAGTGCATGGCCAATTCGCTCAGGCCACCGTAGCTGTTGGCGGCAAATAGCGGCTTGTCGCCTTTCCAGATGCTCTGGTGGGCGGATAGCCCGTATTAGCTGGAAAGTTGACGTAAGGCCCCACTATCAGACGTTTGAACCAGGTCCCCCCGGGACCGATTGCAGTTGTTGACATGACCATTTTGCTTCCGATCAAGCGCATAGAGCCGGCTGATGCTCCATGACGTCAACGCGCAGCGTTTGCAGCGGGCCTACCGATTCGCGGCCAAGCTCAACGCCGGCAAAGGGAGCCCGGTCGTTCTCGAGTACAGCACCGACCCGGCCGAGGCGCTCGAGGGCGTCGACTTCTGCCTGAGCAGTGCCGAGTTCGGCCGCTTCGAGTACTGGCGCCAAGACTACGAGATCCCACGGCGCTACGGCGCGACGCAGGTGAATGGCGAAAACGGAGGCCCGGGTGCGGTGTTCCACTCCCTGCGCAGCATCAAGAATACCTTGAGTATCTGCGCCGACATCGAGAAGCACTGCCCGGACGCCTTCCTGTTGAACCTCTCGAACCCGATGAGCCGGGTAACACTGGCGATCAACCGAGGCACGCGGGTCAAGAACGTCGGCATGTGTCACGAGATGCCGATCGGCATCCAGCGACTCGGACGGATGCTGCACATACTTGCCGTGGTGAAACCCCGAGAAGCCCGAAATGAGAGTTCTCCGTGATGCAAAGCGGGAGGAGAACTCGGACGCGCAAGAGCAGATTCAGCGAGGAGCAGATCATCAAGGTGCTGAAGGAGAAGGAGGCGGGCGCGGGTCGCCGCCCGCTATAGTAACTTGTTGAACAGGAAGTGCTTCACATTACCAAGCTCGAAGTGAATGTTGCGGGCCGCATCATCGATGCTGCTCAGGCGCTGAAGCGCCACAGTCCAGCGCTGATCTCTCACCTTGCTCGCGTCCTCAATGATCTTTTGGGCGCGCTTGGACTGCTGCTCGACACTCCACAGCAAACGCGAAGCTTCGCCATGGAGACGTTCTAGGTCTTTGTGAATATTGTGTCCGTGCGCATTGATGACTTCCAATGCCTTTAGGTGCCGTTCGTACCCGGAGGTTAAATTGGATTCGGCGGCATTGGCGAGCCGCAAGCCGATGCCCCAGACCAAAACGAAGATACAGAAAATGAGTGCCAGCTGTATGTATTCCACTATGGACACCGCATACCACGATCCCCCCCCCCGCAGGGCAAGGACTCGCCTGACTCAGGGAGTTCTCCGTGTCGCCACTCCCGGAACTGGGGCGGCGTCGGCTCGTATCCGATCCCGGATATTCAGCAGGCTCGCCACCGCCACCAGCACGGCGGCCGCAATCTTCGCATACAGATAGACACGCTCCGCATGCTGCTTTTTCATGTCGCGAATGTCCTGCCTGATCTTTGCGTGACCCAGTTCAGTAAGGACAAATACCTCCCCAAAATGCTTGTGCCAGTGTTCGGTGTCGTCGCGACCCGGTGGGTACGAAGGCACGAGTACGCCGTAGCGATTCGCCAGCCGCCGCATGCGCCGCGTTTCTAGCTCCTCAAGCTCGGGCAAAATGGTCTGGACGTACAGCTCTAAGCCTTCGGCTTCGAGTTCGCGTTTTCTCTTCGGGGTCTCCGCGTCTTGCGCTGCTACGCGATAAGACGCACGGAGCCGGCGGGCTGCCCGTCGAACCTTGCAAGATTCCCACTTCTCGCGAGCTATCACCAACACGGACGTGGGGACTAGTGGTGATGGCCTAGTTGCGCAAGTTGGTTAGGCCCTCCACCGGAGTAGTGGACTACGCCGTCAAAGCCAGCGGGGTAGAGTCGAGATGTGGCGCGGTGGTTTAGGCTGAGGTTTGGATTCCCTGTTGCTCGCCCTTTCGTCTGCGAGTGTCCCATGATTGAATGTTGGTCTTATTTGTAGGTTTTCGTCGGTGATTTCGGTTGGATAAGCGACGTCGATGATGGGCAGGACTCGTCCATCGGACCCGAATGGGCGAACAGACGGTGACGTGGGAAATGCCGTATTGCAGCCGGCGGCGAATGAGAGGCCTTGTTTTGCGCCAGCCCACAGCCGGCGCACCGGGATGCTGGGGGTGTAGCGCTTCTGCGTCGCAGAGCGGCTCGATCTGAGTACGTAGCAATGAGCTGGAACGAGGGCGTGGCGCGAACACTATTGCGGCATGGTGGCGCGTGGCTTGCTCACACCCGAGGGCATGATCGAGGCCACGACCGCTACCATGTCCAGGCATCATCGTGTCGTTCGTTGGGGCTGAGTGGTGTCATGCCGTCGCAATCGCACGAGGCGCTCTTGCTCTTGTTCCGTAACCGACCTCAGCTCGCCCCCGAACTGTTGCGAGATGTGCTGCATATCGAGGTGCCGGCCTACAGCGAGGTGCGGCTCAACACCACCGATCTCACCCAGCTTCAGCCCGCCGAGTATCGCGCTGACCTTGTCGTGCTTCTCTACGAAGGCAAGCCGGTGCTCGGTATCGTCGTCGAAGCACAACTGCAAACCGATACGGACAAGCGCTACTCGTGGCCGGTCTATGCGACGGGATTGCGGGCGCGCATCCGTTGCCCAGTGTGTCTGCTCGTCCTGACCTTCAGCGAGCCCGTGGCGAAGTGGGCGGCGCAAGGTATCGACCTTGGCGGCGGCAATCGCTTCACGCCGTTGGTGATTGGTCCATCGGGAGTCCCCATGGTTACCGATGAAGAAGCGGCGCGTGCCGACCCGGAACTAGCGGTGCTGTCGGCGATGGCGCATGGGCAGGATGCCGACACGGAGACGGCGGTGCGCATTGCCGTGGTGGCGATGGCGGCTAGCGTCGGTCTCGACCGGGATCGGGCGACGTTGTACTTTGACCTCGTCGAAACGGCGCTGAGCAAGGCGGCGAGAAAGGCGTTACGCAGCATGGACCCAAGCAAGTACGAGTATCAGAGCGAGTTCGCCAAGCACTACTTCTCCCAGGGCATTGCCCAAGGCATCTCGGAAGGAATCGCCAGGGGCGAGGCGGAAGGCGAAGCCAGAGGCCGAGCGGAAGGCAAGGCAGAGGGCAAGGCAGAGGTGGTGCTAAAGCTTTTGCGGCGACGTTTTGGAGCGTTGAGCGCGGATCAGGAGGCGCATGTCCATGCGGCGTCGCTAACCGAGCTGGACGCGATTGCGGAGGCCACACTCACGGCAAGCAGTCTGCAAGAAGCCCTCGCCCTTTGATGCGGACCATAGCGACAGAGTGGAGGTGGATGCTTTGGCCACCTGCGTGGGCGTGACCCAACAGGAATTCGGTGGCGAACCGGTAGGTTAAACCCGAAAACCGCAGTTCAATTTACGCACATTCTCGCCATGGCACTTGAGATGGCCTTCGAGACGCGGCCGGGACATCCTTCGATACGCTTGGCTACTCAGGAGGCCGCTCCTCAGTGGTCAGTCTCGTAAGCGACCGCAAGCGGCCATCTGAGCTCCGCTGGGCAGGGCATCTGCGTGACCCGACAGAGCACCTGGCAACACCAACGAATTGGCAACCCATTCGTCATCTGGATCGCTGGCGAAGTCATCGGCCAGACGTGGTGTTCGTATGATCGAATCGGCACGATTCGATCATACGAGGCCGAACGGGGAAATTGTTTATCAAGCCCAGCAACCGTTCGCGCTGAGGAGCCGCCCTCTTTTGACGCCGCCTCAAAACCAAGCTGCGGGGCTCGGGGCGTGCGTTTGCTTGGATTTCACCAGTCCCTAGCCCCCGGCCGCAAGCCCCGGGCAGGGCTTTGCGACCGCCTCCTGTGTGCTCTGTACCTCGGTGGTGTTCTCCATTCTATTGCTTTTGCCACTGTCGATAAGTAGCCAAGCGCCGGAAACGAGGAGACATACATGGAGAACCGGGGACCTTTGAAGGGCGTTCGCGTCATTGATTTCAGCCATCAGGCCGCGGGGCCATGGTGCACGACACTGCTCGGCGACATGGGTGCCGACGTGTGGAAGATCGAAAAGCCCGGCCGCGGCGACGCCATCCGCCATGCCCGCGGCCAAGATCCTGTCGTCGGCAGCTACAATTTCTGGGGCCTCAATCGCAACAAGAAGTCTGTCGGCGTCGACGTCAAGCATCCC
Source organism: uncultured Binatia bacterium (SeqCode) (assembly GCA_964528465.1). GTDB lineage: Bacteria > Desulfobacterota > Binatia > HRBIN30 > HRBIN30 > CAZGSN01. The sequence continues at coordinate 9,980 of CAZGSN010000023.1, forward strand.
GACGGCATTCGCTTGATCCGCGACATGGCGGAGACGGCTGATGTCGTCATCGAGAATTTTCGCCCCGGCGTCATGGATCGTCTTGGCATTGGCTACGACGAGCTACGCAAGCTGAATCCACGTCTCATCTATTGCTCGATCACGGCCTTCGGCGACAAGGGACCGTGGGCGCAGAACCCGGGCATGGATCTGATCCTGCAAGCCAGCGGCGGCATGATGGGTTTGACCGGATTTCCCGATGGACCTCCCGCGAAGGCAGCCGGCCCGGTCGCCGACATCTCGTCCGGCATCTATGCCGCTTTCGCCATCAGCATGGCGCTGTACCACCGCGAGCGCAGCGGCGAGGGGCAACGCATCGACCTCACCATGCTCGACGCGGTCATCTCGTTGCTGGCCGATATCTCCACGGCCTATCTCAACACCGGCAGCGACTACGCCAAGTTCGGCAACGGCCATCCCGACCTCGTTCCCTACCAAGCCTTTCAAGCGAAGGACGGCTACTTCATCGTCGCGTGCCTGAGCAACGCCTTCTTCAAGCGCTTGTGCGAGGCTCTCGGACGCAGCGATTTGCTGGAGAATCCCAAGTTCGTCAGCAACACCGCTCGCTGCAAGAATCGACAAGAGGTCGTGGCCTTGTTTCAGGAGATCTTCCTGACCCAGGGCCGCGATCATTGGATCAAGCTGTGCACCGACTTCGACGTCCCCTCGTGCCGCGTAAACAGCCTCAAGGATCTCTTCGACATGGAACAAATCAAGGCCATTGGTTCCGTGGTCGAGTGGGAACATCCCAAGATGGGAAAGTTCCGCACCATGAACGTTCCGATCCACATGAGTGCGACGCCCGGCTCGCTACGCATTCCCCCACCCGGACTAGCCGAGCATACGATCGACTGCCTGCGCGCCCTGGGCAAGACGGACGAAGAGATCGACCAGCTCAAACTCAGTGGGGCCTGCGGTTGAGGCCATGGACGACACGATTCTCTACGAGCACAGCGACGGCATCGCGACGATCACCCTGAACCGGCCACAACAGCTCAACGCACTGTTGCCGGAAATGACCGACCGTCTCGCCGATCTCGTCGAGCAGGCCGACGCCGATGATTCCGTACGGGTGATTCTCCTTACCGGCGCCGGCCGTGCCTTCTCGGCGGGAGCGGATTTGAAGCTGATGGGTCGCGGCGACCGCCTCGGCCGCAGTGCTTTGGTCGGACGCGAACGCAATCTACACGGTGCCAGCATCACGCGACGACTGCTGGCGCGCAGCAAGCCGATGCTTGCCGCCATCAACGGTGTAGCGGCCGGGCAAGCCTGTGCCTTTGTACTTGCCTGCGACTTTGCCATCGCCGCCGAAAGCGCCAAGCTCGTGTTCGCCTTTATTCGCGTGGGGTACGTGCCCGACTCGGGGACGACATACTTGCTGACTCGTCGCGTCGGCCTGGCCAACGCGCAGCGCCTAGCGCTCACCGGCGAACCGCTGCTAGCGGCGGAGGCGCTGCGGATGGGGCTGATCACCGAGGTAGTGCCCGACGCCAACCTTGCAACCCGTGCGCGGGAGCTGGCGACGGCCATTGCCGCCCATCCGCCCCATAGTGTGCGCCTGGCGCGGGTGCTGCTGCAGCAAGCCGCCGAGGCAAGCTTCGATCAGGCAGTGCACGCGGAAGCCCTGGCCCAAGGCATCTTGGGGGAAACAGAAGACCATAAGGAAGCGGTGCGCGCCTTTGCCGAGAAGCGCCCTGCCGTCTTCGCCGGAAGGTAAGCTCGGAGAGCGATATGGAAACACTCGGGGCTTTTCTCGACTCTCTGGCGGCGCAGGCCCCGCAGCGAGAGGTTCTCGCCTACGCAGCGCACGACCGCGTCACCACACGACTAACCTGGGCAGAGCTGCGCGCCGCAAGCCGTGTGGCTGCCAAGAAGCTGATCTCGCTTGGCGTCGGCAAGGGCACACGCGTGGGGTTCCTGTGCTCGAACCGTAGCGACTGGTTGCCCATTGCCTTCGGCGCGCTGCGCATCGGTGCTGTGCTGGTGCCGTTTTCGACTCTGTGGAAACGCGACGAAATCGCCTACGGCCTCCGTCACGCCGATGTCGACACGTTGGTGATGCGTCCGAGCTTCTTGAAGCATGACTACCTGGCAAGCCTGGTCGACATCGTTCCCGAACTGCTGCATCCGGCCACTTCCACGCGACTCTATTCCGTAGCAACACCCGCCCTACGCCAGGTCATCCTCCTCGAAGCACCACAGCCCGGAGCCACGTCACAGCCGCCGCGCACTAAACTGTGGGAGGAAGTTGGGGATGCAATCGAGGACACTTTTCTCGACGCCTTAGAAGCCACGGTGGTGCCTTCGGACTGGGCCACCATCTTCTTCACATCCGGCACCACCGCGCAGGCCAAAGCCGTGTTGCACTGCCACAGTGCCCTCACCACCTCGGCACGGCGCATGGCCCCCTGTTTCGGAATCACCAGTGAGGATGCTTGGTGGGGGCACATGCCCTTGTTCTGGAGTGGAGGCTTCGTCCTGGGAGCGCTGGCGACCATGGCCGGTGGCGGCCGCATCGTGTTGCACGAGCAGGTCGACGCCGCGGCCGCGTTCCGCCTCCTTGCCGCTGAGCGCTGCACGATCATGGCGGGTTGGCACCAAGCTGGACCGCTGCTCGAGCATCCCGATTTCGGACGCACGCCGATCCATCTATCCAAAGGGACCAACCACGCCTTGGCAACCCGCCTGCTCGGGCCGAACAACCACACGATCGGGATTTACGGAATGTCGGAGACGGCAACCGCGGTCACGGCAACGCGCTGGAACGATGCGGAGGAGATTCGCATCGGCACCTTCGGAGCGCCTCTCGAAGGCATGCAGGTGAAGATCGTCGATCCGCAGACACGTGAGGCTGTTGCACCCGGAGGCACAGGCGAGATTCACGTAAAGGGCCCCACGCTGATGGAGGGATACTACAAGGTTCCCCGCGCTAGCACTTTCGACGGCGAAGGCTTCTTCAAAACCGGAGATCTCGGCTTCTTCGATGAGCATGGGTACTTGCACTTTGCGACCCGCCTCAAGGACGTCATCAAGACAGCCGGGGTCAACGTCGCCGCTATAGAAGTGGAGGAAGCCCTGGCCCGTCACGCGGCGGTAAAAGCCGCCCACGTGGTAGGGGTTCCACATCCAACCCGCGGGCAGAACATTGCAGCCTTTGTCGTACCCCACCCCGGCAGCAGCACGAGCGAGCAGGAACTGCGCGACTTCTGCCGCGAGACCCTTGCCGCCTACAAAGTGCCACGGCACATCTTCTTGATCGAAGAGGCATCCGTGCCGCGTACCGGCTCCGGAAAGATTGAAAAACCGCGCTTGCAGGAAGAGGCGGAACGTCGCCTAGCCGCCGCCTAGCGCTTTCGTATAAGCGCGCTATAGTCGGCCGCCCTTCTTGGAGGAAGCTTCATCATGGCCAGCGTCGACGACAGCAGTTCTGCATCGCAATCAACCTTGGAATCCGCGCCGGAGGAGGACTTCGCCGCCCTGCTTGCTGCCAGCGAGGTTGGAGCGAGCACCAAGCGCATCGCAGCCGGTGATCAGGTGCGCGGGCGGGTGATTGCCATCGGGCAAACCTCCGCCTTCGTTGCCATTGGTGGCAAGGGGGAGGCTACCATCGATCTCGCCGAGTTCCGCGATCCAAGCACCGGACAGCCGACCCTCGCCGTCGGCGATGAGATCGAAGCCACGGTTACAGACGACGGCAAGCAGTCCGGAGCTGTTGTCTTGTCGCGTGTCTGGGGGCGTGGTGGCCACGTGCCCAACGAACTCGAGCGCGCCATGGAGCTTGGCGTTCCGGTCGAGGGTGTCGTCACCGGAGAGAACAAGGGCGGCTTTGACGTACAGATCGGTAACACCCGTGCCTTTTGCCCGGGCTCGCAGATTGATCGCCGCCGCGGGGAGCGCGTCCCCGGAACCGCCTACATTGGGCAGAGACTGCGCTTTCGCGTCACCAAGATCGATAACGGCGGCCGCAATGTCGTCGTTTCGCGTCGCGACCTTCTCGAAGAAGAGGCACAAGAACAGGCCGCCCGCGTTTGGGCGACCCTCGAGGTTGGGGCTGTCGTATCGGGTAAGGTTGCTTCGCTGCAAGATTTTGGTGCTTTCGTCGACCTCGGCGGCGTCGAGGGTCTCATTCACATCAGCCAGTTGGGCTACGGCCGCATCAAGCATCCACGCGACATTCTCCAGGTTGGACAGGAGGTGCAGGTCCAGGTCGTCAAGATCGACGACGCCTCCACAACCGACCCGCGCAAGCGCCGCCAGATCGGCTTGTCGCTGAAGTCGCTGGCTGCCGATCCCTGGGCTACCGCCCGCGAACGCTTTCCCATCGGCAGCAACGTGACCGGCACCGTGACACGCGTCGAACCTTTCGGCGCCTTCATCGAATTGGCGCCGGGTCTGGAAGGCTTGGTTCACATTTCGAAGATTACGCTCGACCGGCGCCTATCGCATGCACGTCAGGCCTTGAACCTCGGCGCCAACGTCGAAGCCACTGTGCTTTCCATCGACGAAGCGCAGCGGCGCCTCAGCTTGTCCATGGTGGAGCAGATCCGCCAGCAGCGCGACGCCCAGGAAGCAGGTGAGCGTGCCGAACAAACCGAGGTCATGAATAAGACCAACGTGCAGAAGTCTCTTGGCACTTTCGCGGAGCTTCTGAAGAAAGATCGCGGATAGGCCAGCACCGATAGGACATATGGGACCTATAGGTCGTATCTGTCCTATTGGTCCCATTTCTTCCCTCAGCAAATCCGCGGCAACTGTTCTCCAGAGAGTAGATCCAGCGGCCGGCACACCCCTAGCCGCGTACGCAAGGAAACAAGTCCAGCAGACTCTTCGGTGACGCGGCCAATGCAGCAGGCGCCCGCGCCCAAGGGCAAAGTGCGCATCGCCGCCAGCGCCGGCGCCGCATCCGACTCGGCAACCAACGCCAACAGCCGCCCCTCGCAGGCTACGTAAAGCGGGTCGAGGCCTAGCAGCTCACAAGCTCCATAGACCTCGGCGCTCACAGGCACTGCCTCTTCTTCCAGCTCGATAGACACACCACCAGCTCCGGCAATCTCGTTGAGCACGCTGGCCACGCCGCCACGCGTGGGATCGCGCAGGCAGTGCACATCGATACCCGCCTCCAGCAACGCGGCAACCAGGCCATGGACGCTGGCACAGTCGCTTTCGACCGGTTGCGCAAAGGCAATGCCCTCACGCACCGAGAGCACGGCGATCCCGTGCCGTCCTACGTCCCCGGAAACGAGCACCATATCGCCAGGACGCACGCGCTGCGGCCGAATGTCGACGCCTGTCGCCACCACGCCTACGCCGGCGGTGTTAAGGAACATGCCGTCGGCCTTACCACGATCGACGACCTTGGTGTCACCGGTGACCACCGCAACCCCGATCGACCGCGCGCTGTCGCGAATCGACAGCACCACGCGTTGCAGTTCCTCCAGCGCCAAGCCCTCTTCGAGGATGAAAGAGACGCTGAGATACGCGGGACGGGCTCCCGCCATGGCAAGATCGTTCACCGTTCCACACACGGCGAGCGTGCCGATATCGCCCCCTGGAAAGAACCGCGGCTGCACGACGTAGCTGTCGGTCGTGAAGGCGAGGCGCTCGCCGGCCCACGGCACTACAGCGCTGTCATGGCGTACAGCCAAAGCCGGGGCGTCAAAGTTGGCAAGGATCAATCCCTCGATGAGATCACGCATGACCCGCCCGCCACCGCCATGAGCCATTTGCACGTGGGTGTAGCGACTCCACGGAGCCGGGCAGACAATGCTCATGCAGCCCTTCCCTGCTGCCGGCGGTATCGATAGTACGCGGCACACGCACCCTCCGACGAAACCATGGTTGCGCCCAACGGCTGCTCTGGTGTGCAGGCCGTGGCAAACGCCGGACATTCGGGCGGCTTCATCTTGCCTTGTAATACCAAGCCGCTGCGACACTCTTGCGGCTCGCTCACCACCGGCTCAGCCATCACAAAGCGCCGCCTTGCGTCGAAGCGGGAAAATTCCGATCGCAGGCCGAGACCACTCTCGGCGATGGCACCGAGCCCTCGCCAAGCCCGCGGCACTATCTCGAAGACTTGGCGCACCGCCGCCCGCGCTGCATTGTTGCCGGCGGTTCGTACGCTGCGCTCGTACTGATTCTCAACCTGCGCACGCCCCTCTTCGAGCTGCCGCAGACACATGTAGATGCCTTGCAGAAGATCGAGCGGTTCAAAGCCCGTGGCTACGATGGGGACGCGAAACTCGTCGGCGAGAGCACGATACTCATCCATGCCCATGATCGTGCACACGTGCCCTGCTGCTAAGAAGCCGTCGACCCGACAATCCTCGGAACTCAGAATGGCGCGGATAGCAGGAGGCACGAGCACGTGCGCCGCCAATACGAAGAAGTTGCCGATGCCCCTGCGCCGAGCTTCGAGTACGGCCATCGCCGTGGCCGGAGCCGTCGTCTCAAAGCCGACGGCAAAGAACACCACCTCCCGCTGCGGCTCGCGTGCAGCCACCTCGAGCGCATCCATTGGGGAATACACCACACGCACATCCCCGCCGCGTGCCTTTACGGCCAAGAGATCGGAGCTGGATCCAGGTACACGGAGCATGTCGCCAAAAGAGCAGAGAGTCACCTGCGGTAAGGCGGCTATCGCCAAAGCCCGGTCGATCTCCTCCAGACCCGTAACGCACACCGGGCAGCCCGGCCCGTGGATGAGTGTCACCTCTTCTGGGAGAAGTTGGTCGATGCCGAAACGGACGATGGCATGCGTTTGCCCACCACACACCTCCATCAGCCTCCACGGCCTGGTCACCAAATCGCGGATCGCGATTGCGTAGCGCTGCGCAGTGGCAGCATCACGAAATTCCTCCACCAACTTCATGTTCGGTCATCCCCGGGCATGCTGCCGCTGTCCGGCTGCGACTGCGCCTCCACCTCATCCAAGTACGTGAACACGCGCTGTGCTGCCTCGCGATCGATGCGGCTGATGGCGAATCCGGCGTGGACGACGACGAAGTCACCCACCTCCGCCTCCGGAACGTAAGCCAAGCAAACGTCCTTGAGCACACCACCAAACGACACGCGGCCCATCCGCAGTTCCTCGTCGAAGGTGCTCTGTATCTCACCGGGCACGCCCAGGCACATCAACAATTCTCCCCATGCACATGCGTCGCAACAAAGGCCTGCCCCAGGGACAAGCCACCATCATTCACCGGGTACTGCATCCCCACGTACACCCGAAACCCGCGCGCCACCAGCAGGGACTGTGCTCCAAGCAGCAGGCGCCGGTTTTGAAAGCAGCCGCCGCTCAGCACAACTTGCTCCAAACCCACGTACTCCGCGATTTTCAGGGTGACTTCCGCCAAAGAAACGTGGAAGCGCGCAGCCATGACACCCGCAGCAACCCCGCGGCGACGATCCTCCAAGAGCGCACAGAGCAGTGGCTCCCAGTCGATCTGAGCAGGTGAACCAAGCCTGAGCGGCAGTGAGTAACCAGCAGGAGAGGGATCGCCGCCCTCGGCCACCATCTCCAGTGCCATTGCCGCTTGCCCTTCGAAACCAGCCTCGGCACGAACTCCCGTGAGCGCAGCAACACTGTCGAACAAACGGCCCATGCTGGTCGTGCGCACCGTCCGCACCGAACCCTCAAGCAATTGCACTAGCACGTTGGCCTCGCCGTCAGGGAACATCGCCTCGACTTGCGACTCGGCCTGCTTGCCATACAGCTCAAACAACATACCCAGCGCCGCTCGCCGCGGTTCGGCCAATGCCTTGTCGCCGCCGACCAGCGGAAAGGGCCGCAGATGCGCGACGCGCCGGAATCCCCCCGCATCGACAATCAGTGCTTCGCCGCCCCATACGCTGCCATCCGTCCCAAGACCTGCCCCATCCCAAACCACGCCAAGCACCGGCCCGCACAGGCCATACTCGGCCATGCATGCGGCGACGTGAGCATGGTGATGTTGGATACGCGCAACCGGAACCTGCCAACGCAAGGCCAGCTCGTCCGCCAAGAGAGAGGAGGCATAGTCTGGGTGCAGATCACAGGCGATCCGCTGGACTCTCGTCCCGCAGAGCCCGAGTACATCCTCCACAGCTCGGCGCAACTGTGCCCGCGCCGCTAGCGAGGATAAATCTCCCACATGCTGACTCACCGCCACTCGCCCCGCAGAAACGAGCGCGATCGTATTCTTGAGATGGCCACCAAGAGCTAGGACATTCGGGTGGTCCGATGCCACCGGCAGGCGCAAGCTAAACGGCACCAAACCACGGGCTCGGCGTAGCACTTGCACGCCGCCGGGCAGAACACGGACAACGGAATCATCGAGTGGTCGCCTGATGTCGCGATCGTGCACCAGGAACCCATCCGCAATGCCGGCCAAGCGCGACACCGCTTCCTCGTTGGTAATGCACAAAGGTTCTTCGGAGACGTTGGCGCTGGTGCACACAAGAGGACGACCCACCTCCCGCAAGACAAGGTGATGGACTGGTGTGTAGGGCAACATCACCCCTAGCCACGGATTCCCGGGAGCTACATCTGCGACTACTGGCGCATGCGCACTGCCCGCATCCCGGCATCGCAGCAACACGATCGGAGCCAAAGACGACTCCAGCTCGCGAGCCTCCTCCGACGCAACGGCGCACTGCCCTCGCACGGCCGCGAGCGACTGGAACATTACGGCAAAGGGTTTCGCCGCACGCCCCTTGCGCCGGCGCAGGTCGGCAACGGCCGCCGCATTCGTGGCATCAACCATCAGGTGGAATCCCCCCAAACCCTTTACGGCCACGATCTGGCCCGCGAGCAAGCCCCGCACAGCACCCTGCAGTGCTTGCTCTGCAACCGCGACAGGGGCGCCGCAAGCATCCAGGAGACACAAGCTCGGCCCACAGCTCGGGCAAGCGTTGGCCTGTGCATGGAAGCGGCGGTCGCGTGGATTCTCGTACTCGTCCGCGCACGCCGCACAAAGCGGAAATGCACGCATGGCGGAGCGCCCGCGATCGTAGGGCAAGGCCTCGACAATGGAGTAACGCGGGCCGCAAGAGTTACAGCTCGTGAACGGATACCGGTAGCGGCGCTGCCCGGGTGTCAGCAGCTCCGCGCGGCAAGCAGCACACGTGGCGCTGTCCGCTGCGAGACTCATCTGCGTTGCCTGCGTCTTCACGCTGTCGGCGATCACGAACCCGCACGTTCCCTGAAGGGGCAGTTCGCATATCTGCAAGCTCTCGATCCGCGCGCCCACTGGCGCTTGCTTGCGCAGGACGCCGAGTAAGGTGTCGACCACGGTTTCTTCCCCTTCGATCTCTACTCTCACGCCGCGACCTTCGTTCCTCACGAATCCAGACAGTCCACACTCCTTGGCCATGCGGTAGACAAATGGGCGGAAGCCGACTCCTTGCACGACACCTTCCAGGAGGCACGCTACACGCCTCACTCCGCTGCGACCTCCACCGCATCGATACCCATGCCAGTCGGACTCAAGAGATCCCCTTCTTCGCTGCCACAACGCGGACACCACAGAAGGTGATGCTCGGGCGCATAAACCTCGTCACAGGCTCGGCAACGAGCCTCGACGTGTTGCAGCCTCATTGCCAGCTCAGCGCCGGCTGCGGGCGTACCCAAGGCGTGCGCCGAGAAGTGAAATGCCAGAGCTTCGGCGGATAGGGCCTCACTCTCGGCAATCCAGCCACGCACGCGCAGCACTCGCCTTGCCCCCGCTGCGCTCGCCTCGGCCAGTACGACAGTGAGAATCTGCTTTGCCAGTGCCGACTCGTGCATGTTCAACCCTGAGCTCGTTGACGGAGTCGACAGATTGCTTTGGGAATCGCCGCGGCCACCGCGGGAGAAAGCCCGGTCGAAAAGAGATCCGGCCGATCGATACTGATCGCCAGAATGCGAATGTCTGGCGAGACGTTGTCCGGTGAAAGACTACGGGCCAACGCAATCACGCCCCCGATCCCCAGGCCGTGAGTGGAGACTGATGGGTGCACGCGATCGGCGAGTTCCTCCGGCGTGAGTTCCCACACCTCTCCTGCCGGCTGTGCAACGACAGCATCCACGAGAATCACCGGAACGTCGGTCTCCAGTAGCGAAAGCAGATCGGAATCCTCTGCTGCTGCCAGCATCTCCACACCATCCATGCCCCCCTGCCGATGCCACTCCTCCATAACCTTCAGGCCAACCGCATCGTCGCCGGCAGCGTGCTGGCCAGCCGCGATCACACGCAAGCGCACGGCTCACACCTGCTCGATCTTCAACTTCAAGAAGTGTGTGGCGCATGAGATGCATGGATCGTAGTTGCGAATCGCCTGCTCACATTGCCAGGTCAGCGCCTCGGTAGCCATGTCCAGCCGCGACGCGACGAAGCGAGCTAGGTCCTCCTCCATGGTTCGTTGGTTCTGCGATGTCGGAGGAATAATCGAGGCATCCGTGATCGTGCCGTCGGCATCCAGGCTGTAGCGATGGTAGAGCAGCCCCCGCGGCGCCTCAGTACAGGCGGAGCCTGTCGCTGCCCGCAGAGGCACGGGCACCGAAGCCTGCTGCGGCGGCTCGTAGGTGTGGAGGATGCGCAAAGCCTCGTCACAAGCCCACAGTACTTCCACGGCGCGTACGATGATGCTGCGAAAGGGATTGCGGCACTCAGGCCCTAACCCAACCTCCTGTGCCGACTGCCGCGCCAGCGGGGAAAGGCGATCGAAATTCAGAGCAAATCGCGCCAGAGGACCAACGAAATACGCACCTCCCCCGCGTCGCGTTGCGTGCAACGCATTCGAGTGGGCCACGTGCTCTTCCGTGAAGTAGTTGTCAAACTCGCTCGCGGTGCACTCCAGACCGCGAGTCGAAGCTACCTTGCCCTCGTTGAACGGGTACTCCGTCGGATGGGACAAGGCGACCAGTTCGTAGTCGTGCTCAAAGTCGGGGAAGGAAAACCCTGCCACCCAGCGCACCGTCTCGTAGGCCGCGTCGCGGGCTCGCTGCAGCGGCTCGATCAGTGTCGCCAACTCCTGCCGGCTTGGCGCACGGTAAAAGCCGCCGACGCGCACGTTGATGGGGTGGATCTCACGCCCGCCCAGCACGGAGACGATTTGATTGCCGGCCTTCTTGAGTTGCAGGCCGCGCTGCACCTCCGCCCGATGTTCCTTGGCCATGTGTAGAACGTCGGGGTAACCGAGGAAGTCCGGCGCGTGCAGCATGTAGATGTGCAACGCATGGCTTTCGATCCACTCGCCGCAATATAAGAGCCGGCGCAGCTCACGCAGTGGTCCGTCGACCACCACGCCACAAGCATTCTCGATCGCGTGCACCGCGCTCATCTGGTAGGCAACCGGGCAAATGCCGCAGATGCGTGCCGTAATATCCGGGACCTCGCTCCAGGCGCGCCCGCGCAGCAGGGCCTCAAAGAAGCGCGGTGGCTCAAAGATACGGAGCTTGACGTCGACGACCTGTGAGCCGCGGATCTTTACCTCCAGCGCGCCCTCTCCTTCGACACGGGCCAGGTAATCAACGCGCAGGGTGCGAGTTTTCTCCTTCATGGTTTCGGCGACTCCCACTCCTCGGTAGCTTGCCGAAATGGTTCCGCGGCCACGTTGAAACTGCGCAAGGCACGCACCATGGCTCCCACGTCGGTGCCCTGACGCTTACCGTCAGCAAGCAGTGCCTTCACGTTTGCGATCTCCTGGGGTCCGAAACATCCATAGCAAGCACGCTGATAGCTTGGGCACACGGCGCCACAGCCTGCGTGGGTAACCGGACCCAAGCAAGCACTGCCCTGCGCGACCATCACGCACACGGTGCCGCGCAGCTTGCATTCGAGGCACACGCTATGGGCTGGAATGTTCGGCTTCCGTCCAATCAGAAAAGCGGACACCACCTCGAGAAGTTGCGGCTTGCTGATCGGGCAGCCGCGCAGCTCGAAATCCACCAGCACATGCGCTGCGATCGGCGTCGAACGCTCCAACGTCGAGACATACGCAGGCGTTGCATACACGACGCGCATCAGCTCGTTGATGTCTTTGAAGTTGCGCAGAGCTTGGATACCGCCCGCCGTGGCGCAAGCGCCGATCGTCACCAGGAAATTCGAGGCACGGCGGATGCTTTGAATGCGCTGTGCGTCATGGGCCGTAGTAATCGAGCCTTCGACCAGCGACAGGTCGTAAGGCCCCTTGCGCACGAGCCGCGAAGCCTCCACGAAGTTGGCAATCTCCACTGTTTCCGCCAGCGCCAACAACTCGTCTTCACAGTCGAGCAGGCTCAATTGGCAGCCATCGCACGAGGCGAATTTCCAGACGGCAAGCTTGGGGCGGCGCTTCCTCGCCATCTCAGATCTCCCTCAGCTCAAGTAGAGATTTGACATCCTGATAGGGGAACACGGGACCATCCTTGCAGACGAACAAGCCGCCGAACTGGCAGTGACCACACAGGCCCACGGCGCATTTCATGTTACGCTCCAGCGAGACAAAGATGCTTGTGGCCGGCACACCGCGTTTGCGTAGCGCCTCGGCCGCAAAGCGCATCATGATCTCCGGGCCACACACAAAAGCAGTGGTCGTCGGCGCATCGACTCCGGCGCGGGTGATCAGCGAGGTCACCACGCCTACGTGCCCTGGCCACGTGGGATGTCCATGGTCCACAGTCATTTCCACTTCGATGTCGCACGCATTCTGCCAATGCTGCAGATCTTCGCGGAACAGCAAGTCGTCTGGGCTACGGGCGCCGTACAGCAAGGTCACGTGATGGAACTCGTTACGCATCGCGGCCACGGAGTAGAGCACGGGCCGCAACGGCGCCAAGCCGACACCACCGGCAACGAGCAGAAGGTTGCGGCCGTGAGCTTGCGCTAGTGGCCACGGTCGCCCGAACGGCCCGCGCACGCCAATACCGGAACCACGACGGAGCTGGCGCATGGCCTTGGTTACTGCCCCGACTTGGCGTGTCGTGTGCACCAGGCGTCGCGGCCGCGATGGATCGCCACTGATGGAGATGGGCACTTCGCCTACACCAAAGAGGTAGAGCATGTTGAACTGCCCAGCTTCAAACGCGAACGGCAGCGCATCGCTCGCCTGCAGTTCCACGGTGAAAGTGTCATGGTTCTCCGGGCGTAGACGGCTCACCGAAAACGTCTTCGGCAACATTGCTTGGGAAGGAGCGAGCCTCATGCCCTGGGCCCCTTTGCCTGGCCGTAGACATCCAGCAGTTGCAGCCGTGCCTCTTGCAGGCGGTCGTCCACCACGTGCGCAAAGCGCTTGAGCAACTCGTAACCGAGATCGTGATCTCGCTCACACTTGCCCCGCAAGCACTTTCCGTCGAGAGCAATAGCACGCGTCGCCTCCACGGCTCGCGCATCAAAGCGCCAATGGTACGGAGGAATGAGCCACGACCATCCGAGGATCTGGCCCTCGGAGACGGTCTCGACCACCAGCGCTGCACGCCCGGGGGTGCAGATCTCCAGGGCAATCTTGCCGGTGCGCACCAGATAAAACTGATTGGCCTCGTCACCGCTGCGGAAGAGGAACTGTCCCGCGGTAGCGCGCACGTTACGAGCGCAGCCGACGAGAAGCGAGAGATAGGCCTCGCCTAGATCCGCAAAGAATGGGTGAACCTTGAGAATTCCAGCCAGAGTCTCCATGCATTAGCCCTCGTGCGGCCCCGCCGCGTGCGGCTTAGCCGCGTGCGACCCTGCCGCAGGCGACCGCAGCGCTGCGGTGCTGGTGCGTAGCGCCGCTACTTCCAGCGTTAGGTCGATGCCAACCGGGCACCAGGTGATGCAGCGGCCGCACCCGACACATCCCGAGCTACCGAACTGTTCAACCCAAGTGCCGAGTTTGTGCGTGAGCCACTGGCGGTAACGCGACCGCGTGCTGGCCCGTACACTACCGCCGTGCACATACGAATGGTCCGCCGTGAAGCAAGAATCCCAGCGCCGCCAGCGCTCCGTATGCTCGCCGCTTAGGTCCGACACATCTTCGACCGTGGAACAGAAGCATGTCGGACAGACCATCGTACAGTTGGCACAGGCCAGGCATCGACTAGCCACTTCGTCCCAGCGCGGGTGCTCGAGATTGGCCCGCAGGACCGCGGGCAACTCTTGCGTGTCGAGCGCACGCCCCATCGTCGCTGCCGTTGCCTGCGCCATACGATCGACCTCGGCAAGATCTTCCGCAGACGCCGGCCGGCCTGCGACCTGCTCCAACAGCTCCGCTCCCTGAGAGCTTCCGACCTCAACGACGAAGTGATGCTCCGGCGTCAGGATCTCTGTCAGCGCCAAATCGAAGCCGCGGTGAGCACGCGGTCCAGTCTGCATGGAGGCACAGAAGCAGGTCCCACCAGCCTGGCCACATTGAACGGCAAGGAGGAGAAGATTGGAACGTCGCGACGCGTAGTCGTCATCGACGTAGCTTCCCGCCTGGAAGATCTGATCTTGCAGTTCGATGGCACGAAGTTCACACGCCCGCACACCAAGAAAGGCCAACCGAGGGGGAGTGGATGTCTCGCTCGCGATCGAGAAGCTCTTGCCCTGGCGCTGGGCTTGCCAAAGCCGCAAGTGCGGCACGAAGAGAAACTGCTTCCACGAATGCGGCCCCAACGAATAGCCGAACAAAGCCTCGTCGCTGCGCCGTTCGAGCCGGTACGTGCCAGCCTCCTGCACTTCGGTCCAGCCGCGTGGGAGATCCTGCACGCCGGCTATCTCTGCATGAACAATCGCCCCATCGCGGCGGCTGGGTCCGATCAATCGAAACCCACGCTCGCCGATGACGTGCAGCAATGCCTCCAAATCTCCCAACGTAAAGACGCGTGCGTCGTTCATCTTGATCCAACCACTACAGCAAGTAGCTGGCCGTTGGATATCGGAAGCACAAGACAACACCCAGCTAGGCGATCGTGGTCGCTCGCTCCTAGAAGAAGGAAACCACAGCGGGGCTTCTTCGCACGGACTACAGGGCACCCCCGGCTTTGCCCGCAATGCCGATCGGTTAAGAAGATTCCGCCCCGAAGGGGCAACCATTCGAAAGCCCAGGGCAACGCCCTGGGAACGCCGTTGCGAAGAGACAGAAGCCCTGAAGGGGCGAGATTCGTTTGGCCACAATACGAGTCTCGCCCCTTCAGGGCTTCTACCCGGGAATTCCGTTTCCCGGGGCGATGCCCCGGGCTATCGGATTGATGCCCCTTCGGGGCGAGGCCGCTTGGCTCAACCGACCCGCATTGGGCTTTGCCCGCCAATTCGCGCTTCCGCTGGATGCGGGCCGAGGGCGGCCCGTCTCCAAACACGAATGCGCAATGTTCGTAAGCAGTGGAGACGCCGCGCCCTCGCGGCGCATCAGCCCGATTGCCTGCCTAATCGAATTGGCGGGCAAAGCCCAATGCCGGCACGCCCTGCCAGCACCGTCGTCACCCGGGAAACCACCTCATCGACGGAAATGGCCATCATGCAAGCGTTGTAGCGGCAGGTAGAGAAGCGATGGTTGTAGACGTTCACGCACGGACTGCAGGCAAGGCCGGCGTGCAATGCCTGCGAGTGCTTTCCAATGGGGCCAAACACTGCCGGCGTCTCCGGGCCAAACAGGACGATGCTGTGAATATCGGTCAGCGCCGAGAAGTGCCCGGGGCCACCGTCGCTGGTGACCAGTACATCTGCCAGCGTGTAAAGAACAAGAATGTCACGAAGGCTGGTGTCTCCGGCCAATGAAACAGCCCGAGGCCCGAGCCCCTGGGCCATGGCGGCCAGGACCTGGCTCTCTTCTGGTGTCCCGGTCAACACAACCTCGACGTCATCCCGCTCGGTCAACACCCGTCGGGCCAGTTCCGTGAAGCGCAGGGAGGGCCAGCTCCTTAGCGGCAAGCGATCGAGCGGGCTCGGATTGAGGAGCAGCAGAGCACCATCCAACTTCAGACCCTTAGAGCCCAACAGCTCCCGCAACCGGTTTTGATCCTGTGCTGCCGGCCGGAACGAGGGCAGCGCCGGAAGCGGCGTCGGCCGAACCTTCAGCAAGGGTACATCGTCAGGGTCCGCCCACAGCGACTCGACCAACAAGCGATACGTCTGGGCTACGTGCAAGTAAGGGTTGTGCTGTAGACGGTGCGTGAACAAGTCCCCGCGATACGGCGACTCGGCAGAAAAGCGGTGCATCCCAGCCCGGCGCGAAGCTCCGCTGAGAAAGGCGAGAATCGCCGAGGCGCGGGAGAAGAACTCCATATCCACGACGGCATCGACGCGTTCGCTTCGTAAGCGCGTCAGCGCTTGCCAGACATCGCGGACAAACCACGATAAGCGCTGGCTGCGCACGGTCAGGATATGGCTCGCAGGAATCAGGTCGAGCACATCCAAGATGAAACGATTCTCGTCGAAGACCAGGAAGTAGAGGTTTTCTCGCCCTACGCGCTCAGCCGCCTCGCGCATGGCATCGTGAGCGAGCACCGTCGCTCCTTGTTCGATGAGCTTGAGGAAGACAATCTTGCGCGGCCCTGGTGCCGGCCTAGCACCCGACCAGGTATCCGAGACACGACGAAAAAGCGTCAGAACGGCGCACAGCAGGCGCCCC
>CAZGSN010000024.1:0-6895 GCA_964528465.1 uncultured Binatia bacterium (SeqCode)
CTCGTTCCCAGGCTCTCTGCCTGGGAACGCCCAGAACCCAGGCGCGCGGAAAGGCCCGCGTGTTTGTGGTGCGAGGTGTTATGGGAATTGAGGCTGAGGCCTTGAGATCAGCTTGGTGCTCATGCGATAAGGGGCACCTTGTTATGAGCGAAACAGCAACGCAAGGAACACAGCTCTCCGAGCCCACGACGACCGCACCGGTCCCTGGTTGGCGTGCGGTTTGGGCGCACTGGATGAAGCTTGGGCACGCCATCGGCGTCGTGCAAACTCGCATCCTCATGGTCGTATTTTACTTTATCTTCGTCATGCCGATGGGCCTGGTTTTGAAATTGCGTGGCGACCCGCTGCGTCTAGAGCCGCGTACCCAGAGCAACTGGTGGCCGCATCAGCATCAAGAGCGCAGTCTAGAGGCGACCCGTCGCCAATTCTGATGGGCTCGGTTCGCCGCTCTGCTGAGGACCGCGCGCAACCAAGTTCCCCTTTGCCCCGTCACGCTAAGCGCAAGACGTTACCAACCTTTGCGGTGATTCTTGCCGGTGGCCGTAGCACGCGCTTTTGGCCGCTGGCGCGGCGGCAGCTTCCCAAGCAGCTCCTGCGTCTGCACGGACGCGGCACACTCCTGCAACAAACCGCACAGCGCCTGCGCCGGATTGTTCCCTGGTCGCGAGTGCTGGTGGTCACCACACCCGACTACGCACAGCAGATTCAACGGCAGCTACCGCAGGTGGCGCGCGAGCACATCCTCGTCGAACCGCAAGGCAGGGGCACCGGGCCCTGTCTGACTCTGGTTGCCGAATGGGTGCGTTCGCGTGTTGGCGATGCCATCCTTGTGGCGACACCTGCGGATCACCGGGTTGACGACATGCCGGAATTCTCGAAGGACCTGGCTCGCGCGATTCGTGCTGCTCGGGGCGGCAAGCACCTGGTTACCTTGGGCGCGCCGCCCACACATGCGGAGACTGGGTATGGGTATATTCAGGCGGGGGAGTCCGTCCCGGGGACAGCTCTGCGCCGAGTGCGTCGCTTTCGCGAGAAACCTTCTGCTACCTTGGCGCGCCGCCTCATCCGTGACCCGGCCTATCTATGGAACACGGGCATCTTCGTTTGGCGGGCTAGCACCTTTCTAGATGCCGTAGAAAAGATGCTGCCGCAGATGTCGGCAGCTCTCGCCGGTGTGTGGCGGGACCCCACCACAGCGGCCAGCCGCATCCGCCGCGCCTACCGCAGGATTGACAGTGTGTCGGTCGATGTCGGCGTGCTCGAGCCGTTGAGCCAACGACCCGACCCCAGTCTCGATCTCTTGGTACAAGATACTCACTTCGCCTGGAGCGACATTGGCACCTGGAGCGCGATGGGTGACGTGTGGGTGGCGGATGCGCACGGCAACAGTAGCGTTGGCAAGATGCTAGCCCTCGATGCCTCCGGGTGCGTAATCCACGCTCCCCAGCACACGGTTGTGGCGCTGGGAGTGCAGGATCTCGTGGTCGTCGAAGCCGGCGGCGCCTTGCTGATTTGCCCGCGCAGCCGGGCGCAAGACGTCCGCAGGGTGGTCGAGGAGCTAGGCCGGCGAGGCATGCACCGGCTGATCTAGGACAAGACCGGTGCGGGGGTTCTGTGGTTCTGTGGTGGCGGGGTTCGCCGGTACGCCGGTGGTATCTCGTTCCCAGGCTCTGCCGGCTTTGCCCGCCAATTCGATTATCCAGGCAATCCGGCTGATGCGCCGCGAGGGCGCGGCGTCTCCACTGCTTATGAACATTGAGAATTCGTCTTTGGAGACGGGCCGCCCTCGGCCCGCATCCAACGGAAATGCGAATTGGCGGGCAAAGCCGGCAGAGCCTGGGAACGAGGAATATGCGAGGCGGAGCCGGGAATGAGTTATACCCAAAGTCGTGATGGCGCAGAGTCGCAGGGGCTCTGATCGGTAAACTCTTTGCGGCCTGGCGTCTTTGCGGCTTTGCGTTTATTTCTGGATATCTTCAGTCCCAGAAACGACTCGGGGCGGCTTGCAGCATTGGTCTGCAAGTCGCCCCGAGGTCGGCCGAGGAAAGTTTTCGAGTCTTACTCGGTAGGCTGCCGGGTGGCGCGCACAGCGAGGAAGCTAAGGCCGAGCAGCACTAGTACCAGAGCCAACCCGCCGGTAGCGGGTGCCGAGGCCACTGGTACGACCACACCGCACGGAGCCACATCAGCGCAGTCCGGGTCATCGCAGTCGATGAGCATGTCGCCGTCGTTGTCGATGTTGTCGCTGCAAGTCAACGAGCCCGCGACATCTTCGCTGGGCCCCAAGATGGGCGGTGTATGCGTCGGCGTCTGCGTTGCCGTGTTGGTCGGCGTGCGCGTCCCTGTTTGCGTTGCGCTGTTGGTTGCCGTTGCCGTATTGGTTGGTGTCCGGGTGGGAGTCTGGGTGTTGGTAATCGTCGGCGTGTTCGTCGGGGTACGCGTCGGCGACATGGTCGCCGAGTTGGTGATTGTCGGCGTCTGCGTGATCGTACCCGTCTGTGTCGGCGTGTTGGTTGGCCCAGGGACGGTGTGCGTTGGAGTTTGCGTCGGGGTGTTGGTGCCGGTTCGAGTGGGGGTGAGCGTGGGGGTGTTGGTCCCGGTTCGGGTTGGGGTCCGGGTTGGAGTCTCCGTCGCCGTCAGTGTCGGTGTTCGTGTCCCTGTCTGGGTTGCCGTATTCGTTGCCGTGAGAGTCGATGTTTGCGTGGGAGTCTGTGTCGGCGTGTTTGTCGGCGTCACCGAAGGCGACATCGGCGCACTCACCACTGTAATTACGGCCCCAAGATTGAGAGCGGCAGTGTTGAAGTTGTTGTCGTCCCATGTCGAGTTGTTGTCGGTTACCTGAGCGCCGACAGTGACGCCTTGGAGGCTAACGGTGCCGATCGAGAAAGTCATGCTTTGGTCGGTTCCGAAGCTGGCGGAGAAGGAAAATCCGTTCGCATTTCCGGATCCGTTGATTCCTCCGGCCGGAGCCACGTTCACAAAAGTGATGTCTGCGGAGTTCATCGTGAAGGCGATGGCAAACCCACTGACCAAGGATCCATTGGGATCCATGCTGATACTCACCACCGTCGTTCCACCGCCCGCGGGTATGGTCGATGGAGTGAACGTCACGATGGGAGCCGCTACGGCAGCTTCGGCGAGTATCCCTACGCAAAGCACCGCCGTCAGAGCCGACCTGACGGCTCGTCCAATTCTCAATCCCTTGAAATGCTGATGTTCCATCAACCTTTTCCTCCACCCTGCCTTCTTAAATTACTGCGTGATTCACTCGGACCCTGGCGTCCTGCCTCTGATTCATCACGGCGGCGGTAACGCTGGAGCACAGTTCTGCGTCACCGTGGCAGTAGGCGGTGTTAGCAGCGCTCGCAGGATGATCGTTGAATCGGCCGAGTTGCACGCGGTTGATCCGCCGACATTGCAGAGTTGCGGCTGGGCCTGCGTAGCGGTGGGCGGCGTCAACAAAGACCGCAAGATAATCGTCGAATCTGACGATAGAACCCGCCCATCACCGTTGACGTCGCCGCACTGGCAGGCGTTGCCGATTCCATCGGGAGCTGACCCAGTGCCGATGCCACCCGTATCCGTCTGGGAGACGTTGGCGGTGTAGTCGCAGTTGTCGGTGCTATCGGGAATGGTATCCCCATCCGTGTCCAGAAGAACCGTGATCGTGCCGTTGGTGCCGGTTGCCGGGCTTTCCGTTCCCGCGGCGTCAGACCACGAAGCCGTATTGGTTAGCGTGTAAGCACCGGGCGCCGTGCCTGGGGCAATGGTGAACGGACAGAGCACGAAGGTGCCGTCCGCCACGAAGGCATCCGGTAGGTTGTCCATGGGATTGGAATCGGCCAGAGACAGCGAAACGACGCTGTTGACGTTGCACAGGTTACCCATGGTGCAGTCGGCGTCGACGGTGCAATCGTCCGGTGTAGCGACGTTGGAGCAGATACGACCGTTGAGGGTGCCGGCGCCGGTGTCGTTGCCACCGCTGGCACCGCTGTCCGAGAACGGGGCCTGGGCCACGCAGGTGCCCGGGGTGAACTTCGTATTGTCGTAAGAGAGCAGGTTAGAAGTGGCTGTTACCGAGTTTGAGTTGCGCACGATCGAGATAGGGATCTGTACCGTGGTTCCGGGAGCACCACTGGCGGAGCCCACGTTGAGTGCAGGGTCAACCGCTAGAGCAGTCGAGGCTAGAGCGAGAGTGCCGAAAACTGCACCGATTATTGATGGAACCCTCAATCTCATCGCATCCTTCCTCCCCTGCCGGGCAAAATACCTGTTGCGCATATCATCGAATCTCCTGGCCGACAACCGTAAGCTGCGGATTTTCATTCGTTCCCTACCACGGGCGCTAGTCAAGCACGATAGCAAAAGTGGACCTTTTAAGGTGTCGGGGCGGGCGTTTGGAGGTGCACGGTGTACGGTGCACGGTTCGCCGGTGCGGGGTGCTGCGTTCCCTAAGGAAGCTCTGCGCAAGTTCCGTGCAAGTCGCCTCTCTGCGGGGTCGGGGTCGCTATCGGAATCGGTATCGATCTCATTTCACGCGGTTTCTCCCCGCCCTTGTCGCGGCCGATTCCGACCCCGATTCCGATTCCGACCCCGATCTGGTTACAGGGCTACTTGTGCAGAGGTTCCCTAAATCAGCCGCGCCAGCCCAAGGGTAACCTAGCCTCGTTCCCAGGCTCGGCCTGGGAACGCCAGGACTTTCGAGGCTTCGAGCTCGGGAACGAGTTTGGTATGCGAGGCGGAGCCTCAGAGAACTGCGTTCCCAGGCCGAGCCTGGGAACGAGTTCAGAGCCGGCTCGGCCTGGGAACGCCAGGGATTTCGAGGCTTCGAGCTCGGGAACGAGTTTGGTATGCGAGGCGGAGCCTCGGAGAACTGCGTTCCCAGGCCGAGCCTGGGAACGAGCTTGGGCGGGGTTTCTCACCACGCCGCCGGTCTAGTCTAAGCCGCAGAGCTCGGGCGAAAATCGCGCAGGCGCAGTTGGATCGAGCTGGAACCGTTCCATTCGTTGATCTCGGGGCTGAAGAGGATGTCGATGGAGTCGCCCTCGGCAATGCTGGCGTCGGCCAACCCAAACCCTATTGCCCCAAAAGCCTGCTTGCCCTGGCGCAGGAAGAGCTTGAGATGGTTCTCTCCCACCACGCGGCGCGACTGCACCTGCACCTGGCGGGCCAGGAAGATTGGCTCCGCATTGCGCAATCCGTAGGGCTCCAGGCGACCAATTTCCTCGAGTACGCGCTCATTGAGGTCGGCGAAGGCTAGCTCGCAGTCGATGAGCGTGCGCGGGATGAAGTCGTCGGCGTTGGTCGCCGCCCACACGGCCTCCTCGAAGCGGCGGGCAAAAGCTCGCACGTTCTCGGCTTGGATACTCAGCCCCGCGGCCATTTTGTGTCCGCCAAAGCCGAGGCACTCCTCGGCGCAAGCTTTGAACGCTTCGTAAAGGTTGAAGCCCTGGATGCTACGCCCCGAGCCGCGCCCAACCCCTGTGACCTCATCGACGGCAATCAGCACGGTGGGCCGGTAGTACCGCTCCACTAGTCGCGAGGCGACAATGCCGATCACCCCCGGGTGCCAATCCTTCGAACTCAAAGCAATGCTGCGACGCGCGGCAAACTCGGGGTCCGACTCGATCTCCGCCACGGCATCATTGAGGATC
This sequence comes from uncultured Binatia bacterium (SeqCode), assembly GCA_964528465.1. Lineage (GTDB taxonomy): Bacteria > Desulfobacterota > Binatia > HRBIN30 > HRBIN30 > CAZGSN01. The sequence continues at coordinate 5,655 of CAZGSN010000024.1, forward strand.
TCCAGCTCAATGGCTTGGCGGGTGCGATTCTCGTCATCCAGGATCTGCGCCAGCTCCTGAGCCCGAGCCGGATCCTCGGTGATCAGCAGCTCCACCGATCGCTTGGCATCATCAAGCCGCCCCCCGGCATTCAAACGTGGCGCCAAGCGAAAACCCACCACGCCCGTCGATATCTTGCTGACGCCGCTGATGGCCTTCAGCGCCTGCAATCCCGGGGAGGTCGTGTGCAGGATCTCCTGCAAGCCGTGCTTTACGAGCACGCGATTCTCTTCCACCACCGGGACAATGTCGGCAACGGTGCCGATGGTCACCAAGCCCAGGTAGCGCTTCAAATCCGGAAGCTTCTCGGCCCCGGTCTCGCGCAAGCGCATGCGCACACCCATGGCCAGGTAAAACGCCACGCCAGCCCCACACAAGCCGCTGAATGGAAAGCCGGCGTCGGGTTCAATGGGGTTGAGCACGGCATGAGCCGGCAGGGGTGTGCCGGAGACCTGATGATGATCGCAAACGATAGTATCGACCCCGAGGCTTCTGGCGATGCCGATTTCGTGATGGCTCACACCACCGCAGTCGACGGTGATCATCACCTTGGCGCCTTGCTCGGCAAGGCTGCGCACCCCGGCTTCGCTGACCCCGTAACCGTCGCGCATGCGGTGCGGAATGTAGAGCAGGGGATCGTGCCCCAGCTCGCGCAGGAAGCGCACTAGAATGGCGCTGCCGCTGATGCCGTCGGCGTCGTAATCGCCGTAAATGCCAATGCGCTGCCCTTGCCGTAGGGCATCGACGACACGCCCGCTGGCGGCCGGCATGTGCTTGAACAACATGGGCGAGCGCAAATGCTCGGAGAGACGTGCGTCGAGGAACGGTCCCGCGGCTTCGATGCTGTCGATGCCGCGGGCAATCATGAGGCGAGCTAGGAGTGGGCTAACCCCTAGCTCGCGAGAAAGTAGGATCTCGGTTTCAGGCTGACTGCTGCGTAGGTTCCAGCGCCGGGTCATGCCTTCTTGCCGCGGCCGCTGTCGAACATCAGCACAATGGGCCCGGCAACGTACACGGTCGAATAAACACCGGAGATGAAGCCCACGATCAAGGCAAAAGCGAAGCCGTTGATGACGTTGCCGCCCAAGAAGAAGAGAGACAACAGCACCATCAGGGCGGTGCCGGTGGTTAAAATCGTGCGGCCGAGGGTCTCGTTGATGCTGTTGTTGATCAACGTCGCCATGCTCTCGCGCCGGCTCTTG
>CAZGSN010000025.1:0-7432 GCA_964528465.1 uncultured Binatia bacterium (SeqCode)
CTGGGCTTTCGAATGGTTGCCCCTTCGGGGCGGAATCTCCTTAACCGACCGGCATTGGGCTAAAGCCGGCATCCAGTGCCAGATGGAGCCCATGATGTTGGTATTCCACCCCTGGATTGCGGCTTTCGCCGGAATGACGGACAGACACGGAACCCCGTCGCAGAGAAAATCGACAGTCTCGGTCTAGGGAATTCGGTGAGCGGACTCGTCGCACGCGACAAGACAACAGGACCCGCGTGCCGAATCAGCCGTTGCTGCGGCGATCGAGACCGAAAGAACGCATCAAGTTGTAAACGTGCGAGCGGGTGATGTCGAGGCGACGCGCCGTTTCCAGAACGTTCCAATCGGTCTCACGCAAGGTGCTCAACAACAGATCGCGCTGAAAACGGCGCGTCGCCTCGAACAGTGTCAGCGGCCCCTCGTCCACAACCAACACCCCGTTGCGAGTCGGGAAGAAGTGACCGACCTCAACTTGGCTGCAACCGTCGGCGGAAGCTCGGATACAAGCGACCTCCGTCGCATGAGCAAGTTGGCGCACGTTCCCAGGCCATGCCGCCACCTGTACGGCACGTAACGCCGCGTGGGCTATGGGCAACTCCGGGAGACCATGCCGTCTTCTCGCCTCGACACAGAAGTGCGCGACGAGTTCAGGGATGTCCTCGCGGCGTTCATCCAAGGACGGCACATGGACGGGGAGAACGTGCAATCGGTAATACAGGTCGGTGCGGAACCTATTTTCATCGACGGCGTGGCGGAGGTCCGTATTGGTAGCCGCGATGACGCGGACATCGGCGCGCAGGGGCTTGGAGCTACCGAGCGCGTAGTATTCTTTGGACTGTAAGAGCTGAAGAAGCTTGGACTGGGCTGCCGGCGATAGGTTGCCGACCTCGTCCAAGAACAAGGTGCCACCCTCGGCTGCTGCCACCTTCCCTGTAACCCGATGCAGGGCAGTAGAATGCGCCCCGGGCATGGCCCCAAACAGCTCGTTCTCGAACAGTGAGTCGGGCAAGGTCCCACAGCTCACCTCGACAAACGGGAGCCTTGCGCGCGGGCTGTTGCGATGCAGGACTCGGGCTAACTGACTCTTGCCGGTGCCGGAGTCGCCCGTCAGCAGAACGGTTACGTCCAGTGGTGAAGCAAGAGCGATTTGATGCAGTACCGCGGCTAGTGCCGGGCTGCGTCCGATTACATCCTGAACCTGCAACGTTTGCCGCAGCGGCGAAGTGGCATCCTCGACGAGAGAATGGGTATCGCGGCGAGCGAGGACGCGATGGGTGACCGATGCGAGATGGCGTGTGAACTCTTCGGCAAGACGGCGACCACGGGCGGAGAACGATCCGCCGTTCGCCGAGGCGCGAAGGTACAGTACGCCGCGAGCCGGATTTTCACCGATCGGAGCCAGCAAGGTGGTGTCGGCGCTTCCCATGTCATTTCCAAGGTCTGCGCGCGTCTTACCTCCGACCACCAGCTTGCCGTCATCGAGGGTTCGCACTACGTGCGGATCGCGAAGGCTATGTCCGAGGTTGTCCAAATCCTCTGCCGAAAGGCCCCGACTTACCACCCAACTAGGATCACTGAGCGCTCCGCCTTCGTCGAGCAGTTGAAGATGGCCCTGGCGAGCCCCCGTTACCTCCAAGATCAAACGCAGACCTTCGCGCAGGACTACCTCGATCTCGGTATAGTGTCCGAGTTCCAACAAGCGCAGGTAGAGATCGCGCTCCGTTCTCAGGTTCGTTTCGTTCGCCGCTTCGTCGCCCCGCCCCATGTGGCCCCTCTATTCCACACCCTGGCAAGCACGCAAGCCCGTTGTGGCGGTTTCTCCGCTGCCGGGTTGCGGATCAGGCTCATTCGGACAACATACCCTGCGCTTGGCTCGGGGGACCAAGAAGGTGATTTTGCCCTAGCCCTGCTTCTGAGGTAGTTGCGGATACATGACCAAGACGAACCTTGATGACTGGGTTGCGGGTTGGACCCGGCGCGTGGCTCGGCGCAGCTCGCGTCGCGGCTTCCTGGCTAAGGTCGGCGCGGCTCTGGTGGGTAGCTCGGCGGTGCCGCTACTGCCGGTTGCTCGCGGGGATCAGTCGGGGCCACGCCTACCGGCTCCGGGCGAGCCGGATGCGAGCAAGCCTGAGGGCAACCCCGCAGACTGCAACTACTGGCGCCACTGTGCCATCGATGGGTTTCTGTGTAGTTGCTGCGGCGGGACGCATCGTTCGTGCCCACCCGGCACCGAAATGTCGCCGGTTACCTGGATTGGCACCTGTCGCAATCCGGCCGACGGCAAGGATTACATCATCTCCTACAACGACTGCTGCGGTAAGCACGTGTGTGGCTTGTGTTACTGCCACCGCAATGAGGGGGACAAACCCATCTACATCCCACCGCGCGCCAACGACATCAACTGGTGCTACGGCACCAAGAATGTTGTCTACAACTGCTCCACCGCGATTGTGCTGGGCGCGGCGACGACGGAGAAATGAGCCGCAAGCGCCACGGCCGATGCGTTGCCGTCGGGATCGTCCTGTCGCTGTTGTGGAGCGCGTCCGAGTCGGCCCTGGCCGTAGCCGATCCGCGCATCGATTACATGCTGCATTGCCAAGGCTGCCATGGCCCCGACGGCAGCGGTGCGACCGGCGCGGCACCTTCCTTTCGCGGGCAGGTCGGCAAGTTTCTCCACGTCCCCGGGGGGCGGGAGTACTTGATTCGTGTCCCTGGAACTTCGCGCTCGGAACTCGACGACGCTGCAACGGCGACCTTGCTCAACTGGCTTGTGGCGGAATTCAGCGCCGCACAAGTACCTACGGACTTCGCCCCGTTTACGGAAGCAGAGGTAACGCGCTTGCGCCGCCCGGCGTTCAGCGATCCCGGTAGTGCAAGACGCGCGTTGCTGGAGAAGATGCGAGAGGGCGAGTAGAACTCGCCCTCTCGTATTGGCCTCGATTGGTATCTGCGTTCACGGGTTCAGCCGGGGAGCTGGATGAACCGCGAGTGTGGCAGAGCCTGCGGTCAGCTCTCGCGCGTAAGCGTCAAGCCAACTGCATCAATAATCGGGGGCAGTCCAAGCGTTGTCACCTGATACAGTCCCGCCAAAGTATCGTTCGGTGAAAGCGTCAGACTGAAGGACACCAGTGGGCTCCCGGTCGTGGTATGAATCAGAGAGCCCGGGGATGGAGCTGTCATCGTCAGAGTCGAACCGCCGGTCTTGTAGAGGTTCCCGCCCAGATCGGTGACGACCACATTGCTGCCCTGCAGTGCGATGCGAATACGTACTTGCTTCTGGACGCCGGTGGATTCGTTGCGCGCGCTTCCTCCCCACGCGCCAAAGAAGCGAGAGTCGACGCCGTTGATCACGCCTTGCGTAGGCGTCGGCGAAGCTTGCCCACCGGGTGTTTGGCTAGGACTTGGGGAAGGCGTCGGTGTCGTCGTTGGCCCACCCGGGGTATGCGTGGCCACGCTCGTCCGCGTAGCGGTTGCGCCAGCCGGTCGCGTGCGCGTCGCCGTGGCTGCGGCAACGGTGGCGGTCGCTGGTGGTGGGGTGAAGGCCCCGGAATAAGACTGACCGCCAATCTCGATAGTCATCGTCCCGGCACTCGTCGGCGATGGCAGGGTGCCGCTGACACGCACGGCTACATTGTCGCCGTTGGTGTCGCGATAGGATCCGGTCACCGAGAACTGGCCGTCTTGCACATTTGTGCTTCCGGACAAGGCGACTGGTAACAGCGGTAAGGCTGCCCGCTGTGCAAACCGTGCGGTGTTGATGCGCAAGATCCCCGTGGTGCTGCCATCGTCGCCTACCTCTAGTGTTACCGAGGCTTGTTGCCCCGCGGCAACCGTGGCCGAGCCGGAGTACGTGCCGGTGTAGCCTGAAGCACGATCGCCATCGTCATCACCGCACCCGTGCAACGTCAATACGACGAGCAAGCCAACGAAAGCCCTCCGCGCGCCCGCCGCAACCTTTGTATGGTTCCTGTTCATGGAAGCTACCTCCTCCTCAACAAAATAGGTGAAGAGGTGGCGTTCGTTTCTGCGTTCCGCCGTTCAGTATCGATTGAACAAATGCGGGGACAGGAAGCGCGCACCGCAGAGTTTCAAAATTGCCAACGGATACTGGTTCCAGCGGGTGGATCGTAACGGCAGAAGCTACCCGTGTAGACGCTGCTGCGGAGATGCCGACCTAGATCGGGGTGTCCCGCCGCAATTTGCTTGATTGCCGCTTGCAGAGCCCGCGTCACGTTGAGACGGAAGCGCTCTACCTGTTTGGCGCGCTCGCGATCGTAGCCACCAAGCCCCACGGAGCGGGCCAGTTCCTGCGTGATGGCGTCCATCTCCTCTTGTGCGCGAGCCATGCGCCCGCGGTCTTGGAAGCGGGTAGCTTCTTCGAGATCGTCGCGTAGCTCCTCTAGGCGGCGCCGGTAGGCGGTGCGTGCACGTGTATCGATCACTTCGGTGCCCGCATCACCGCTGCGGATCTGCACGCCTAGGTGCGCGAGGTTCTCCTTATTCATGTGCTCATACTCGCGGCCGGCGGTGGGGATTGGCTCGCGATCCACGGCAACCAAGTCGGCCACGTGCACCTCCCTCCCCTTGGCGCGTAGGAGTTCCGCCAAGTACAGCAGTCCCTTGGACCGGCGTAAGCGCAGCACGACGCCGGCGCAGCTCACCGTCCACATGGAATTCTCGAAGCGCAGCAACGCCACCGTTTCCGCCGCAGCCTGTAGAGGCTTGCTCACCGGCAGCGTGCTGCTCTTTAGGCGCCGCGAAGAGCCCCCAGGCCGCTGAGGGAACGCAATTACCCGCCGACCGCGCTCACCTGCCACAGCCGTTTGGACCATTTCCTCCTCGATTGCGGCCGCTGGGGCCTGTTCCTGATGTAGGAGTTGGGCCGCGCGCTCACACTCCAACAAGAGGGGCCGTAGCTGGAGGTTGCGGGCCGTCTGCTTCGCTGCGGCTAGCAGCGATTCGACGTTGGTTGTGGCAGACGAGTTGCCCGGCTGCATCACCAGCAGTTTCGCATAGGCGGCTTGCGCCTGAGCCCGAGCTGGTACTCCCCCGGTGCGCGTGCAGCGGTCGATTGCCTGCTCGAAATGCTGTGCCGCAGCTTCGTATTCCCCGAGGGCCGACTCGAGTAGAGCAAGGTAGTACTCACTGGGACCGAAGCAGAGTCGGGAAGCGAAATGGAGAAAACGATCTTCCATTACAGAGACGAGGCCATGCAGCGCCAACAGTTGCTCGTGGCTCCCGTAGCGACAGGCCAAGTCGACCAGCCACGCCAAGATGGCCGACAAGTGGCGGTTGCGAGCGAGATCGGCAAAGTGTTGTGCCGCCAGACCCTCGAACAGAGTGCGTGCTTCGCCATCGAGCCCCAGCGAGCACAGCAGCATGGCAAAGGCGGCCCGCCCTTCCGGTGGTACTTGGGGCTGGGACGCCGCAAGGCGCACGAACGGCTCCATCTCGCTGCCACGACCTTGCGCCACGCGTAAGGACAGCAACTGCAACTGTGTGCTGATCCGGGCGTGCGGGTCTTCCCAACCTTGTGCCTGCGCAAGTTGCGCCATGCAGATGCTCTCCGCTTCCGCATGTTGCCCCAGCCACAGGGCGTTCATCGCCCGTAGGGTTGCCAACGTGCTCTCGTACGCGGGGCGCCGGTGCACAGCCACGACTTGAGCGTAGCGCTCGATTTCGTTTTGCCACTCGGCAATGTTCCCAAGCTCCACGAGGTCCATGACGCGAAACATGCGTGCCCGCAGCTCCAGATCCCGATCCTCTACAGCCAGAGCCGCAGCCAGAGCTTCTTGGGCCTGGGCAAGGCGTTGCTGAAGCGAAGCGATGTCCCACGCTGCGACCAGGCGAGCATTCAGCACGTGGGCAAGGGCTACGGCATCGCCGCACTCGTGGGCCAGAGCTACCGCTTCTGCAACCAGCGCTCGGCGGCGCTCTGCTTCGTCGGAAAAATACAGCTCCAGAGCTAGGCGCGCCAACAATCGCGCCCGAAGCGCCGGCGCTGTTTCTGCCGCCAGGAAGCGCAGGGAGCCTTCCAAGAGTTCAACAAGCTCTGCATCCAGCACACCGCGCGGCATGCCGATGCCCGTCTCGCCCAAGCCCAGCGCCGCTCGAGCCAACAGGAGCGGAGCCCTAACTTCTCCGGTGGCGACGCCGACACGGGCGAAGCGAACAGCCTCTTGGAACGTCGCACGCGCAGAATCGGTCTTCCATGCTTTGGATTGAGCTTCCCCTAGTGCCAGGAGAAGCTCAATGTCCTGTGGCGATCCTTGCACTTGGCCCCCCAATTGTTCTCGGGCTCGGGCGTACCACAAGGCCGCATCCTCGAACGCACAAAGCGACTGCGCATGGCGAGCGGCGCGTACCGCCAAATCGACCACCTGATCCGGCTTCTGCAGCGGAGCGCTGTGCACGAAGTGAAAAGTGATCTCTGCCGCGTGCGCATCGAGATCGCTGCCATAGGACTGCAAGAGAATGTCGCCGGCACGCTGGTGAAGGTGCAGACGCTCCGCGGAAGGGATGTCGTCATAGAGGGTTTCGCGGATCAGTGCGTGATGGAAACGATACTCTCCGATCGCTGAGGGGGGCGCAACGATTAGGTTCGCTGCTTGCGCTTCGTCGAGGCAAGCCGACAAGTTCTCAACGGATAGCTGGCTCGCCTGCAGCAAATGGGCAAAGAAACAACGGTGGCCAAAGACACTGGCCAACTGCAACACTCGCACGCACGGCTGGGACCGTGGCCGCAGGTGCTGCCGAATCGCGTCACGCACGGCATGAGGGATAGGCAATCCCTGCCGCGGGAGGTGGTCGAGCCCGGCGTAAGCCGGTGTCGCAAGAAGCAGGCGCACCACTTCATCGAGGAAAAAGGGGTTGCCCGCAGTTGCGTGGTGTAGCGTGCTGACAACGCTCGGTGTCGCGCGCCGCCCAAAGCCCTTCTCGATAAACTGTGCAACATCGCCCTCGGCAAGGCCGCTGATCGGGAGATGGTGCCCGTGTCGAGCGATGCGCCGCAAGAGATTCAAGCGTTCCGGATCGCGCTGCGCGTCGTGCGGACGGTAGGTGCCGAGCACCAGGGTCGCCTGCCCCGCAAGCTCTTGCGCCACGTGCTCCAAAGCAAGCAGGGAGGGCTCGTCGGCTGCGTGCAGATCGTCCAGGATCACGACGCTCGGGGCCACGGCACTGGCATTGCGCAGCAGTGTGGCAAGTGCGTCGAGCATCTGAAAGAAATCGCGTGCGCCAGGAAACAGTGTCGCTTCAGCGGTGGGCGCCCCAACATCCGTGCCAACACCGGGAAGCAACGGAGCGAGACAGTGCAGGCCCGTGCCACAGAGGGCCCGGACTTCGCCTTGGTCACCCCCAGCGGTCAACTGCCGTGCCACTTGGATCCACGGCCACAAAGCCGGTGCGCCGCTGCCCTCCCGGCAACGTCCCC
>CAZGSN010000026.1:0-2883 GCA_964528465.1 uncultured Binatia bacterium (SeqCode)
TGGCCGTTTAACTCCGCCTGCGGTCTTTCGCCGGGCGGGCTTTCGCGGTTGTAGAGCTGCGGCTCGACCGTAAAGATCGCCGCCAGGCGATCGACGCGCTCGGCGAGCTTACGTACTCGTCCCTGGCGCCACGCCCAAACCTGTGGCGCAATGTAGTAGAAGACCGGGATTCCGAGAGCCCGGATGCGCTTGGCCAGGAACATATTGAACTCGGCATAGTCAATGAGAACCACCAGCGCCGGACGCTGCTCGACCAAGAAGCGCTTGAGCAATCGGTACATGCTCGAGATGCGCCCAAAGGCGCCGACGACCTCGGTCAGACCCATCGTGGCAATGGATGCAGTGTCGACAAGCACATGCATGCCGGCGGCGCGCAGCTTGTCTCCCCCGACACCGTACACCTCGATGTTCGGGTCGAGGTGACGCAACGCCATCACCAACTCGGCGCCGTGAACATCGCCGGATGCCTCGCCGGCAACCAGCAGAACCTTGCGCCCACTCACATGCTCTCCAGGCTGCCACGAATGCGCTCTGCAAGCTCGAGCTCACGCAACGCCGTGCGCCCGTCCACCAACGGCGTCTGCCGCGTGCGCACGGCGTGGACGAAATGCTCTATCTCGTCGCGCAACGCATCCCCCTGCTCCAGCGAGCGCTCATCCACAGTGATGCTTGGTAGGCCGTCCGCCGTGACACGCCGGCACACACGCACATGCTTGTCGCCGTAGTCCACAGACACGTAGGTGTCGGACTGGAAGATGCGCAGCTTGCGCTCCTTCTTCAGCGCCACGCGGCTCGCCGTAATGTTGGCGATGCAGCCGTTGTCGAAGCGCAGGCGCGCATTGGCAATGTCGGTACTGTTGGTGAGCACGGGTACGCCCACCGCCTCCACGTGGACGACCTCGGCGTTCACCAGACTCAGGATCACGTCGAGATCATGGATCATGAGGTCGAGAATCACGTCGACATCGGTACCTCGCTCGCCGAACGGAGCCAAGCGATGGCACTCGATGAAGCGCGGTTGGGTCAGCACTTCGGCAAGCGCGCGAATCGCCGGATTGAAACGCTCGAGATGACCGACTTGGAGTATCCGCCGCTGTTGCTCGGCAACACCCACCAAGGATCGCCCGTCGGCAACCGTCTCCGTCATCGGCTTTTCCACCAGCACGTCGACACCGGCGAGTAGAAAGTCGTGCGCCACGGTCGCATGCAAGGGCGTCGGCACCGCGAGACTGATGCAGTCCACCTTGCCGATCAGCTCGCGATAATCGGAAAAAGCGGCAACCCCATGCTTGGCCGCGATTTCGCCGGCGCGGCCCTCGTTGGCGTCAACCACTCCCACCAACTCTACATCCTCCAGGGCGGCATACTTCTCGGCATGAAAGGCGCCCAGGTAGCCAACCCCCACAACCCCGGCGCGCAAGCAGTGTTCGCTCTTGTTCATCAGCCCCCGCATTCAACACAACCACCGGGCAAAAGGCGACCCCATACGCGGGCAGCGTCGGAACCTGTTGCGTGGTCCCCAGAAGCGGCTAGGCCTGTTCGAGAACCGGAGGGCAGCGCAACTCTTCCTGGTTGTGCTTTGGCCAATACTGCCTCCCTAACGCGCTCGGTGGTTCCTGGGGAAATTTGCCCGCCGCTCCTTCGCGGGTAGTCCCTGATCCAACGCTAGTACCGACTTTGTCTACGCTGGGCTGCCCATCCTGAAGTCCACACCGTCACGCCTGCATTCCCGCGTTTGCGCTCTGGACCCGCGCGCCCCGCAGCGGCGCAGTGGGCAGCTCCGGCGCCCGTGCTGGGTCTGGGGCGTGGGTTGCGGTTGACCCAGCCGCGAAAACTGCGGTAGATGACAATGGACCGTACCGTGACAGAGACGGCGCCAGGTGGGCGAGTTTCGCAAGCAGAGCAGCAGGAATACGTCATGAATGAACCGCTAGCTCGTCGTGATTGTGGGCTTTCTATTGTGATCCCGGTGTTCAACTCCGAGGCTACGATAAAGCCACTGTGCCATCGACTCATCGACCTTTACGGCACCGCAGATGGAAACCTCGAGATCGTACTAGTGAACGATTGCAGCAGCGACAGCACGGATCGTCTTTGCCGAGAGCTGCACAACGAACACCCTGATGTCGTTCGCTACCTGCGCCTATCTAAAAATTTTGGTGAACACTGTGCCGTCCTTGCCGGGCTTCACAACACCCGCGGGGAGCGGGTTGTGATCATGGACGACGATTTTCAAAATCCTCCGGAGGAAGTTGCGAAGCTCTTGAGGCAGTTGGAAGCTGGCTATGACGTGGTGTACGCCTCCTACGAAACCAAGCACGATCCGCTGTGGCGCAATCTCGGTAGCCGGCTAAACGATTGGATGGCTTCCAAGGCGCTTCACAAGCCACCCGGGCTGTACTTGTCCAGCTTCAAGGCCATGAACCGGTTTGTGGTTTCGGAGATCATCAAGTTCAGGGGTCCCGATCCCTATATCGATGCCCTGATTCTGCGAACGACCAATTCCATCACCAGCACCCTTGTGCGTCACGACCCGCGCCGCAGTAGCGCCTCGGGCTACAACTTGCGCAAGTTATTCACCCTCTGGGCCAGCATGCTGATCGTTTTCTCGCTGTATCCGATCCGCATCATTGGGGCGCTGGGCCTTCTGGTCCTTCTGTCGGGTACCTACTTGATGATGGAGGATACGTACCACACGCTCATGCGGCCTCCGCATCGGGAGCCGAGTGATGTCGATGGTCTGACCGCCCTGGTCGTGTTCTTTCGCGGCTTGTCCCTGGTAGCGGTAGGAATTCTGGGGGAATACGTGGGCAGAGTGCTGATGAAGTCTAGCGCCGATCCCCCGTTCATCATTCGCGAGCACATCCCCCCGGTTGTGGTTTC
>CAZGSN010000027.1:0-5236 GCA_964528465.1 uncultured Binatia bacterium (SeqCode)
CTCCTCTCTTACCCGGCCAGTCCGGTTGGGGCGCCCTGACGAGCTCTGCCGGCTTTGCCCGCCAATTCGATTGGGCAGGCAATCCGACTGATGCGCCGCGAGGGCGCGCCTGTCCCGAGCCCAGTCGAGGGGGCGTCTCCACTGCTTACGAACATTGAGGACTTGTTTTTGGAGACGGGCCGCCCTCGGCCCGCATCTGACGGAAACGCGAATTGGCCGGGAGAAGCCTGGGAACAAGGTATGTTCGAGCAGAGAGATGATCTCTTGGGGCCGCGTTGCAAAACGTCCAGGCCCTGTCCCCAGGTTCCCAAACGGCCGTTGCAACCGAGTTGTTACCTCATTTGCTCCGGCCCAGAATCAGGCCGCTGGTGGGGCAGCCGGTGCCGGCGGTGACCAGCACGTGCTCGACGTTGTCCACCTGGTTGCACGAGGTGCCGCGGATCTGGCGCACGGCTTCGGTGATTCCGTTCATGCCGTGGATGTAAGCTTCGCCAAGCAAGCCACCGCTGGTATTGATCGGCAAGCGTCCGCCGATGGAGAGGTTCTCGATAGTGGCAAAGTCCTTCGCTTCCCCGCGCCCACAAAAACCCAGCTCTTCGAGCTGCACCAACACAAAGGGAGTAAAGTGGTCGTAGAGAAAAGCGGTCTGGATGTCGGCTGGCTTCAGGCCAGATTCCGACCACAGCTTGCGCGCCACAACACCCATCTCCGGCAGGCCGGTGATGTCGTCGCGGTAGTAGCTGGTCATCAGCTCTCCATCGTCCGCCGCTCCCTGAGCGGCCGCTACCACCACAGCGGGGGTTTGGCGTAGGTCGCGCGCTCTCTCGGGAGTCGTCACCACCATAGCCACACCGCCATCGCTCTCCTGGCAACAGTCGAGCAGGCGCAGCACCGGCTCAACGATCCAGCGTGAGGCTTGATGCTCCTCTAGTGTGATCGGTCGCTGATAGAACCACGCGTGCGGATTGTTGGCTGCGTGTTTGCGGTCCACCACCGAGATGCGACCGAAGTCTTCGTTGGTAACCCCATACTCGTGCATGTAACGACGTGCGTGCAGGGCCACCCACGCGGCTGGGGAGAGCAAACCGTAAGGGCCGTACCAATCGAGCCACGGTGGCAGCATGGCAGCCGCCATTCCCGACCCGCCAAAACGCATTCCGGAACGTTCGTTGAAGGCGCGGTAGCACACCACTACTTCGGCAACCCCGGTGGCGATGGCCATGGCCGCTTGCTGAACTACCCCGCAAGCTGCCCCGCCACCGTAAGGGACACGCGCGAACAAGCTCAGCTCGGGCACGCCTAGATTGCGAGCCAGGTCCATCTCCTCGCTCGAATCCATCGTGAAGGTGACCATGCCGTCGACATCACTGGGCCGCAAGCCGGCATCGTCCAACGCAGCCTTGGCAGCCTCACAAGCAAGTTGCAGCTCGCTACGGCCGGAAGCCTTGGAAAACTCGGTCTGGCCGATACCGACAATCGCTGCGGAGTTGCGTAGGGAGCGACTCACGACCCCGTCCCCTCCAAGGGAAGACTGATCGTGGCGGTGCCCGACACATGATCGCCCTGATCATTTACCGCCCGCAGGTCCACTTCGACGAGGCCCTCGTCGCCGATTCGCGACTTGCCCGTAACGCTTCCCGAGTACTCCAGCTTGGAGCCCGCGTACGCCGGCACGCCTAAGCGAATGGCAATCTTCTTGACCATGGCATTCGGCCCGGCCCAGTCGGTCAGAAAGCGACTGCAATAGCCGTTGTCGGTCATGATGTTCAGGAAGATATTCGGCGACCCCTGCGAGTTGGCGTAGTCGCGGTCATGGTGCACTGGCATGAAGTCTCGCGTCGCAATCGCTCCCGCCACCACGACGGTTGCCGTAACATCGACATGCATTGGCGTGATGGCATCACCCACTGCGATCTGATTCCAATCGAGAGTTGTGGTTCTCATAAACTGTTTCCTTCGCGCACTTCTTCGACGACTACTTGCCGGCCTGGGGGCGGAATTGCGGCAACGACACGCCATTATCGAAGTGTTCGATGTAGGCTTGCACGGGCATGCCGATGGTCACGTCGGCGGCGTCGATGCCACATAGGTTCGACACCAGGCGCGTTCCTTCCTCGAGCTCGACTAGCGCAACGATGTAGGTCCCTTCGAACCAAGGCCACTGGGGATGGCGCGGCAACACAAAGCTGTGCAGCACGCCGCGCCCGCTCGCTTCCACCGTATCCCAGGTCAAAGAGTTGCAACGCGGGCACATCGGTCGCGGCGGATGGCGCAGCTTGGTGCATCCCGTGCAACGTTGGATGAGCAGTTTGCCTTCCTTGAGCGCATCCCAAAAGAACTTGGTATCAGGCGTGGTGGTTGGGGCGAGGCGATCGCTCATTGCAACAGCACCTCCAAGTCGGGGATGAACTTGAGGATGCGGAAAATCTGCTTGCCGACGACCTGGCCTTGCTCGTCACGATAGGTGGTCACCCAAGTGATGAAGTATCCTGGTCCGATGCGGGTCTTCTTCCGCTCCGACACCGACTCGATCACCATCGTCGAGGTGATCTTCTCTCCGAGGCGTAGATAACGGGTGATCTCGACTTCCGAGTTGGTTGCCAGAGTTGCGATCAGCCCAGCCTCCTCGAGAGGAGTCAACGGATTCTTCCCACCCTCCACCGGCGATCCGCCACGCTCGGCTATTCCTGTGATCTTCGGCGTCGCCATCGTCCACGTTTGCAACATCAACGGTGGCGCAACGATACCGCCAAAGCGCGACGCCGCAGCGATCTCCGGATCCGTATATACGGGATTCCAGTCTTCCATCGCTGCCGCCCAGTGCCGGATCATGGGCTGGTTCACCGGATCGGGGGCCACGGCAGTGCCGCTGATCTCGGTACCGATCAGCGCACGAAACTCGGTGATTGCTTGTTGTTCTGCTTCTGTAACTTCGGACATGCTCTCCTCTTGCTCGACGCGCGAAAGATTTCCTTCCCATCACGGCGGGTCACCCCAGACGGCACGTGGGGGTTCCGTGGGTCGCGGTGTTAGCACGAACCGCGGCGGCGCCGAAGCGGGGAGCTAGCAGGCCGTTGAAAAAGGGCGTGCGTCATGTTTGTTGGCTTTCATCCGAGATCCACGGCCTCACGGCGCCTCACGTCCGCGGCTCCTGTGTCTTCGCCAGCTCCGTGTAGCCGCGCGCGTAAGCGCGTGGATGGTGGAAGTTTGCCTCCCAACGAATTTGTCGCACACCCGTTGAAAGAGTGCGCCGGCGCCACCCGTCGTCATTCCGGTGTGAAAGAGACTGTCGAAGGTCAACCGGAACGACGTCACCCCGGCGAAAGTCGGGGTCCAGTGCCAGATGGAGTCCATGATTGCCGGCATTCCAGCCCTAGATTCCGGCTTTCGCCGGAATGACGATGGGCATGAAGAGGCTGGGCTCTCTCTTCAGCCTTCCTGCGCACCGGCAATTACGCCGCCGGCGTACAGATCAGCAATTTCCTCCGCCGAGACCCCCCAGTCGCGCAAGGCGGCATCGGTATCAGCACCTGCGGCCCTGGGTGGGTTGGCGATGCCTCCCGGCGTGCGAGAAAACCGCGGCGCGGGGGCGGGTTGCTCAACACCTGCCACCGTCGTGAACGTCTCCCGCGCTCGGTTGTGCGGGTGGCGACGGGCTTCGGCCATGCTCAGAACCGGGGCGAAGCACACCTCGTGACCCGCGAAGAAAGCGACCCACTCCTCGCGTCGCCGCGAGCGAAACATCGCCGCAAGGCGCTCGCGAAGAACGGGCCAGCGAGCCCTGTCCATTTGTTGGTCGAGCGGCAGATCCGCAGCGCCGAGACCGGGCATACCAAGGGAAGAAACGAGGCCTACAAAGGTGGCGTAAAACTGGGGTTCGAATGCGGCGATGCTCACGTGCTCGCCATCGGCGCATTCGTAGACTCCGTAGAAATGAGCCCCGCCATCGAGAAGATTGGTGCCACGAGCCCCCCACATATCGCCGCCGATCTGATCAAACACATAGAAAATCGACATCAGCGAGGCGCTGCCGTCGACCATTGCCGCGTCAATCACCTGACCGCGGCCGCTGCTGGAGCGCTCAACCAATGCGGCCAACACACCAACCACCAGCAGCATAGAGCCGCCACCGAAATCGCCGAGAAGATTGAGGGGTGGAACGGGTGGACCTCCCGCGGAACCAATGTGCGCTAGCACACCGGCGAGCGAGATATAGTTGATGTCATGCCCAACCTCGCTGGCGAGTGGTCCGCTTTGGCCCCAGCCGGTCATGCGTCCGTAAACCAGGCGCGGGTTGCGGGTGCAGAGTTCTTCCGGGCCGACACCAAGGCGCTCGGCGACCCCTGGCCGGAAGCCCTCGATGAACACGTCGGCACTCTCGGCCAGCCGGCCTACGAGCCCTGCCCCACCGGGATGCTTCAGGTCGATGCCAGCACTTCGGCGCCCACGGTCGAGGACGGAGAACGGAGTGTAGGGCCCTTGCAAGCCCGTGCCGGCCTCGACATGGGTTGTGCGCTCGATGCGCAACACCTCGGCTCCAAGATCCGAGAGGATCATTCCCGCGTGCTGCAGCGGCCCAATATTGGCGAGTTCGAGCACGCGAATTCCGCACAACGGTCCCTTGCGTTCACTTGCCATGCATAGAGCCCTTCCAGCGACGACGGATCTCGAACAGAGCAACCGCGGCAGCAACACTGGCATTCAACGACTCGACAGGCGGCGACATCGGTATCGACACATGCAGGTCGCATTTCTCGTGCACCAAGCGCCGCAGGCCTGTTTCGCCTCCGAGGACCAAGGCAACTCGCTCCGGAAGCTGTGAGGCGTAGATGTCGGTACTCGCGCTCGCGGCCAGTCCGACCGTCCAGTATCCGTGCTCCTTAAGCGCTTCCATCGTCCGCACCAGATTGGTGACTCTACAAATGCGAAGCAAGGCTGCCGTGCCTGCGGCCGCAGCCTCAACGGCTGGAGTCATGCCCACGGTTCCATCTTTGGGCAGAATCACGGCGGGGCATCCGGCCGCCGCACACGAGCGAAGAATTGCTCCCAGATTGTGAGGATCTTGCAGGTGATCGAGGACAAGCAGCAACCGAGCATCCAGTGCCAAGAGATCTTCTATCTGCACATAGGGAAACGCAGCGCAGCGGGCCGCAACACCCTGGTGGCGCCGAGTACCGGTAAGCTCGAATAGAGCACCGGGGTTCGATGCCTCGACAACGACTCCGGCGGCGCGCGC
>CAZGSN010000028.1:0-1793 GCA_964528465.1 uncultured Binatia bacterium (SeqCode)
CACATGGCGACAATCGAAGTCGGACAACATACCGGCCGACACTTCCCCCGTGAACGCACCCTTCGGGTGCTCGCTCACGTTTTGCGCCCCCCACGTCACCAAGCTGCCTGCAAGCAGAGACTTGGCTTGTTGAAGATAGGGTAGCGGCACACAAATGGAGCAATCGAACGGTGCGCCGGACTTGACGCCATCCCGGACCGCGCCAAGCAAAACCGCGTTGGTGGCGAGATCCCCGTTCATCTTCCAGTTGCCGGCGACGAGCTTCTTGCGCATCCACGACCTGCCGTCGAAACTGCGAAATGTTACCGCCTTTGCGCCGTCCCGGTCAAATTCGTGCACGGCAACACGTGTTGCTCCTGCCATCCAGGAACGCGACACTCAGAGTGCAGGGACTTGCCCCACGTTCGTTGCCGGGCCGGGCGGCGGCAACAACGCGACGAACGCGGCCATCGAGGTACGATCGATGCAGCCGGGGAACGTCGCTAGTGTAGTGTTTCGTTCTGTTTGCTACTTAAGCGCGAGTTGGCGCGAATGACCTTCTGCAGGATATCGCGGGCGCGCTTGGTCCAGATGAACGGCTTGGGGTTCTTGTTGTGGTGAGCGACGTACTCCTCGATGGCCGCTTCCAGTTCGGGCACGCTGGTGAACACGCCGCGGCGCAGCCGCTCGGTGGTAATGTCGCGGAAGAAGCGCTCGACCATGTTCAGCCACGACGCCGAGGTCGGCGTGAAGTGCATGTGAAACCTCGGGTGCTTTTCCAGCCACTGCTGCACGGCAGGATGCTTGTGGGTGGCGTAGTTGTCGGCGATCAGGTGCAGTGTCTTGCCCTTGGGCGTTTGGCGGTCGATCGTGCGCAGGAACTTCAACCACTCGGCGTGCGTATGGCGCTGCTGACACTGGCCGATGACCTTGCCGTCGAGCACGTTCAGCGCCGCGAACAGCGTGGTCGTGCCATGGCGCTTGTAGTCATGGGTCATCGTCTGCGCACGCCCCTTCTTCAGTGGCAGCCCAGGCTGCGTGCGGTCCAGCGCCTGCACCTGACTCTTCTCGTCGCAGCACAGCACGATCGCGTGCTCGGGCGGGGACATGTACAGGCCCACGATGTCATCGAGCTTCTCGACGAACCTCGGGTCGCGCGAGATCTTGAAACCGCGCACGAGGTGAGGCTTCAGGCCATGGGCCTGCCAGTGGCGCATCACGGTGCTGGGACTGACACCCAGCACGGCGGCCATCTTGCGCGTGCTCCAATGCGTGGCCGCCTCTGGCTTGGTCTGCGTGGTCAGTTCCACCAGCCTGGCCGTGTCCACCTTGACAGGCGGTGCGCCGCGCGGCCGGTCGCGCTCGATGCCCGCCAGTCCCGCCTCGATGTAACGATGCCGCCAGCGCCCCACCGTGACCCGGTCAATGCCCAACTCTTGGGCGATTTGCAGGTCCTGCCGTCCTTGCGCAGCCAGCAAGACGATGCGAGCACGCTGGACCAATCGCACGCTGCTCGTCTTGGACCGCGCAATCCGCAACAACTCGGCCTCGTCATCCGCACTCAATTCAATCGCAGGGGCAACTCGCACGCTCTGACTCCCATGCACTCCACAGTAAACTATTGGAGCCATGGCAGGCAAATAAGTTGCCTCAAGAGTCAAACACTACACTAGAGCAGTTGGCCGGGATCAAGCTCGTGCTCGTGCCCTACAAGGGCAACGCGCCCGGCCACTTCGACATCCTCTCCGGGCAGGTGCAGTGCACCTTCACCGGGCTCGCGTCGATCAACACGCACGTCAAGGCCGGCCGGATGA
>CAZGSN010000029.1:0-4054 GCA_964528465.1 uncultured Binatia bacterium (SeqCode)
CTCACCGCGACACCTCCAGCCGCGAGTGGCGCAGCAGAGGTTCTGGGACTTCGAAGCCTCGGTCGCGGCATCGCACGAAGCACGCGAATCCGCAAGCCTCGGGCCGACACGGCTGTCCTCCTCTGGCAGGGTGTTCTCGACGGTCCAAACGACATTGCCCGGGTGACTCTGCCGATTCCGCTCGCTTGGTACAAGGTATGCGTCAGAGGAAGTACAGGGTTGACGCCGAGCTATTTCGCCGGGAAATAGGTATGCACAATTTTGGTGGATGACATTGGGTGCCGCGGGCTTCGACTGGCTCAGCGGCAGGCGAAGCAGTGTCGTCAAGCTCGTGACGCAATCCAGCGAGCGGGCGTGAGGTCGGCGACTTGTTGAATGGACCGCCGCTCCAAACCGGGCAGCACCGCAGAGAGGTACTCTTTCACCGGGATCGCAAGCCGCCGGCACGATTCGATTACCGAAAGGATGGCGGCCACCTTCGGACCCGACTTGACGCTGCCGACGTGCAACCAGTTCTTGCGGCCGAGTGCGATGGGCCGCATCGAGTTCTCCGCCAGGTTGTTGCTCAACTCCACCTGCTCGTACTCCAAACAGCGTTCCAGCTTCAGCCACATGTTCAGCGTGTAGGCGGCCGCCTTGCCGCACGCGCTCTGCGGCAGTTGCAGATGCTTGATCATCAGACAGGCTTTGCGAATCTCTTCCACCCACGGACTGGTGGGCTCCTTCCGCATTGCCCCTCGTTCCGCTCCACTCAAGCCTTGCCGGCGAGCTTCCCGGTCGACCAGAAACAGAGCGTCCATCCGCACCACCATCTTCACCGCTTCCCCATCCTGCGGATTTACCTTTACAGCATCGACGAACTTGCGTCGTGCATGCGCCCAACAGCCTACGTGTACCAACTTCGGCCCGCCCACACCTTCGTAGGCCTGGTAGCCGTCGGTCTGTAGTATTCCCTCCCACTGCCCAAGAAACTTGCGCGGACCCTCTCGCCCACGCCCCAGGCAGAAGTCGAACACCGTCCCACCGCCCGGTTCGCCGTACTGCCATAAGTACGCCTCGTGATTCTTCCCTCGCCGGTCGTGCATCTGCACCGGAACCGTCGTCTCGTCGGCCTGCAGGTAGCCGGTCTGGAGTAGCTCCTTGCGCATTGCCGCCGTCACCGGTTGCAGCATCTCACCCACTCGCATCACCCATCCATCCAGCGTGGCGCGGCCAATCTCCACTCCAGCCTCCCGCTCCAGAATCGCCGCCTGCCGGTACAGCGGCGTGTGATCGCAGTATTTCGCCACTACCGTCCCGATCACCACGCCATCGCTCGCTACACCCTTTTCGATGATGCGCGGCGGCAGCGGCGCCGTGGTCACGTTTCCTTGCTCGCATCCACGGCAGGCTCGCTTCTCGCGCTTAGTCACGCGCACGAAGTACCGCGCCGGTTCCACGTCCAACTGCTCGCTCTCGTCGTAGCCGATGATCGACGTTTCCCGCCCGCATCTCTTGCACGTCTGCTCTTGGCAGCCAATCACCTTCTCCACTCGGGGCAGATTCTCGGGCAACCGTTCGCGACCAGGATGCGCTTTGCGTTCCTTCCGCGGTGCCTGCGTTATCGGCTCGCGCTTGGTCTCCGCGGCCACTTCGTCTATGGTGACGCCCGGCTCCTCCTCGACTAACAGCGCCAACTGCAGGTCGCTCAAAGTCTCGCTCTGCGGACCCAGCAGACGGACACGATGCTGTCGCAATCGTTCTTCCAGCACCTGAATCTTCAACTGCGCCCAATGCAGTTCACGCTCCAGATGCGCGATGCGGAGTTGGGGATCGGTTGGGGTCACGGGGAAGTTTTATCGTATGCGAAGGAGTGGTTCTTCGCTACCCTTTTCTGCACTGCCGCCGCACAATTTCGTGCAGAAATGTTCTAAGCGACTTTTGCCGCGGCTGGCTCTCGCCGATGCCAGTTCGCACGTGGCCGCGCTTGCGTCAGATCCATACCGTTCACAAGCATTGCCAACTCCTCCGGCCGCATCGTCACACGGCGTGTCTCGCCGACCTCCGGCCAGTGGAAGCGGCCTCGCTCCAGTCGCTTGTACCTCAACATCGAATGCAGGTCTTCAAAACGCAGGAGTGCGTCTTGTACGGGTCACACATCCATTTCATCCGCTTTGCGGCCAAGAGTTGGCGTGTGTGGGTGAGCGATACAACCGGTACGGACGGCGCTTGCTGCTCAAAGTCGATGGAACCGCGGTTTGCTCGGTTCCAGCGCAATGGACGGATGTCGCCGCTCCTGATCCGGAGATCGTACTCGGCGAAGGGCGTGCACTCTGTCGGGTGGCCGATCTGCTGGAACTGACACGACTGGTGGACCAGATTCTCCAGCACCGACCGCCCGTGCCGCCCCGTGCTCGTGTAAAGCAAACTGTGCCGCAGATGTAAGGGTAACTATGCCGCTATGGCCTCTTGCAGGATCGCTATAAATACCGGTTAGTAGGCACTATTATGCATTATGGGCGACATCCAGCGCTTGACAACGCTCGGCGATAGCGGCAGAATTATGCATACGCATTCTGGTGATTGATGGCCGTAAAGAACAGAACCAAAACCGAGGCCCTCCGCAAGGAGGGGACCCTGAATCCGGCTCCCGAGGCCGTTCGGGATCCGAAGTTCAAGGAGAACGAGTTCTTCGACCCTCACGACATCGTGCAGGTCAAGTACGAGATGCTGCGCCGCGTCTCGGTTGAAAACTCGGCGGTGAGTGCCGCCGCCGAAGAGTATGGCGTGTCGAGGCCGACGTACTACCAGACTAAGGCTAGCTTCGAGAAAGCCGGCGTTGCCGGACTGGCGCCGCAGAAGCGCGGTCCGCGCGGTCCGCACAAGCTTCGGGGCGAGGCACTGGCATTCATCCGGCAACAACTCGTCGCCGGCGAACCCGTGCGTGCCCGAGACTTGGCGGGGCTGGTCTGGCAGAAGTTCGGCCTCAACGTCCATCCCAGAACAATCGAGCGGGCGGCGGCTGGAAAAAAAACTCTGCGATGAGCATTGCCAGGAACCATTCGCGGAATCATCGATGCTCGTGGCGCGCTACGAAGCACTACGCGCCACCGCGTTTGGCGACATACTGCGGCCGGAAGCTCGCGCCGGGCTGCTACTGTTTCTCCGCTGTGGCATGTGCGGATGGGCGCGGACACTGGCCACCTTGCCTGCACCGCAGCGGCCCGTGGGCTCCAAGCCATCCAGTCTGCCGATACCGGAAGAGCACCGGACTGTCGTTCACGTCTTCGCCGCAATGGTCATTAACGGCAATCATTACGGAGCAACACCATGAATGAAGCGCTCAAAGTCCAGCCTCGCCATCTCGGCCGGGCCGCGTACCTGTACGTTCGTCAGTCCTCAATGCGGCAGGTGGTCGAGAACATCGAGAGCACAAAACGCCAGTACGCATTGCGTAGCCGCGCTATTGCACTCGGCTGGCGCGATGATCAGATCATCGTCATTGACAACGATCAGGGCGAGTCCGGCGCCTCGGCTGCCTGGCGTGAAGGCTTTCAGCGCCTCGTCACGGATGTGGGTATGGGCCATGCCGGTATCGTCATGGGGCTCGAGGTCTCGCGCCTGGCGAGGAACAACGCAGATTGGCATCGACTGCTGGAGATCTGCGCCCTCGCCGACACATTGATTCTCGACGAGGACGGCGTCTACGATCCGGCGAGCTTCAACGACCGCCTCCTGCTCGGCCTGAAGGGAACGATGAGCGAGGCTGAGCTTCACGTTCTTAAAGCCCGACTGCGGGGCGGTATCCTCAACAAGGTGCGGCGCGGGGAGTATCGCTGTCCCCTGCCCACAGGCCTTGTCTACGACGAGACCGGCAATGTCGTGCTCGACCCCGACGCACAGATCCGCGAAACGATCGCCCATTTCTTCGAGACGTTCGATCGCACTGGCTCGGCCAGCCAGGTTGTGAAGGTGTTTCGCAAGGAGGGCATTCTCTGTCCGTCGCGAATCCACGTCAGCGACACAGTCGTCTTCAGGCCGTTGACGGCATGGACAGCAATACGCATGCTGGGCA
>CAZGSN010000030.1:0-2367 GCA_964528465.1 uncultured Binatia bacterium (SeqCode)
TTCCGATCACGGCCAAAGCGATGCCGTACTCGGCCAAGTCCTGTCCCTGCTCGTCACGCACTAGCTTGCTGATAAGATTCATCATGGTCTTTTCTCTCTTTCTGGTTCGCGTTGCGTTGAAGGGGATTACACAGCGGTCGCGATCACGGCCTGGGCGTTCTCCCAGATCGTTCCCACGTCGCCGGCGATGGCGAGGGCCGCAACGGCCGCGCCAGTTCCGATCACGGCCAGAGCAATACCGTACTCGGCCAAGTCCTGCCCCTGCTCGTCACGCACTAGCTTGCTGATAAGATTCATCATGACCATTTCTCCTTGTTGTCTTTTGAGCCGATTCCCCGTAGAGAATGGCTGTTCCACGTGGGCCGAGGTCACTCGGTTCACATCGCCCCCATGCCAGTGGGTGGCGAAGGAGAGCGGGGAGCCAACAACTCCCCGTTCTTTTTGCGAGGACCCCAACATGACTTACAGCGCCGTCGCGATTACGGCCTGGGCGTTCTCCCAGATCGTGCCTACGTCACCAGCGATCGCCAACGCCGCCACCGCGGCACCCGTGCCGATTACGGCCAAGGCAATGCCGTACTCGGCAAGGTCTTGCCCCTTCTCGTCACGCACCAACTTTTTCAACACGTTCATCATGATCCTCTCCTTTTCTGTTCCTGGTTAGCTCCCGGGCCACCATAAGTTTCGAGTGAGATTGCAGACCCCAGTTTCTTGCAGAGGGCTAGGGCGGGGCCCTGGGCGGGCGGCGTGGTTCGGTGAATCTCATTGCGCTTGCTCCCTGCCGGCGACCGCCAGCGCAACCAACGTTGCGTTCGGTTCGCCATCCACGCGCATCCATTCGCCGCGCATAGAGGAGATTCCCATCGATTTGATCATCGAGTCGCCCACACTGGCTGCCTTGAGCAACCAGCGTGCCGCTTCTTTTTCGCGATTGGCGCTACTCACACAACGCACACCCGTCCAAAACTCGGCGGGTGCAACCGCCCGCTCCGCGTTCCGATGCAATAAAGTCCACATTTGCGTAGGGTGTTCCGTTAATGTGACGATTTCGAAACGCTACTGTACAAAGTAGTACACTTGGCTCTCCCAGGCCGAGTTCTGCGTTTTGCAACCCATTCGATTCTCGATTGTTACCCTTTCGAGACTGCTGCTGGCTGAAATCACAAGCCTTTTGCTGGGCTCCGCTCAGCGAGAAGAAGTCACCTCAGAGACAGCAAGACGCCTCTGCGCCACGGATGTCTTTTTTCTGGACATGCCGGAGCCAAGCATGTAGACGGTGCCGCGCCATGCGCTTCACACGGCTTCGCCGTACGACCGTCACCACGACCCTTGCCCTCATTCTGTCTGCGGCTCACGGCTGCACGTCTACGGCCCGACCTGCCGGGAGTGACGCCGACCTTGCCAAGCGCCTGGAGAGCGCCTTTGCCCTCGAGAAGCAGCGCCGCGCCGGCATTGCGAATCCCAGCTACGCCCCGCAGAATCCCGGAGCCGATTCCATCGCCGGATTGCGCGCAGGGTTGGCAAGCGAGCGCCAGCGACGCACACAGCTCGAGGCCGAGGTGACGCGATTGCGGGCACGGGATGCGGAACAGGGCCGGGCCAACGCCGAGCTTGTCAGCCTACGCGCCGAGTTGGCTGGCGAACGCAACCGCAACCGGGCTCTAAAGAAGGAGTTAGAGCAAGAGCACGAGCCGACGGAGCAAGGTCCAACGCAAGCTGAACTCGAAGCTCTAGAGGCGCAATTGGCGCGCGAGCGGCAACGCCGTCAGGCTCTGGAAACGGAGTTGGCACTACTGGCTAAAGGGAAAACCGGCAGCGGCGAGTCGGCTGCTGAGGTCGCCCGCTTGAAACAGCAGCTCGACCAGGAACGGCGGCGCCGCTTGGAGGTGGAGAAGGCTTGGTCTCGCTTGCGCGAGGAGACATCGGTTCCTCCGTTCGGGGAAAGTAGCGTATCGGAGGCGGAGTTCCTGGCTGTGAAGCAAGAGCTGCAAGAGACTCGGCGCGCCCTGGATGCGGAACGCGAGGCGCGGCAGAAGGCCGAAGCCCGCGTCGACACCACCTCCCCTGCCGCGCCAGACCCGAAACTTTCCAACCTCGGGCAGGAGAACCGCACCCTACGCGATCGCGTCACCAGCCTGCAACGTGAACGAGATGCTCTCAAACGAGCCATCTCCGAGCTGACAAGCGACACTCCCGTAGAATCTGAGGCGGAGGCTGCGGGGACATCCACACCATAGCGCGGCCTCGTGACTGCAACCAAAGAGTGGAGGGATGAGTGCGGACCGCGCAGGCAGTAGGCTCGGAACTCCTGATCCGGACGATTCTAAGCTGGTCAGGGAAATAAGATTCTCAACCACAGAGGACACA
>CAZGSN010000031.1:0-2553 GCA_964528465.1 uncultured Binatia bacterium (SeqCode)
CTTCAGTTCTTCTTGCTCTCTTCCCTCGCTTGCGTGTCTGCGTTGGCTTCTTTGGCGGCGATCGCCCCCGGTGTCCAGCGGGCCGATGTGTGGGTAAGGGTAAGGGCTTTCGCCGGGGTGACGTTCAAACGAAGACGCGGGCTCAGAAGTAGATGTCGGAACCGTGCAGGACCTATGCAGAGGTTCCTTACCTTAGCTGGCTTCCGGGCCGATCACTTGACCTTGGAGCCGGGAGAAACCGAGCGTTGCGGGGTGACGATGGCGAGACGGCCCTCGGCGTCGGAGGCGGCCAGCAGCATCCCTTGGCTCTCGACTCCACGCAGTTTAGCGGGTTCGAGATTGGCGACGACGACGATTTGTTTGCCGACTAGCTCCTCAGGCGCATAGTGAGCGCGAATGCCGGCCACGATCTGCCTTTGTTCTTCTCCCAGGTCTACGCGTAACACCAGCAAGCGGTCTGCATTCGGGTGCGGCTCTACATTTAGGATCGTTGCCACCCGTAGCTCGACTTTGGAGAAGTCATCAATTGTCAGCACTCTCTACCTCCGGAGCCAAATCTCGGTGGTTGGTAGCAATAGCAATGGGGGCGAGTCTACGGCTGTCCACTGCTCCCCCAGGCTCGCGGCAGAGGGTTCTTGATCGACGCCGCGCGCAGGTCTCTGCTGGCGGCACCTGGAGTCTCAGGAGCTACGTCCCGCAGAGTTCGCGACCGCGCCTAAACCGCTGCTTATGCGCGATGTAAGCAGTGTGCGTGGCACATCTAATTGACTCGTTTTTGGGGCTATGTTAGCTGCACCGCGTTCTTCATTGACTGTTCATGCTGTTCCATTTTGCCAACGTTCTCTTGTTCCTCGTGCTCGCCAACCTCTTTGTTGGCGCCATGCTCGGCGTGGCCAAATTGCTTCGCCCCGACAACCCGGAGAAGCTCAAGCTCACGACCTATGAATGCGGTGAGCCGCCGACCGGAAGCGCTTGGGTCAATTTCAATATCCGTTTTTACTTGGTGGCCTTGGTCTTCGTGATCTTCGATGTCGAGGTGGCCTTCATTTATCCGGTCACGGCGGTATTTCGTGATTGGGTGCTGGCCGGCAACGGATTGTACGCGTTTGCGGAGATCCTGCTGTTCCTGGGCATACTGTTCGTGGGATTGATCTACGTTTGGGCCAAGGGTGATCTCGAGTGGCTAAAGCGGGTGCCTGTGGCCGATCGCAGTGAAGTGGCCGTGCATGACGAGGTTGCTCGCCAAGAGGCGTTGCGCCGCGCCGCCTAGGCGTTGCTTCGGTCGGGAGGAAACACATGTCCCTCATCAACTCATTGCCCGAGATGGTGATCACGACGCAGGCCGACGCGTTCCTGAACTGGACACGTAAGTCGTCGGTTTGGTGGATGCTTTTCGGCTTGGCCTGCTGTGCCATCGAGATGATGCAAACGCAAGGTCCGCGTGCCGATGTCGACCGCTTTGGTACGGCGCCGCGAGCCGCACCGCGGCAATCGGATCTAATGATTGTGGCAGGGACTCTGACCCTAAAAATGGCTTTGCGCACCAAGCTTCTCTACGAGCAGATGCCGGAGCCACGCTACGTCATTTCGATGGGGAGCTGTGCCAACTGTGGTGGCTTGTTCCAACTCGCGTACTCGGTTTGCGACGGGGTCGATAAGGTCATACCCGTGGATGTCTACGTTCCTGGCTGCCCGCCGCGGCCGGAGGCGCTCACCGAGGGCATCATCAAGCTGCAAGAAAAGATGATGAAGGAGAAGTGGCTGGTACGCTCGGCGGCAACCGGCGCGGCCGCGGCCTAATCGACGATTGCTTTCTTATGGATGCGGTGGAGATTCATCAGCGCCTCAAAGCGCAATTTGGGGCGGGCGTAGGGAACTGCGAAGCGCAGGCGAAGGACCCTTGGATCGCCGTTGAGTCGTCGGCAATCGTTGACGTCTCCCGTTTTCTCCACGACCAAGCCGAGCTGCGGTTCGACTTCTTGGCCAACCAAAGTGCCGTGGATTTCAAGAGTCGTGGCGTGATTCAGGTCGTGTACCACCTCTACTCGTATCCCCACCGCCACTCCCTGGTTCTCAAGGTCGAAACGCCGCGTGATGCAGCCACGATTCCGACCGTAGCGGGGGTTTGGCGGGGAGCGATCTGGCTGGAGCGTGAGATTTACGACCTCATGGGGGTTGTGTTCGAGAATCATCCGGATCTACGACGCTTGTTGATGCCGGAGGATTGGATTGGTCATCCGGCACGCAAGGACTTCGTGGAGCCCGAAGAGTACCACGGCATCAGCACGCGGCGCGAAAGCCTGCTGCGAGGGTAAGCCAGATGAGTATTGCCGGCTACGAAGTCGAAGTGCAGCGCGAGAGCGGGCTCGAAACCGAGGAGATGACCCTCAATATGGGTCCGCAACACCCCAGCACGCACGGGGTGCTGCGTTTCGTGGTCAAGGCCGATGGCGAGGTGATGCGCGAAGCCATCCCAGACGTTGGCTACCTGCATCGCTCCATCGAAAAGATCTCCGAGAAAGTTGGCTACCACGGCTTCATGCCGTACACCGA
>CAZGSN010000032.1:0-2090 GCA_964528465.1 uncultured Binatia bacterium (SeqCode)
GAGGTCTTTGCCGAGTGCGTCAAGCGCACCGAACCAGTCAAGGCCTTCATCGAGCACAAGGCATTCCCGGCGTCGCTGGTTGCATCCGTACGCGCCTCGCTGGCGCCGGCAGACACGAAGCACTGAGGCAAGCATGACCGACCGCCTCCACCTCTCCGCCACCAAAGAGCAGCAGATCCTCATTGAGGAGGCAGAGGACCGCAGCGAGCGCAGGGGCATAGCGAGGGGTATTGAGATGGCGATAGCGCTACACGAGGCAGAGGGCGATCACGCGGCAGCGCAGCGGCTTCGCGAGGCGAAGATTGTAGAGGTGTAGGCGATGGGTAAGCACGTTTCTCATAGGTTGGTGCCGGACCCGTCGATGTCCGATGCCGAGTATTTCGAACAACGCCGCACGAAATCTGGCCCGAACGTCGGCAAGGTGATGGTAGCCGTCAACCTCGGCGAGATGATCGGCGGCCTCGCCCGTCTCGAGCACAGCGACCTTCAGGCAGAAGCGGCCATGAAGTATCGAAACCTGTTCGATCGCGCC
This sequence comes from uncultured Binatia bacterium (SeqCode), assembly GCA_964528465.1. Classification (GTDB taxonomy): domain Bacteria; phylum Desulfobacterota; class Binatia; order HRBIN30; family HRBIN30; genus CAZGSN01. The sequence goes on from CAZGSN010000032.1 coordinate 533, forward strand.
CAGATCGGCGGCGCCAGGGCCATCGACTACGCCGCGGCGAAGGTGGACACCTCGGGGCCATCCGACCTGGCAGTATTCGAGGTGGGTGCTGCCGCGCGCAATGACTATTCGGTCACCGTCCGCCATCTTGGGTTGGTCAGGTCCAGCCTCGTCGAGCGCGTCGTTTGTCACGACATGTCGATCAGCAGTATCGCCGGTCGCGGCATGCGCGCCCGCCGACGCGTCACTGCCGATCTGCTCGCTATCCTCGACGATCTCGCCGTGCACTTCCGCCTGGCGTCGAAGAAAGCCGCTTGACGAGCGTAGCCAAATCACCCCATCAATTAGGCAACATGGCGCTTTGCGCCCGTCAGCCCGCCCGAGAAATCGCGGCGGGTTTCGCTTTTCGGAGCACCCCGATGGCCGAAGAACTATGGATCAAGTAACAGGCGACCAAGCATTCAACCGCAGTCGCAGAGGACTAAGTCCCGCAACGGCTTAGAAATTCTAGAATGGCAGGAAATGCTAATTCCGGTCGCAGGGCCGAGAAGCCGTTTCGTGATGCGCTGCGGATCGAACTAGCAGAGGCCGGCGAGAACTCGAAAGCGCTCCGCAACATCGCCAAGAAGCTAATTGCCCAGGCAGAGAGCGGCGACTTGCAGGCCATCAAAGAATTGGTTGATCGGACCGATGGGAAGGCGGTGCAGCAGGTCGATATGGACGCGACCGTTCGCACCATCGAGGACATGATTGGAGAGCTCTGAGAAGCTCCGGCAGTTGCGGGATGACTTCACGTTCTACGCGCCACGCTGCCTCAAGATCAGAGCCAAGGACGGACAGATCGTCCCCTTCGCGCTCAACCACGCTCAGGAGTACCTACACGGGCGCCTGGAAGCCCAGCGAGAGCGGACTGGCAAGGTCAGGGCCTTGGTGCTCAAAGGGCGCCAGCAGGGCATCAGCACCTACCTTGGCGGGCGCTTCTATCATCGCGCGACGTTCCGCAAAGGGCTTCGCGTGTTTATCCTGACGCACGAGCAGGACGCTACCAACAATCTATTCGGGATGGTGGATCGATACCACCAGCACAACCCCATCGCCCCGAGCACGAGCGCAGCCAACGCTAAGGAGTTGTTCTTCGACCGACTCGAAAGTGGCTATGCGGTCGGCACAGCTGGCGCGAAGGCCGTTGGGCGCTCGCAGACAGTGCAGTTGTTCCACGGGTCGGAGGTTGCCTTCTGGCCCAACGCTTCGACGCACTTCGCCGGGGTCGTTCAGGCCATTCCCGATCTGCCTGGAACGGAGATCGTGCTCGAAAGCACGGCCAATGGCGTTGGTGGTGAATTCCACGAACGCTGGCAGCAAGCAGAGGCGGGGATAGGCGACTACGAGGCGATCTTCATCCCATGGTTTTGGTCGCCTGAGTACTCACGCAAAGTGCCCGATGCGTTCGTGCTCGATGAGGAGGAGCAGGCTTACCGAGATGCCTACGCACTCACGCTCGAGCAGATGGCGTGGCGACGAAACAAGATCGCCGAGCTGAAAGACCCGCTGCTGTTTCGCCAGGAATATCCGGCCACTG
>CAZGSN010000033.1:0-9687 GCA_964528465.1 uncultured Binatia bacterium (SeqCode)
GGATCGGTGTCCTCTCCCGTGCATCTCCTCAGCGCGGGAGAGGGGAGGGTGAGGGCCCAAAGTGTTGGCCCTACAGAAGTTAGGACATGCGGACGTCGCTTTCGTACATCGGTAAATCGCAGCGCTTCTCCGAGGGTACCCTCACCATCCCCTCTCCCACGCGGAACAAACGCGTGGGAGAGGACACCGTATGGCTGGCCATGGTGCTTTTTTCGACCGAAAGGCCTTTAGGGGTAGCGGTGTCCAGCACCCCGATTCGTGGGTAGGTGAAGGTGCGCCGGTGGGAGGCTGTATAGCGCCAACCTCGCTGAGGCTAGGCCTCTGCATCGAGGCTCCGATCTATGGAAACCGGAGGCCCCCTGGCCGGACACCCGAACTGTCCGCCCTAGTTTGCGAGCGTGGCGCGTGTACTGGCGCACCGGCACACAGGCTCACTGGCGCACCGGATACCGGCACAAGCCTTTACCTGCCTACCCTTCCGCTTTACTGTGCGCTGCCATGCGTATCGTATTGATCGGACAAGCGGCGTTTGCCGAGAAGGTGTTGGATGGGCTGCTGAGCAATGGCCATGAGGTTGTAGCCGTGTACTGTCCGCCGGATGTAGCCGGCGGCAAGCTCGATCCTGTGAAGGTCCGCGCCCAAGCCCTGGGCCTTCCTGTGCGCCAGCACAAGACGCTCAAGGGAGCTGAGGTGCAGGGTGAGGTCGCTGCCCTGCAAGCAGATCTCGCCGTGCTTGCTTACGTCACCCAGATCGTGCCGCAGAACGTCTTCGAGCTGCCACGCCTGGGCAGCATTTGTTTTCACCCTTCCCTTCTACCCAAGTATCGAGGGGGCAGCGCCATTCCGTGGCAGTTGATCAAGGGGGAGCAGGAAAGTGGCGTGACCATGTTCTGGGTCGATCCCGGCATCGACACCGGACCCATCCTGCTGCAGAAGCGCGCGCCGGTTGGCGCAGACGACACGGCCGCAACACTATACTTCAACACGCTGTTCCCTCTCGGCGTCGACGTTGTGCTCGAATCGGTCGAGCTGATTGCCGGCGGCACAGCTCCCCGTCTCCCGCAAGACGAGTCGCTCGCCACCTACGACCCCCTATGCCGCGACGAGCACGCCGTCATCGACTGGTCGCGCCCGGTGCAGGAGGTCTACAACTTGATCCGCGGCTGCGACCCCAACCCCGGCGCCTACACCCTCTGCAACGCCGAGAAGCTGCGCCTGTTCGACTGCCGCATGGTAAGCGGCGGAAGCCACTCTCCTGGAGTCGTCGCCGAGGTAACCGATTCCGGCCTGCTGATCGGCGCTAACGGCGGTGCCATCCGCGCCCGCAAGCTACGCGCCACGGCCGGCAAGCTACCGGCAGCCGAGGTAGCAGCAGGCCTCGGCATACAAGCCGGCAGTAGCCTTGGAAGCTGAGGCGCCGTCGCCAAACAATCCTAGGATCGTCATCTTCTCTCTTGGCGGCTTGCAGGTTGTAACCTTTTCACCCGCGGCGGCGTGACAGGAGGTAAAGGAGACCTTCATGCCACGCATCCAGGGAATCTCACCGCATACGCGCAACCCGCTACTTCGACTGCTCTTCTGGCTCATCCGGCAACAGACTGGAGCAGTCCCGGCGCCGCTGCTCGGCTATGCCCGTAGCGGCGCCGTGCTCGCGGCCATGGTTGGCTTGGAAATCGGAATGCAGCGGACCCGGCGCCTAGACAAACGCTTGGTCATGCTGGCCGAATTGCGCGCCGCGTCGTTGGTGGGATGTCCCTTTTGTTTGGACATCGGTTCCTTTCTCTCGAACAACCTGGGAATTTCCACAACGCAGATTCGCGATCTCAATCGCTACGAGGAGAGCATCGCCTTCAGCGCGATCGAAAAGGCCGTACTTCGCTTCGTCGACGAAGTCACCGCCACTCCGGTGGTAATCGACGACAAGACCGTCGACAACCTGCGCCAACACCTGGGTGAAGCAGAGCTTGTCGAACTGAGCGCCGCCATTGCCCATGAAAACTTGCGGGCTCGCCTCAATCATGCCCTTGGCTACGGATCGCAAGGCTTCAGCAACGGAGGCACCTGCGCGCTCGCGGCGGCACAGGACCTTTGAACATCCGGGACTGGCGCACCGTGTTGTACACCCTGGGGGGCCGTGCTAACTAGCGCCGAACTTTTTCAGGCCTACTAGGAGGATAATGATGCGATTCAGATCGTGTGGGATGGTTTTCTTTGCGGCGCTTGCCCTCGCAGGCACGGCGCGTGCGGCGGACGACGCCACATCGAAGAAGCTCATCGAGTACTACCGCCGTAAAGCCAACGTTCCCCCGGCGGCTGCCGTAGAAATCAAGGAGATGAAGGATTCTCCTATCAAGGGGGCCAAGTCCGGCACGCTCAGCGCTGCTGGCCGTGACGTCAAGTTTCTGATCTCTGAGGATGGCAAGTTCGCAAGTTTCGGCGAACTCGAGGATCTTTCCGTCGATCCGTTTGCCGCGGTCATGAAGAAGATCGACCTCAAGCGCGGTCCAGCCAAGGGTCCTGAGAACGCCAAGGTTACCATCGTAGAATGGTCCGACTTCCAATGCCCCTTCTGCTCCCGTGGCTACCAGACCGTCGAGAACCAGGTACTGAAGGAATACGGCGACAAGGTCCGCTTCCTCTACAAAAACTTCCCCCTGGCCTTCCACCCATGGGCCGAGCCGGCAGCAATCGGCGTGGAGTGTTTGGTCGAGCAGAAGCAAACCGACGCCTACTGGAAGCTGTACGCCTATTACTTCGAGAACCAGAAGGATCTCAATGCGCAGAACCTCAAGGAGAAGTCGCTCGAAGTCTTGAAGGGGACCAAGGCCGACGCGGCCAAGTGGACCGAATGCTTCGACGGCCAAAAAACGAAGGATTTGGTTAAGGCACAGATGCAAGAAGGCCAAAGCGTGGGCGTGACCGGCACTCCTGGTTTCATCATCAACGGGCGTTTGGTCAGCGGCGCGCAGCCGTTCGAGAATTTCAAGAACATCATCGACGACGAGCTAGCTCGCGCCAAGTAAGCTTGCGCTCGTTCGCCACGAGCCTACGAGCCTGCGGTTACAAGAGGGGCGTCCTTGCAATAGGGTCGCCCCTCTTGTTTTTTGCGGACATGATTCACACCCCCCTCTGCGACACCCTCGGTATCCAGCATCCCATCTTGCTAGCCGGCATGGGCGGCGTTTCCATGCATCGCCTCGTCGCCGCCGTATCCAACGCCGGAGGTTTAGGCGTGATCGGCGCGGCCACCCTCGATGCCAACCAATTGCGCACCGAGATCCGCAAGACTCGCGAGCTCACCGACAAGCCGTTCGCAGTCGATTTGTTGGCCCCTATCCCCGACATGATCCGCCCCCAGATCAACGTAGTTTTTGAAGAGAACGTCAAGATCTTCGTGGCAGGGCTGGCGGTACCGCGTGACTTCATCGAGGAGATGCACGCACGTGGCATCACGGTGATCGTCATGATCGGCAAGGTGCGCCACGCCATCAAGTCGGAGAAGGAAGGTGCCGACATGGTGGCCGCGCAAGGGACCGAGGCTGGCGGCCACACGGGGGAAATCGGCACCATGGCCCTGGTGCCGCAATGTGTCGACGCGGTGAAGATCCCGGTCCTGGCTGCCGGTGGTATCAGCGACGGGCGTGGCTTGGCCGCGGCTTTGGCTCTAGGAGCTCAGGGCGTCGTGATCGGAACCCGCTTCATCGCTACGCCCGAAGCACAGGCATCGCCGGCCTACCAGCAAGCGATTATTGAAAGTGGTGAAGCCGATACCGTGCGCACCCGCTGTTACACCGGCAAGCCGGCGCGTACGATTCGCAACCCTTACAACGACGATTGGGAAAAGCGGCGCGACGAGATTCAGCCGTTTCCCATGCAGGTCATGTATTCGGCGCAGCAAGGCGTGATGGATTACATGGGTGTGGGACGCGGCGCCGATCCCCAGCGTTCGTTCATGCCTGCGGGACAAGGGATGGGAATGATTCGTTCCCTCAAGCCCGCGGCCGAAGTCGTGGCGGAAATCGTGAGCGAAGCCGAATCAGCAATTGCCGGGCTCAAGCAAGCGATTGCCGGCTGATGCCTTAGCCAGCCACTCTGCCCCCCTCCATTAACACGGCCAACCATCCTCCTAAGCCCTTCGGGGTTGACACTCCGAAGGGCTGCACCTAGATACTGGACCAGTTCAGTCCAGTTAAGAGCCCCAACATGATCCGCATTGCCAAGCTCACCGACTACGCCATTGTGCTGCTGTCCTATTTCGCCAGCGACACCGATCAGCCGGTGCACAACGCGCGCGATCTTGCGGAGATGGCGAGACTACCTCTGCCGACCGTGAGCAAGATTCTCAAAGCGCTATCGCATGGCAATATTGTCGTCTCGCAGCGCGGCATCAACGGCGGCTATCGCCTAGCGCGCGAGCCACGATCAATTTCTATTGCCGACATCATCGGCGCCATCGAGGGGCCAATCGCGATGACCGAGTGCAGCGTCGAGCCAGCCGGGCTTTGCGAACTCGAGGGCGTGTGCCCGGTGGGCGCCAACTGGCAGAAGATCAATCGCGTCGTGGGCGAGGCGCTCAAGGGCCTGACGTTGGCCGACATGGCCAAACCACTCGCCGCGCCAAACCAGACAAGCACGCGGCGGCAGCCGTTGCAGGCGGTGACCTTGGCAGCAGGGAGAGCATGATGACAGAGACCAGCACCATCCAGGATCTGGCGAACCAGGAATACAAATACGGCTTCGTCACTGATCTCGAATCCGACACCGCGCCTCCGGGTCTCAATGAAGACATCGTGCGGCTGATCTCGGCGAAGAAGAACGAGCCGCCCTTCATGTTGGAGTGGCGCCTCAAGGCCTTCCGTCATTTTGAGACTTTGGCCAAGTCGGCGGCGGAGCCGCAGTGGGCTATGGTTCACTACCCGGCCATCGACTACCAGAAAATCATTTACTACTCGGCACCCAAGCCCAAGAAGAAGCTGGAAAGCTTGGACGAGGTCGACCCCGAAGTGCGTGAGATGTTCACTAAGCTGGGCATCTCGTTGCAGGAGCAGGAGCGCCTGAGCGGTGTGGCTGTCGACGCCGTGGTGGACAGTGTTTCCGTCGCCACCACCTTCAAGGGTAAGCTCGCCGAGCTGGGCATCATCTTCTGCTCGTTTGCCGAAGCCGTACGCGAGCACCCGGATCTAGTGCAAAAGTACTTGGGCTCGGTAGTTCCGCACACCGACAACTTCTTCGCCGCGCTCAACTCCGCGGTCTTCAGCGACGGCTCGTTTTGTTACGTGCCCAAGGGCGTACGCTGCCCGATGGAGCTATCGACGTACTTCCGCATCAATGCAGCCGACACGGGGCAGTTCGAACGTACCCTGCTGATCGCCGACGAAGGCGCCTACGTCAGCTATCTCGAAGGCTGCACGGCACCCATCCGCGACGAGAATCAGTTGCACGCCGCCGTGGTCGAACTGGTGGCTCTCGACAACGCCGAGATCAAGTACTCGACGGTGCAGAACTGGTATCCGGGCGACAAGGAAGGCAAAGGCGGCATCTACAACTTCGTAACCAAGCGCGGGGCTTGTCGCGGCGCCAACTCCACCATCTCTTGGACACAGGTGGAGACCGGTTCGGCCATCACCTGGAAGTATCCAAGCTGCATCCTGCAAGGCGACAACTCTGTCGGGAAGTTCTACTCGGTGGCGCTGACCAACAACTACCAGCAGGCCGATACCGGCACCAAGATGATTCACATCGGCAAGAATACGAAGAGCACCATCATCTCCAAGGGAATCTCTGCCGGGCATGGCCAGAACACCTACCGTGGATTGGTGAAGATGATGAAGGGTGCCGATGGTGCACGTAACTACTCGCAGTGCGACTCGTTGCTCCTGGGAGACAAGTGTGGTGCGCACACCTTTCCCTACCTCGAGGTGAAGAACGCTTCGGCACAGGTGGAGCATGAAGCCTCTACCTCCAAGATCGGCGAGAACCAGCTCTTCTACTGCCAGCAGCGGGGACTTTCGACCGAGGACGCTGTATCGATGATCGTCAACGGGTTCTGCAAGGAAGTATTCAAGGAGCTGCCGATGGAGTTTGCCGTGGAGGCACAGAAGCTCCTCAGTGTCAGCCTCGAAGGAGCAGTTGGGTAATGAGCACGAGCACCGCCATGTTGGAAATTGCCGACATTCACGCCAACGTCGACGGCCGCGAGATCTTGCGCGGCCTCAGTTTGACCGTAAACCCCGGCGAGGTTCACGCCATCATGGGTCCCAACGGGTCGGGCAAGAGCACCCTCTCCAACGTGCTTGCCGGCCGCAGCACCTATCGTGTCACACAAGGTAGTGTGCGCTTCGAGGGCAAGGATCTTCTCGACATGGCTCCGGAGATTCGCGCCCGCGAGGGCGTGTTTCTGGCGTTCCAGTACCCAGTTGAGATTCCCGGCGTCGGCAACACCTATTTCCTCAAGGCGGCGGTCAACGCCGTACGCAAACACCGCGGCTTGGAAGAGCTGGATGCCATGGATTTCTTGGCGCTGATCAAAGACAAGGGCAAACTCTTGGAGATGGATCAGTCACTGCTCAGCCGCCCGGTCAACGAAGGCTTTTCCGGTGGCGAGAAGAAGCGCAACGAGATCCTGCAGATGGCACTGCTCGAACCGAAACTGGCGATTCTCGATGAGACCGACTCCGGTTTGGACATCGATGCATTGCGCATCGTAGCTACCGGAGTGAACGCGTTGCGCAGCCCCAAGCGCGCCATGATCGTGATCACGCACTACCAGCGCTTGCTCGACTACATCGTTCCCGACTTTGTGCACGTGCTTTCCGAGGGAAGGATCGTGCGCTCGGGTGACCGGCAGTTGGCCCTGGAACTCGAAAAGCAGGGCTACGGCTGGATCGAAGAAGAAGTGGCACGCTCGCGCGCTGCCTCCACCGCAGCCTAAGACCATGGACGCGCGCGATTCCTTTCTCAGTAATCTGGCAGACCTCGAGTCACGCAGTACGCCTGCGCCGGCGTGGCTAAGCGATCTACGCCAGCGTGGCCTAGAGGTGTTCCGGAGTGTCGGCTTTCCTTCGACCCAACACGAGGATTGGAAGTACACCAACGTCGGCCCCTGGTTGAAAACCCCGTTCCGGCGCGCCGGCGGGTACCGGCGTAACGGGCTCGGCCCGGCCCAAGCAGCACAGCTTGGCTTGGGAGATTTTGCGGCACAGCGCCTGGTGTTTGTGGACGGCAACTTCGTTGCTGAACTCTCCGACCTCACTGGGATTGGTTCTGGTGTAGAGCTGTACCCGCTGCTGGCTGCGGAAGCCGGTGCTGTCTCGACACTGGCGGCACAGTTGGGCGCGCACGCGCGCCCCGAGACCAACGGCTTTCTTGCCTTGAACACAGCCTGCCTCGGAGATGGCGCGGTACTGCGCGTTGCCCGTGGAGCCGCTGTCGACACTCCGGTTCACGTAATTTACGTCACTAGCTCGCACGCCGAACGCGTTGCCGTTTATCCGCGCACGTTGGTCCTTGCCGAAGAAAACAGCCAAGCCTCGGTGATTGAAAGCCACGTCTGTGACGGCGCTCCGGTGTATCTATCAAATGCAGTCACCGAGATTGTCGCTGCCCCCGGGGCCAACATCGAACACGCGTCCATCGTCTTGAGTAACGCCAACTCTCTGCACGTCGGCGCCTTGGCCGTGCATCAGCAGCGTGCCAGCCAGGTCACCCTGCATTCCTTCGCCTTCAATGGCGGCCTCGTGCGTAGCGATGTCGCCGTGCGTCTCGACGGCGAAGGCGCCGAGTGTTCTCTAAACGGTTTGTTTGCCGCCGCAGAGCGCTCGCACATCGATAGCCACACCACCATCGAGCACGTGCAACCCGCGTGTACGAGCCACGAGCTGTACAAAGGCGTCCTCGGCGGTGCAGCCACCGGCGTGTTCAATGGGCTCATTCGGGTTCACCCGCAAGCACAGAAGAGCGTGGCTAGACAGGCCAGCAAGAACTTGCTGCTTTCGGGGGATGCTCAGGTCAACACCAAGCCGCAGTTGGAGATCCATGCCGACGACGTGAGGTGCAATCACGGCTCCACGATTGGGCAGCTCGACGAAGAGTCGCTCTTCTACTTACGCGCTCGCGGCCTCGATCAAGAAGCGGCGGTAGATCTACTGACCTATGCATTTGCCGCCGAAATGGTGGAACGGGTGAAGTGTGCACCCCTACGCGCATCCCTGGAGAAGGAAGTGCGCGCCCGCATGCCGCGGCGGGGCTAGCGAGGAGGCAACGATGAGAGCTGCGCGCAAGATTCCCGAGACGCAACCGGCAGAGCTCGGGCAACAGTTCGATGTTGCTCGCATCCGCAAGGACTTTCCGATTCTCATGCGCACCGTACACGGCAAGCCCTTGGTCTACCTCGACAGCGCAGCCACGGGACAAAAACCGCAGGCGGTTCTCGATGTGGAGCGGCACTACTACGAGATGGAGAACGCCAACGTCCATCGCGGCGTGCATCATCTCAGTGAGGTTGCGACCAATCATTACGAGGGGTCCCGAGCCAAGATTCGCGATTTCCTGGGCGCGGCCAGCGAGCGCGAGATTATTTTCGTACGCGGCGCGACCGAGGGCATCAACCTGGTGGCGCAGAGCTACGGGCGTTCTACCTTACGCGCCGGCGATGAGATCATCATTTCAGCCATGGAGCACCACTCCAACATCGTTCCCTGGCAGATCTTGTGCGAGCAAACGGGGGCCAAGCTACGCGTCATTCCCATCGACAACGAGGGTGCACTCTATCTCGATCAATACGAGCGCTTGCTCAATCACAAGACCAAGATGGTGGCTCTGGTGCACGTCTCGAATGCCCTCGGCACCATCAACCCGATTCGTGAGATGATCGCCATGGCCCATCGCTGGGATGCGCCGGTGCTCATCGATGGGGCTCAGGCCGTGCCGCACACGCGTGTCAACGTGCAGGACCTCGACGCCGACTTCTACACCCTATCCGGACACAAGCTGTTCGCTGCGACGGGGATTGGAGTCCTCTATGGCAAGAGCAAATGGCTCGAGTCGATGCCGCCGTATCAAGGCGGCGGCGACATGATCAGCCTCGTGACCTTCGAGAAGACGCACTACAACGTCTTGCCCTACAAGTTCGAAGCCGGCACCCCACACATTGCGGGGGCAATCTCCTTGGGAGCTGCCGTCGACTATTTGAACGGCATCGGCATGGAAGCCATCGATGCCTATGAGCAGGAGCTGTTGGCCTATGGCACGCAGGCGTTGACGGCCATTGATGGAGTCGAGCTGATCGGCACCGCCAAGCACAAGGCTGCGGTGCTTTCGTTTACGATTGCCGGCGTCCATCCCCACGACATTGGCACCATCCTCGATCGCGAAGGCATTGCCATTCGCGCTGGCCATCACTGCGCCATGCCGGTCATGCAACGCTTTGGTGTTCCGGCCACGGCAAGAGCTTCCCTCGCCTTTTACAACACGACGCAAGAGATTGATGCCTTGGCGGCCGCGGTGCGCAGGGTCAAGGAGGTATTCGCCTAATGTCGGAACTAAGCGACCTCTACCAAGAGGTAATTCTCGATCACAATCGGCGACCACGGAATTTCCAAAAACTCGCCGATGCCACCGGCTCGGCCGAGGGCTTCAATCCGCTGTGCGGGGATCACATTACCGTGTACCTCAAGCTGGCCGGAGGGG
>CAZGSN010000034.1:0-16348 GCA_964528465.1 uncultured Binatia bacterium (SeqCode)
CCGACGTGGATGCCGTGTTCCATCTGGCCATGCGTTTTCGATCGCAAGACGCAGATGGCCGCGATCTCGGTCTCTTTGCTCTGCATGGGTTACAGAATGTGGTGCAGGCGATTCGTAACAATCCGAGGCGCCCCCGCCTGGTGTTCACCAGCTCCACGGCAACCCTTGGCGAGACCTTCGATCCGCAACAAGTGCTCGATGAAGAGGCTTGGGACAGTGAGCCGGCAACTCCGTATGCGCGCGCCAAGCTACAGGTGGAGCGCTGGCTTTGGGCGCAGAAAGACGTCGATGCTGTATCGGCCTTGCCGGCGATGACCGTTGGGCCAGGGAGCGCACAAGGCTCCCCTTCGAACGATAGGATTGTCCAGATGCGCCAACGCGCCTGGTTACCACTGTGGTTTGCTGGGGGGATCAACGTCGTAGATGTCCGTGACGTCGCCCGCGGGCATCTCCTTGCACTAGAACAGGGCAGGGCAGGCCGGCGCTATATACTCGGAGGGGAGAATCTAACGTACCGGCAGTTGCTTGCTGCCGTTCGTCAACTCTCGGGACGCCGTCCGCCGTGGATACGGGTCCCCCTCTCTCCTCTTCTCGCCGCGGTTGCCGTCAATGAGTCGATTGCTCGTAGTCTTGGAAGGAATCCGGCCATCACGGCTATACAGGCGCGTAAGCGTTTCGGATCTTACCTCTGGGTTTCCAGCGCCCGGGCTCAGCGCGAACTTGGCTATACCTCCCGACCTCTGGAACATACTCTGCGGGAGATGCTCTCCTGAGTCTCGAAGAGGCTCAGATCTGGGAATCTCCTTCGAGATGTCACGCGCCGGATCTTTACCCGGCCGGGGTATCGGACTCGGTATCGGGATCGCATCTAATCGGGGCGCCGAAAGATGCCGATTCCGACCCCGACTCCAATTCAGCCCGAAAACCTCAGTTGGCGTGGACGTCAACTCGCCTTGCGCTTCGATCTGTTCAGGCCGCGTCTCGAAGTCCCTCCCCAGTGTCCTTGCGAGAACGTGAGCAAGTGAACTGATATTTTCGGGTTCAGTCGCTGCCGAACAGCGTGCGCAGGCCGTTCGTTGCCCCACGCACAGATTCTCGATGCGACGCGTTGTCGTGGCAAAGCAGAACTGGGCGACCGTTTCCTATTCAGGCCTCGGGCTACCCGCCAGACTCGACAGGAAGGGGGCTGTCATTAGCGTGCCGAGTAAAGCGGGAAGCATGTGTTCGATCACCGAGAAAAGGAGAGAGGTGGCGAACAGGACCCCGGCATCTGCGACGTGAGAAAAGAATAGTAGTACCAGGGCTTCGCGGGTACCTAGGCCCATGCTGCTGATGGGGATACGTGCTCCGAGCAGGCAGAGCGGCAAGTAGGCGAGGAGCTGAGCCGTGTCGATCCTTGCCCCTAGTGCGCGGAGCAAGAGGCCAAAGACAAGCATGTCACTCAGCACCGATAGAAGCGAGTGTCCGACGGTAAGTGCCAGGGCTCGACCTTGTAACGGTGTACGCCGCACGGTGAGCCATAGCTCTCGCATTCTCCCAACGACTTCTGTTCTCCCAGCCCAGCGGCGGATAGGACGCGACACCGAGATCCATAGCAAGACCGTTAGCGCAGGGAGGACCACCGCGGCAGCAGCTACAACAGTCCAGTCGATCGTGTGCTGGGGAAGAGCGCACCATCCCAGCAAGGAGATTACTAGCAATGTGACTAGTTTGAGCCAGAAGATCATTGCAAAGGCGGCAATGCTACGGGGCATGCTCGCGCCGTGTCGTTGTCGTAAGTAGGCGATGCTGGCGGCGGCGCCTGAGCCGGCTGGCAGGGAGTGATGCAAGGCCAAGGTCCCGGCCGTTGCCAAGAGCGCGCTACGGAAGGGGATCTCGATGCGAAAGGCCCGCAGTGCTTGGCGCCGTAGCTCTGCGGTTTGTAGCGTTGCACACAAGAGCGAGAGCAGCGTTGCCGCGGATGCCAACGAAACATCTGCGCCTGCCATTGCCGCCATGCTCTCTGCCACCGGAACCTGGTAAGCCAGAAGACCGAGCAATAGGATCGCAATGCCAATCGCTATGGGGTGAGAGAAGCGCCGCCAGACAGAGCCGAGCAATTGCATCCGTGAAGTGTGGGAATTGGGTCTGTCCACGGGATTGTGGCGGACAGTCATGCCCTACCTAGAGAGTCACATGCGGCCAGCGGTGATTGCGGTAGAGCTCGTCACGCCAGGCCAAGAGATCGGGAAAATCGCGCGCTTCCATGATGCACTGTTTCGTTGCCTGGAGAGCATTGGCGCCGGGCGACGAAGGGTCTGCGATCGGTTGCAAAACGCCGAGTGCCGTAGCCATGGCAATGTCTGCGTAGCTGAAGGACTCGCCCAGAAGATAAGGGCGACCGGCTAGCGCCCGTCTCAAGTCGAGCAAGCCAGCGGTGAGCGCCACGGTAGCGACGTCCCGGGAAGCTCGACTGAGTTCGTACCTGCCCATCCTGTGGCGTATCCTTGCGGAGGCAACGCCGGAGAAAGCCGGGCGCAGGAAGGTTGGTAGCCAAGGCGGAGCCGCTGCTGCCAGCGCCTGGCGATGGGCGAGCACGCGGCTTGCTCCCAGCAGGCGGCCGGCGGCGCAAATCTGATCACTCCGGCGATCCCAGCGCGCCATTTCGGTGATGTCGGGCAAGAGGCGGGCTTGTCTTCCCTCGCGTTCGGCGTGCATGACGATCTGAAACGCACCTGCCACCACTTGGCTGCGGTCACGCAACACGGGAACAATCACTCTTCCTACTGGGCGTCGTGTTAGAAGCCGAATCCATGGCATGTTCCAAGGTAGTCGCTCGACGAAGAGATACGGTAGGGTATGGTGCTCCAATGCCCATCGGGCGCGCTCGGTCCATGGTGAGTCGGGTACACCGACGAACCAACGCCGTATTCTTTCCGAGCCGTGCACGCGGGGTTGTTCTTGATCTAGGCTACTGAACAGCATAGGGTTCCAGGCGTTCGCACAGACAAGAGTTCACCCCATGCGCATTGCATTCGTGTATCCTACCTTCCACACGCAGATCTTCAACGAGAATCTGCCCACGGTGGATGACGAATTCGGCCTCTTCCCCCATTTGGGTTTTGGGTGGGCCGCACGCGTCGCCAAACAGATGGGCTGGGAAGTTCGCCTCTTCGACGGTTTGGCCAATCGATCGCCTGTCGAGGACATCATTGAGATGATCCGTGCTTGGAGTCCAGATCTCATTGGGTTCTCGGCGCATGCATGTCAGACCCTCCGTTTCATGATCGGCTGGGCTAAGCGCATCAAGGAAGAAACCGGGATTGCGACGCTGGTAGGGGGATACGAGGCGAAGGTTTACCCGGAAGAGATCATGAGCCACGGCTGCTTTGATTTCCTCTGCGCCGGAGAAAACGTGACGTTCCTGCGGGAGTTCCTTCCTACCTTTGAGCGTGGTCATGGGTACGAGCGCGTACCCGATCTCTATTTCAAAGACCAGGGGGTGATCCGGAGAACGTTTCCGTCGGCGGCCAAGGTGCGCTTTTCCGAATTTCCGATCCCCGATCGCAGTATCTATCCCAACCACCTGTACTACTCGCACGTCTCGCAGAGAAAGAACTTCACCATTGGCATGAGCGAGGTCGGCTGCCCGTACCCTTGCTCGTTTTGCTGCATGCGCAACAGTGGATTCGATGCGCGCTCGCCGGAGCAACTGCTTACGGAGATGGAAGAGTGTATCGCTCTCGGGATCCATGAGATCGATTGGTTCGATCCTCTGATGTTGCACGATCGCGAGCGCATTCTGGCTATGGCGCGGGAGCATAAAGCTCGCAACCTGGACATCATCTGGTCTTGTCGTTCGCGGATCGATTCGCTGACTTTCCACCGTTCCGACGGCAAGGTCGATGAGGAATACATCCGAGCCTTGGCGGAAGGCGGTTGCCGTCGCATCTATTTTGGCGTCGAGTCCGGTGACGATGAGATTCTTGCCGCGATGATGAAAGGGCAAAAGGCGACGACTCAGATCCGCAAGGTGCTCGAGTGCGTCAAGGAACACGGGATCATGGCGTTGGGCTTTTTCATTCTCGGAGCCCCCGACGACACCATGGAAACCTGCAACAAGACGATCAACTACTCGCTGACTTTGCCGCTTTCCTACGCGCAGTACCAGATTGCCATCATCAAACCCGGCACCGAGCTGGAGCGTCGTTACGTGGTCGACGCCACCGGCATCGATTACTGGCGCGAGTACGTGCGCGGCACGGTCGATGAGCACTTGCTGCCGACGCCGTGGACTCAACTCACGCGTCCCGAACTCGAGCGCTTGGCGCGACGTGCCTACTTCAAATTCTACGGTAGGCCGAAGTATGCATTGCCCATGCTGCTGCGCATTGAGTCGTTTGATGAGTTCCAACGCTACTTTCGTGTAGGCACGCAGCTCTTGTTGCGGCCCTTGCGCCCACCCACGGCGAAGACGCTTCCGCGGTGGCGGCGTGCGATGCGTGCTACCGGCACGTTCCTCGAAGCGACGATGACGGCCATGAATCCGGGAGCTCGCCATCCGGTCTTCCGCGCCGGTGGCGGCGTGAAGGGAGCCTGGCGCTTGGCGATGAAAGAGATGCAGCGTAGCGAGGCCGACCCGATGCTGACGCGGGAACGGGCTGCCGAACTGCTCAAGGAAATCGAAATCAAACATGGCACGATTTCCCCTGCCACACCCAAAGTTGCCCATAATAAGTACGTCCCGGTGATGGAGGAACTCAGGCGCGAAAACAGTTCTTCCCTTCAGCCTGCGGCGCCTGTAACGCAGCCAGCCAACGGGAATGGGCACGCAAGCGCAACCTCGTCGCTGAATGGGCAACCTTTGCCAGTCGCCGCAGAGTCGGCGAATTCAGAGACGATCCGCCTTACCGCCAGCGAAGGTTAACGGCGGCTTAGGAAACTCGATACAAGTGCAATCTGGCGCGGAGATCTTACGCGCAATTGAGCCGACTGCTTGGTTGCTAGTGGCGGTAGGGCTAATGCCTTTGGCCTACCAAGCTGGGACGCACCTGCCCCGGGTGCTCGGGAAGCGTAGCCTCTTCCTCGTTCTAGCTGTCGCGCTGCTGCTGCGGTTCTTGGTGCCATGGACTGTCATCAACTGGCACTTCCCGTTGATGAATACCGTCCTGGCGGACCAGTTTTACACGCGAACATTCACTTACCTGCCGCTGGTGAGTTGGCTTGTCGCCTTCGAGACCGGTGCGGGATTCGACGGGTTGCTGGCGTACAACCTCGCGATTGGGACTCTGAGTATCGTTTTGCTCTGGTACTCCGCTCTCGTGGCTGGGCATCGCCCACGCGTGGCGTCCCTGTTCGCGTTGCTGCTTGCACTGACGCCCTTGTATGTTCGCTATTCCGCCTCGGACGGCCAGCACAACACGGTGCTGTTTCTCTATGCCATCACGGCGGCCAGCTTCGTTGGCTACTGCGAGCAACGCCTCGGAGCTTGGAGCCTCGTGGTGATGGTAGCGGCGGTGGTTCTGGGCATGCCGATCCGAGCAGAATCGGCGGCGCTCTTTCTCTCGGCCCCATTGTTCTACAGCCACGAGAGCTTCCGTAGCGATTGGTTGCGCAAGATGAGGGTCCCACTTCTCGTTCTTGTGTGTGCCGGTGCCCTCGGCGCCTACGAGGCCGCAGCCATTCACCACGAGGCAACCACGCGCTTGCGACTGGATCCTTTGTGGATGCTGATCGGCCTCTTGTTTCGCCTCTCTTGCTTGATTTCCCCCTTGTTCCCCTCCTTCTTTCCGTTTGTGCTCGCCATTCCGGTGTGGGCGCTGGTCAAGCATCAGGTGCAACAGCGACGCTGGAAGGAACTCGTTTCGGTCTATCTGCCGATCCTATTTTGTGCCACGCCATTCGTAGCCAGCGGATACTTCATGTTCGTGAGTATGTCGCAGGCAGGGCGCAACATCGTTGCTGCACTGTTTGTCCTTCTCGCGAGTGCCCGGGGGCTGGACTTGCTTCTTGAGCAACGGCAGTCGGCCGTAGCGCGGTCACTCTATGGGCGGCGCGGGATTGCTCTGGCAGGGCTCGGGATAGTGACGCTGGTGTGGTTTGTGGCAGGATGGTCTCACACGTATGCGTTCATGGAGGAGTTCCGTTTCCTGCACCGGGAGCTTCCACGCCAGCCAGCGACGATATTGACGATTTGGGACCCCGAGCCAACCATCGCGGACGAATGCTGTTTGGCGATGCCCTATGGAGCCCTGCTGGCGGAGCACCCGGATACGCAATGGATTGTCTTGCAACGTAGTGATCTGGCGCGACCCGACTACGTTCGCGGGTTGCACTTTGACTATTACTATCCGGGCTCGATGATGGGTCTTGATCCGGAGCAGCTTACGAATTGGATGGAGAATTGGACGGGTGGCCCTTCGCCCTCGCGCATCGAGCAACGGGCTAGCTTGATTGCCCTGCAGGAAGTGGATGCTTTGGTGCGTGCCTCGCATCCGATGCGGTCGTTCCGCACGGCAAAGATCCCAGCCTACACATGGTCGTCGACGGCATTCCCAGGTAACGTAACGACGCTAACAATCTATCGTGCCGGCGCGGAAGGCTGAACGGCCGGCAGAGTCTGCGCTTGCACCGAGATGTCCCTAGCGCTGACAGGGAATCGTCTGTCTTTCTGTCTTCGGCAGTGAGACGGAAGCGAGAAACGATTCAATTGCCGCGGCGACACGCTGATTCCCCTCCGGCGTGAGGTGTCTTGCCCATAGCTTGTGCCGGGCCTCTGCCGGCAGCTCTGCAAAGGCAGGAAACAGATCGAGAGTGAGTAGCCCGGCCTCGCGTGCGCAGCCCAGGATCTTCTGCGTTACTTCGGCGTGGGCGACGGGAAGGGAGGGGTCTTCGGGCTGCGCCAAGAGAACGATCTGCGGCTTGGGTTCTGCCGCGAGGGCGGACAAGCGTTGTGCGAGCCAGCACGCCACCTCGGCTCCGTCATGGTGCGCCGTTTCCGCTGCGTACCCGTGTATCCAATTCCCCCATAGGCGATTCGCCATGCGGCTGTGTGCAAGAAGACGGCGCCCTAGGCCCAGCTCTTCTGGGACAAGGGCATGGTAGCGTAGGCGTCCATCCTCGATCTCGAAGAAAGGTTTGGGTCGCCCGGAAAACGTTGAAAGGCCGCAGCGCCGGATGTCGTCGGCAATGAACCCAACCAGGATTAGGTCGGGATCGTAAACGGCCTGCAGCCGTTCCGCCTGCAAGACACTTTGGTCGAAGCCAAAGCCAGGTGCGCCGCCGTTCACCACCCGGTACCCGAGGCGCGCTTCTAGGAATGCCGGCCAAGTCTCGGAGTCGGATACGTCATCCCCGAAAGTGAAAGAATCGCCGACGGCTAGAAGGAGGGGGCGCCGTTGATCGCCCTCCCTAGAATGGACTCGTGTACCGTACTCGCCGATCGTAAAACGCTTCCCGGCTGGGTTAAGCAGCGATACTCCGGCCCGCGTTACAAAGCCCACTAGCGGATCCAAGTCTGAATTGGCGGCGCGCTCGTCGAGCGTGCTGCTCCAGTCAAACAGTCGGCCCTCCATCACCCGCAGCGCAAGTTCGCTACAGACGATGAGCGCCAGCACGGCGCCGAACCAAACGCGGAGACGCATCCTACCTCCGAGAACCTATGAGCAACCCACGGTAAGCGCGCATCCTACAGTGCCTCGGAACGTGCTGCCTAGCTGCTTTACGGCCTAAGGCATGCCTTGTGTTCGGCAGCGCCAAGTGGGGCTGAATCGTCGGAGTTGGATCCGGTGGACGTGGCAAGGGCTGGCTCGGGTCTGCGGCTCAGCCGGGGCTTGGGGCAATAGCGAAGCGTGCGGCCTCTTCTGGGGTGTTGACGTTGCGGAAGGACTCTTCCGCTCCTGCCACCGCACGCAATTCGGCCTCGGCGATGTATTCCACGTGAATGGTTGGGAGAAAGTCGCGGATGGCGTGGGTTCCCGAACTCAAGGCGGCTGCGATTCGTGGCCGTAGGGCGGTCGCGTAGATGGCGTGCAGCGGCTCGATGTCGTTGTCCCAGCGCGGGACAATCGCATCCTGATCTCGAATCGCAGCCACCAGGTAGCGGATCGGCTCAATGCGCAGAAAAGGCATGTCGCATGCCACCACGAAGGCATAAGGGCTTCGCAAGAACTTTAGCCCCGCATGGATGCCGGCTAGCGGGCCGGCTGCGTAGAATTCATCGCTGGCTACCGTCACTGCGAACGCGGCGTATTTGTCTGGATGGTTGCTGACAACCACGACCTCGGGAAAGCAGCGGCGCAACAGCGCCAGACTCCGTTCCACCACCGCCTCGCCGCCGATGCGCAGAAACGCCTTGTCGTGTCCCCCCATACGACTGTTCTTGCCGCCGGCGAGGATCAAGGCGCCAACCTGTGGAAACGGCCACGAGGTGGGGCAGGGCTGCTCCGGTCGCATGGGTGGCAGAAAAGAAGTCTTGCAAGCCCGCCGTCGACTAAGCCTGTGCTACGATCGACTGATACTCGGCGATGGCCTCCGGTGCCAAGTACTTGCGCACTAGGCGCCGGAAGACCTTGAGCGCATGGCTGCGATTCTGAAAGCGCGATTCGTCGACCCACTCGGTGCGAATCCAGCAGTCGAACGATGGATCGTCGCCCAGGGTTAGTTCCAAGAGGCGCTCGCCGATGGGAGAGCCGGTAACCAGGAGCCGGACGCAACGCCCGCTATCGGCAACGACGCCGCGTGCGTAGGGCGGTAGCGCAATTTGCTCCTTGATCTTCTCGAGCTCGCGTTCGGAATACTTGGTCTCGGCAAACTGCACGCTCACCCAACCACCTTCGGGCGGGTCTGCCGCGGCGACCACTTTCCAGTTGTTGTCGGTGAGCCGCTCGCGGGCTGCATCCTGCTCGAAGCCTTGTGCCGAGCGATAGAACTGTGCCGCAACCACCACTGGGGCCGGTACAACCTTAGGGCGGTTCTTCTCGGTGTCAGTGGCGTCTACCCACCAGCGATCGGCTACAGCAGGTTCACTGCCGGTCGCTGTGGTTGAGTCGGGAGCATCATCCGTCATAGGGGCCCTCTAGTGTTGCGTGGCGCGACGCAGGCCGCGCTTGTTGCTGCCGTTCTTGGCGCCGCGCTCCATGCGCACAGCGAAGGCATCGGCCTTGCGCTCGGCGTCGGCCCAGAAGACGTAGTGCCCCATCTCATGGTACACCGCGTTGATCCACTGTTTCTCGGAGTTGTACTTGCGCCCGTTCTTCCAGTTCTCCGGATGAACGAGATGAATCTTGCCGTCCTCGTAGGTTTTTCCGGCACTCTTCCCCCAGTCAATATACTCGAACCATTCCACGGTTGGACGTCTCAGGTGGTAGTAGCGACACACGGCACCGACCGCACGATTGAAGTCGGGTTCGCGGTGGGCGCGGAAAAAGGACTGTAGGTTGCGGTGAATGACACGCCGCTCGGTGAGCGGAGGCAGAATCATGCGCATGGGACAATTCTCGACAGGCGCGCAGGTATAAAGGGCGTCCCAAGCATTGTCAACGCGCCCGGAAGGCTCGGCTGAAATCGCAATATCACGAGCATTTTCAATAGCTTGGCTGGAAAATCTTAGGTGTTCCACGACCTCCTTGGCTATGCGGCCTACAGCTAGCTTGCCTGCGTCGCCTCCGATATCATCGGCCGCCATGTATCCGGTCATTCTGAACTTGGGTCCGATTACGATCTACAGCTACGGCTTGATGATGGCCATTGCCTTCCTGCTGGGCGGGCAACTGGGCGGCAAGGAACTGGCCCGTCGTGGTCTCCCCGAAGATGCGGCGGGTTCGATTGTTGTGGCCGCAGCGATTGGTGGATTGGTTGGTGCCCGCCTGCTGTCGATCGCCAACGATTGGAGTGGTTTTCTGGCCGATCCCATGGGCGCCATCTTCACCGGTTCCGGATTCGTCTTTTTCGGCGGGCTGATTGGCGGTTTCTTGGCGGTGAGCTGGACGATTCGCTCCTACCAGATGCCCTGGCTCCCCACCGTCGATTGCGTGGCGCCAAGCCTGGCCATCGGGCAGGCTCTTGGTCGTATAGGCTGCGAACTCGCTGGGGACGGAGACTGGGGCGTGCCTACCACGCTTCCATGGGGCAGGGCCTATCCCAACGCCATTGCCGGTTGGGACTACCCACCTGGCGTCTACGTGCATCCCACGCCGATCTACGAAGCTATGGCCTACACGGCCTTGTTTGCCGGCTTGTGGGCCATCCGTAAACGCCCCTTCCCCAGTGGCACGCTTTTCTGGCTCTATCTGGTGTTTTCCGGGCTGGCGCGGTTCCTCGTCGAGTTCATTCGCATCAATCCGCGTATTGCCTTTGGCTTGTCGGAGGCTCAATTCATCAGCATCGCCCTGATGGCGATTGGCTCGGCCATGATGTTGCTAAACCGAGCACAGAGCAGCCGCACCGCAGCCGTTGCCAAGCAATGAAGCGCTGGCTGATTCCGTTTGCGGGTCTGCTGTTAGGTCTGTCGGCCATTCTCTATTTCCAGGCCCAGCGTAGCGCGGTTCCGTCGAGCTTCCCCGCTCCCGACTTTGCCCTGGTCGATCTGAATGGTCACACCCATCGTCTGAGCGACTACCGTGGCAAAATCGTCTTCCTCAACCTGTGGGCAACCTGGTGTCCCCCTTGCCGCGACGAGATGCCGTCGATGGAACGGTTGTACCGCCGTCTTGCCAATACCAGCTTCTCCATGTTGGCAATCAGCCAGGATACGGATCCCAATGAATCGGTGCGGCCGTTCGTCGAGCAATTGGGATTGAGTTTCCCCATCCTGGTCGATTCCGAAGGGAAGGTTCCCCCCAAGTATGGCGTGACCGGTTATCCAGAGACTTTCATCATTGACCCCAACGGCGCGGTGATCGATCACATCATCGGTCCGCGTAACTGGGAGAGCGAAGCTTCCTACCGCTACTTCGGCGACCTGCTTGCCGCGGCAAACGGTGCCGCCCAGCCACGGCCGTGACTCTGCCAAAAGGACAAATCCGCAAGCTCTGGTTCATCGCTGCCATTGTCGTTACCGGCGCGCTGTTCCTTGCTGGGGTGCTGCGCACGAGTGTCGCCGCACCCGTATCCAAAGCAACGTTTTCGATCGACTACATCGTGACCATCTCCGCTACCAATCCGCACCTGGCCCGGGTGCGCTGGGAGCTGCAAGGTATTCATGAAGTCGAGGAGCTACGCCTCGATTTCCGGGCCCGATCGGTGAAGAAGCTACGCGGTTCGGGAAGCATCGAGGGCAATGCCCAAGGCGCACGTTGGCGGCCGGGCGGACCTTACGGCCATCTCTCGTACACGGTTGCCATCGACCATCTACGCGGCACCAGCGGCAAGTTCGATAGCTACGCCAGTCGCAATTGGATTCTCACCCGGGCGCGGCAACTTTTTCCGAAGACGACGATCCGAGTCTCACCGCAGGCCGAAGCTACGACCAAATCGCGTGCGCGCTTGATCTTCCGGCTTCCCAGCGGCTGGCGCAGCGCCGCACCGTTCACGCGCCTTGCTGCGGATGCGTTCGAGCTACCGGAGGAGAACAAGATTCTGGCGCGACCGCGGGGATGGCTTGTCCTGGGCGAGATCGAGCTTGCCCACGAGGAGATTGCCGACATCATGGTGCAGATAGCCGCGGTCCCAGGCGGCGCGCTGCCGGCAGACAAGATATTCGAGCTGCTCAGTCCCACACTGCCGGCGCTCAAGAAGCTGCTGAACGCGACTCCCTCCAATCTATTGATTGCCCGCGGCCCCGATCCCATGTGGCGTGGCGGTATCAGCGGCGCGTTTTCTTGCTTCCTCCACAGCGATCGCCCGTTGCGCACGCCGGATCAAACCTCACCCTACCTGCATGAGCTGTTTCACGTCCTGCAGCCGAACCCTGCAGCCGCCGATGCCGATTGGATCATGGAGGGGTTGGCCGAGTACTACTCCGTCGAGCTGCAACGCCGTGCGGGCTTGTTGGATACCGATCAATTTGCGCGGGCGCTGCGTTTGTTCGAGCGGCACGGGGAATGGAATGTCGACCTGACCACACAACGCGACAGCGCCGCCACCAACAACAGCGCGCCGCTGGTGATGTATGCACTCGATCAGCGAATCCAGCACGCCACCGCCGGCAAGAAGAGGCTGGACGATGTTGTGTCTCTGCTGGCCCAGCAGGGCGGCAGCATCGACAGTGAGCGCTTTCGCCAAGCGGCAAGCCGCATCAGCGGCAAGAAGTTCAACAAGTTTTTCGAACTGCACGTCCGCAAGGGCCAGCCCCCAAGACTCAGCGAGGCTCCTTGATCTCACGCACGGAACGGATGAGGAAGAGAAATGACTGTTCATAATGTTTGGCTCGATTTGATGCTGATTACGTTGCTGATCTTGGCGAATGGCTTCTTCTCTGCTGCCGAGATTGCCATCGTCAGCGTGCGCAAGAGCCGCTTGGCGCAATTGATAGGCGACGGCAGCCACGTGGCACACACGGTGGCGTCTCTCAAGGAAGATCCGAGTCATTTCCTAGCGACGGTGCAGGTTGGTGTGACCTTGGTGGGCTCCATGGCCTCGGCATTCGGTGGCGCGGCGTCGGTGTATTGGTTAGCTCCCGGGTTACGAGCCGTGTTGCCGCCGTTGGTGCAGGATTGGGCGGAGGCGGTAGCTTTGGCGCTGACCGTCGTCGCCATCTCGTACTTCACGCTGGTGGTTGGCGAGCTGGTTCCTAAGTCGTTGGGTCTACGCCACAGCGAGCGTGTCGCCCTGTTTTCGGCACAGTCGATTCACGGCTTGGCCCGCTTGGCTTCGCCGCTGGTCAAACTTCTAACCCTATCCACGGACGGCGTGCTGTGGCTCTTCGGCCAGCAAGGTGGCGCGCAGGAGTCTTTTACTTCGGAGGAAGAGGTGAAGCACATGGTGCACGAAGGCGCGCGCCACGGCATCTTCGATGAAGCCGAACGACAGTTGATCCATAGTGTCTTCGCCTTCACCGACACTTCCGTGCGCGAGGTGCTGGTACCGCGTTCGGAAGTGCATGCCATCGAGGTGGGTACGCCTTTGCCGGAGATCCTCAAGGAGCTGGTGCAGACCGGCTTCTCGCGCTTGCCGGTGTACGATGGCGATCTCGACCACATCGTCGGCATCGTGCACATCAAGGATACGTTGCGCGAAGCGGAGAAGCCGGAACCGGCCGGCATCTCGGCCATTATGCACAACGCCTACTTCGTGCCCGACTCGATGCAGATCAGCGACTTGCTGCGCGAGATGCAGGCTCGCCGCACGCACATGGCCATTGTGGTCAACGAGTTTGGCACTGTGGTTGGCTTGGTCACCATCGAAGATCTGCTCGAGGAAATCGTCGGCGAGATCCGCGACGAGTTCGACACCGATGAAGAGCAGGAAGTGCAAGAACTCCCCGACGGTTCGCTGCTGGTGCAAGGCTCTTCGCTGATCAGCGACTTGAGCGAACGCTACGGCATTCCGCTCACCGAAGGCGCCGACTATCGCACCATTGCCGGATTCATCCTGGCGCGTCTCAAGCGCTTCCCAAAAGGCGGTGAGGCAATCAAAGAAGGCGAATTCAAGCTCACCGTTGTGGTTCTCGACGGCCGCCGCTTACGCAAGATCCGCATCGAAGGCCCATTCACACGTGCCAACAGAGGCAACCCGCGTAGCTCCGATACCGGCACCGCGGAAGGCTAATCCCGAGGAATCAGTTGGAACCGCGGATGGCGCGGATAGCCGCGGATTGCTTGCGCAATGGATCAAAAGCAAGAAACACAAAACTGTGGACGGACACCCAAGATGTTTCTCCTTCTGCTCGTGCAGCGCTTGCCTGTATCTGTGTTCATCCGTGTCCGTCCGTGGTTCGATCGTTGTTTCCGCGTTAATCCGGTGGGCTGCCCCCTGAGGTCTCTGGCTTCTCAGCGGTTGAATATTCTATTTCCCTGGGACTAACCCAGCTCACCGGGATCCGTAGGGCGTACGTTGGAAACAGCTTCCGCGCTGTTGCCTGGTAGCTCCGTTAGATCGCGCCGATACTGGGCGAAGCGGCGGCGTACGCGATCGACGTAATCCACCACGTCTGTCCCTTTGGCGAAGCCGGAGGCGAGAAACTTGTGGACTTCGGGGTCTTCGAGGAGTGGCAGGATACGCTCCATCGACATCTGCCAGCGGTTTGGATCGAAGCCGTAGTATTCTGCCAGTGACTGGGCATCGCGTACGTGGGCTGGCCCCATGTTGTAGGCGGCTAGTACCAAGCTCAGTCGGTCGTCGCCGCGGGCATCGGCAAACTGATCGTCGAGGTAGCGCAGGTACTTCACTCCGGCGCGAATGTTGTCGGCAGGCTCGTCAAATTTGTCCATACCAATCTGCTCGGCCGCAATCGGCCGCACCTGCATCAACCCAATCGCCCCCTGCGTGCTGCGACTCTCGGGCTTGAAGCGTGACTCTTCGAAAATCAGCGCCGCAATCAGACGCCAATCGAAGCCATGCTGTTGGGCGTTGCGCAGGATCAACTCATCGAAGGGAAGCCGGCCATTGGCCAGCACGGGGGCGGGCTCTTGCCGCGGATCTTTCTCTACCTCGGCGGCATGCGGCGCCGCCTCTGAGAGGGGTGGCAGCTCGACATCACTTGCGTCGACGCGAATGTACCACCCCCCACTGCGCAGCACCCAGCCAGATCCGGCCGCATTCGGGGGCTGTGCGCTGGCGACGTCCGATGTTGCCGAAACCGAGGGAACTGGCGTCTGACCCGAACGACCAGCCGCATCCTCTCGGCGAGTAAGAGCCGTACCTACTGCGGTTGCCGTTAGGATCACAGCCACCATCCTGACGGCCGCTGATCCTGAACTCAGGGAAGACAACATGGGGCGCAATCTGCCCAAAGAACACGCCCGCGACAACACCTTGCTCACTTGTGCCTGCGCTCGCGTGTGCGCAACCAATAGAAGACGCCAAGGACGCCCACCCCAAGATCAGCGGGTTCCGAGGGAATCATTGATGGTGTCCTGCAAGACTGCCTGCAGAACTCAATAGGGGAATATGGATGTTCTTGGCCCTTCCGAGATGGAAGGAAAGCGCTGCGAGCGCAGTCGCGTTACCAGCACGTCTTCTTAGCGCACCTCGTACCAATCGTAGTGGAGCTGAGTTCCGTTGATCTGGCCCTTACCAACCGCTTGGACGAGATTGAGCCAGTCGTAGCGAGGGTCCCCTGTCTCGAAGCGAGGAGCGACGTAGACAGGTCGGCTGCCGATGCCGTCGCGGACGTCCATGCGACCATTGTACTGGGCGAAGATTACCGCACCGTCATCAGTTTCGATGGTGATGCGCACGTCCAAAACGCCCACTGCACCCTGAAGAATGAGCCAGTCCGCGGCTGCATTTCCTTTCAGCGAACCGGTCAATCTCCCGGTTGCACGCGCCGCCGTGACCTCTCCGATCACGCGCATTCCAGCCGGCCCCGCCCCCACGAGAATGGGCTGTGCCAAGGTGACCTCGACTTCACAAAGGGGAACAAGTTCGATCGCCATTCGGGTAAGCTGCCTCAGGATGCGCGCCTGAACAAGGGGGGAGAGTAGCGGCGAACCTTCTTTTCTCACGCCTTGGGTGGCAGCTCACGCGCATCCTGGACCGCTTGCCGGAATAGCTGCTGGTAGCGACGTGTTACCGATCGCGACTGGGATGTGGATGTCTTCATTGCCAACAACGCTCAGCCCGTAAGGCTCTACCGCAACAATGGCGGCAATCGCGGTAACTTCCTGACCGTCAAGCTCCGTGGGCAAGCTTCGAACAGCGAGGCCATTGGAGCCCGCGTCTATGCCGTCAGCGGAACGCAAACTCAGATGCGAGAGATTCGCGCCGGCAGCAACTTCGAATCACAGGACCCAGCTCTCGCCCACTTCGGGTTGGCAAGCACAGCTCAAGTCGATGAGGTGCGCGTCGTGTGGCCCTATCAAACCAGCCTGCGCTGCTCTGGGCTCTCAGTTAATCAGCACCTCGTCGTCGATAAGGAGGCCGCAGAATGCCAGCCATGGGTCGGAAACACGGGAACCCGAGAAGATAGGTGATATGCCTGCGGCTCTGAGCTTAGAATTCCAGGCTTGGGTGAAGCTTCCCTAGATTCGCCAGTTCAACCCGGCATCATTGGGACCCTACGGGGAGCCTGGCACTTGTACGACTATGGTCCGCGCAGCTTGAGCCGTTGATGGTGCCCCGGTGGCCACAGCGCGACCGACCAGAGTAATTTGCCGTCCGGCTGCCAGCCCGGACAGTACCTGCGCGTTGATCACGATCGTCGTGCTTGCCCCTGGGGCTAACGCACCCAGGCTCCACACTGCATTTTGGCCACCTGCACACAGGCTGG
>CAZGSN010000035.1:0-3725 GCA_964528465.1 uncultured Binatia bacterium (SeqCode)
CGACCATGCTAACTAAATTCGCGCAAAAAGAGGGTGCGAAACAAGTAGCGATTCAAATTGCCAAGAAATTCCCGCAAAAGGCATTCACTCGTATTTCCAACTACGTTGGGTGGGCGCTACTTGCTTGGGACGCTTTTCAAATCGCTGGCCCTGCAAAGCGGATTACCGTTCCCACGGTTGCTAGTCTCGCGGTGCTTCGGACTGCGCAGGCGATTGACCGTGACAGTTGAGCAGTTACGTCCAACTCATTATTCCACTGGAGTTTCGCAAGAAGCCTCGCACCCTGATGATTTCAGACGTACCTGAGCGTCCGCTTTTTGAACTCCCTTAGGTCCGCAAAGGTCTAGGTTTGTTCGACGCCTGCCCCGAACGCGCAGGCGTGCGGATGAATCGCCGAGGTTGAGGGCAGGCGTTGGACAAAGCTCCAGGGAGGAAAAGTCGGTGACGACCGGCCGCTCCAAGGCATTGTGATTGCGCTGGCGGCTTCAAGCAACTCGCGGAACGCAGGCTGATCCCTTCCCCTATACAGAAATCCCTCCCGCTGCACCCCTTGCCAAGCCGCACCCTGTCCGGGTGTCCCTTTGGCATTTTATGCATACAGATAACACTTGTTTAACGTATGGCTTTGATCTATGCTTCTGCCATCGACGAGAGGAGTTCCATCATGGCGAGCAAGATGAAGAAGGTCGCAATCTACGCGCGGGTCAGCACCGACCAGCAGACCACCGAGAATCAGCTACGCGAATTGCGTGAAGTCGCCGCTCGTAATGGCTGGGCCGTCACCAAGGAATATATCGATCACGGCATCAGCGGCGCCAAGGGTCGGGACAAACGCCCGGCCTTCGACGCCCTGCTCAAAGACGCTGTCCGAAAAGAGTTTGATGTGATCGCCGCCTGGTCCGTGGATCGACTCGGCCGGAGTCTGCGTGACCTCCTAGGGTTCCTCGATGATATCCACGCCAAGGGGATCGGCCTGTACCTACACCAACAAGGGGTCGACACGACGACACCTGGCGGCAAGGCGCTCTTCCAGATGGTCGGCGTATTCGCCGAATTCGAGCGGGCCATGATCCAGGAGAGGGTAAAGGCCGGTCTGGCTCGCGCACGGTCCCAAGGCAAGACGCTCGGCCGACCGAAAGTGGATCAGACCATCGAAGCCGAGATACTAGAGCTACGCAAGACTGGTATCGGGCAGTTGAAGATTGCCAAGACGCTTGGGGTGGGAACCGGGACGGTACAGCGGGTGCTACGCGAGGCGGCGTAGCCATGCTGTCGATCAACGAGAACATCGACCTTTCGGTGTGTCGCCCTACTTGGCATTAATGTGGAGATCTATATGAACTGGACTTATCTTGCCTTATTGATAGCCGGCGTCTTGCCGGTGGCATGTGCCGGAATCGCCAAACTTGGCTTCAAGGAATACGACAACCATAACCCCAGAGCGTGGCTGGCCAAGCAAACCGGCTTTCGTGCGCGGGCCAATGCCGCACAGTCCAACAGCTTCGAGGCGTTTCCTTTCTTTGCCGCAGGGGTTCTCCTTTCACTTCTGGCCGGCGTCGATCACGGCAAGATTGACGCATTGTGCATCGGCTTCGTACTAGCTCGTCTGGGATATATAGCCTGTTACGTGGCAGACAAGGCCACAGTGCGCTCCATTGCCTGGGCGATCGGCTACGGCTGTGTTATCGCGCTCTACGTGTTGGCGATTATTGGTTCATGACGTCGCCGGCCAATCGCTTTTGTGGCCCTCGTAGCCGAAATTGCCGACATTGATCCTGAGCGTCGGCTTCCAGCTAACTCGAATGGGCACTACAGCCTAATTGCTGCCGCTCAGGATTTGGCGCCGACTGATTCTTCTGTGCCCTGAGCGGACCTAGCAGTAACTGGGAAGCGGACGCACAGTGACGTTGTTAGGCGCCGCTGCGTGTAAACGCAATCTGCGAACCATGCTGTAGCGTAGCGAACTCAAATGGCGGACCAACAGCCGGGGATTGTTGCGCCACTTGGCGGAAGATCGACAGGAACTCTTCTGTCAGCTCAGCCAGCCCCGGCGCAGTTGTTTGCGCAGGAAGTTCCGCGGGTACGCCGCGCCACACAAGCGCGCCAATTGCCGTGTCGAGTGACGATACGCCACGCCGTGACTCAACCTCGAACAGTCGAGGTAGACCGTTACCTATTCCAAGTACGAGAAGGCCGAAAGAGGTGGCCCCAGAAATTAGTGCTGGTAGATAAGTGAAGACTCTGCTCTGATGGGCGAAGGGATCGCCCAATAAAAGGAGCAGTAATGAGAAGACCGAGAAGGAATCACACCGCCGCATTCAAGGCCAAAGTTGCGGTAGCCGCCCTGAAAGGCGACAAGACGCTGGCCGAACTGGCGGAGAAGTTCGATGTTCACGCCAACCAGATCACTCAATGGAAAACGCAACTGCTGGAAGCGGCGACTGGCGTCTTCCTGACGCCAGCCGAGAAACGCGAGTCGGTCGGCCCCAGCGTCAAGGACATGCAGGCCAAGATCGGGCAGCTTGCCTTGGAGAATGATTTTTTGGCCGGCGCGCTCGGTCGCATCGGCGATGCGAGCGCAAAGAAATGATCGACGACACCCACGACCTGCCGATCCGTCGCCAAGCCGAACTGCTTGAGGTATCGCGCTCGAATGTCTATTACCTGCCCAGACCGGCATCCGAGGCCGACCTGGCGGTGATGCGCCGGATCGATGAACTGCATCTGAACTATCCTTTCGCCGGCGCCCGAATGCTGCGCGACATGCTCAATCGGGAAGGCATCCAGATCGGGCGCAAGCATGTCGGCACGCTCATGGGCAAGATGGGGATCGCGGCGATCTACCGCAAGCGCAACACCAGCGCGCCGCATCCAAAGCACCCGGTCTATCCGTATCTGCTGAAGAACCTGATCATCGACCGGCCGAATCATGTCTGGGCGACCGACATTACCTACATCCCGATGCGCCGTGGTTTCGTCTATCTGGTCGCCATTCTGGACTGGGCGACACGCAAAGTTCTGGCGCATCGCGTGTCGATCAGCATGACCACCGACTTCTGCGTCGAGGCGCTGGAAGAAGCGATTGCCAGGTACGGTACGCCGGAGATCTTCAATACCGACCAGGGCAGCCAGTTCACCAGTGCCGACTTCACCCGGGTGCTGACTGACAACGCCATCAAGATCAGCATGGACGGCAAGGGCCGCTGGGTCGATAACGTCTTCGTCGAGCGGCTTTGGCGCAGCGTCAAGTACGAGCACGTTTATCTCCATGCGTATGAGAGCGTCACTGAAGCGCGGGAGCAGCTGGCGGGCTACTTCGAGTTCTACAACGAGCAGCGACCGCATTCGTCGCTCGGCGCTCGGACGCCCGATGCGGCATACTTCGACTCAACCGCAGTAAAGCTGGCAGCATGAGCTACGTTGAGTTACCCATCGTGCTGCTCGCCTACGGTCTAGAGGGACCTTCGGCAAGCCGCCCCGTGGATAACTCGTAACCGCAGAGGGTTCACTTAAGAAACCAGCAAATGCTGTCCTAAGGAACGGGGCCACCTCTGAAGTCGCCAAGGTCAGGAAGTGCGCAAATCGATTCGTAGAGTATGTGCGCGAGATCAGAAGGGGTTGCAGACTCGGGACCGTCTAGCATCCGAACAAGTCCTGGCACGTCAGTGTTTAGGGGGCTAGCGCCGAAGGATGCGACGGCGCAAGAGCGGATGGAGAACAATTTG
>CAZGSN010000036.1:0-17840 GCA_964528465.1 uncultured Binatia bacterium (SeqCode)
AGGCCGCAATGGGGTTGTGATCCAAGGTGGTGAAGCGCGTCACCTTGCCAGTGCGCCAGAAGCGCTTTTCGAAGCGAAACCCAGTGCCCGCTTGCGCCAGAGCAAGCTGCATCGCTGTTGGCTCCGTTGGCAAGCGTGCCAGCTCGCTGTCGTTGCCTAGTGCAGTCACGTGACTGGCGGAGAAGCGCAATCCGGTGCTGCCACTGGGGGCCAGGATCTCCCCGCCCAGCGCCAGTGACGCCAAGCGCGCATTAGGTTGCTCCCATACCAACGAGTGCCCCTGAGGGATGAGTCGGCGCAGGCTCATCTCGAGGAGCAGATGAGCCAGCATTTCGCTGGTGGCCGTGTCGATGCGCGCGCGGAACTGCTCGAGGTGATCGCGCAGCTCGATGCACTGCAGCGGTGTGCTGATGATGGGGGATTGAAAGCAGGCGATCATCTGGCGCGGGTTCTCGGCCAGGGCCAGTCGCACCAGAACCGCAACATGCTTGTAGATGTGGCGCATGCTCGGCGGAACTTGCGCTTCGATGGAGAGGAAGTGCCGGCATGCGGTGGCGAGGTAGTGATGATAGGCCGCGGTGAGGGCACGGGTCTCATCGATCGGCTCGCTAGGGAGCACCAATCCATGCCCAGGTATTTGTGTCGATGAGCCCATCGCTAGATCTCCGCTACGCACCTTCGAGTTGCCACCTCTAGCCGCAACCGTCAAGCAAGCTGGACCGAGGTTGCATGCCCTCCTTCTCTTCGATGCGGAATACCCAGCAAGTCCGGCCGTCGAGCAGCCGACTCAGCACGCTAGGGCTGGCACGACCCGCGCTTCGCCGTCTTTGAGAAAGTAGGTGACGCGATTGGCCGAGCGGTTGCCGTGCATCACGACCAAAGCGTGCTCCAACATTTTCGCTACCACGGCGGGAGTCGGTGCGGAATCAATCGCGCGGCCGCAAAGATCGTACTCAACATCCCACCAAAAGTCCGGCATGCGCTTGCGCAGCCGCAGGTGGATGCGTTGCGCTTCTTCTTCCTCTCCGCACTGTGCGGCAACCAAGGCTAGGTTCACCCATGCACTGATCCTATTGGGCGACAGACGCAACGCCTCGCGCAGGTCGTCACGCGCCGCTTGCCATTCTCCGCGCCTTCGCAACGTTTCCCCGCGATAGGCGAGTAGCGGTGAGCCAGGCGGGAGTCGCTGGTTGCTCTCGTGGAAGACGGCCAGCGCCTCATCGAAACGCTCTTGCAACATCAAGGCGGCGCCAAGACCCACCCACGCCCAACGCGTGCCGTCGCTCTTCGAAATGGCCAGAGCCTTGGTGCACTCTTCCTCGCAAGTGCGATAGTCGCCCGACCACAGGGCAAGCTCGGCTGCGTGGGTGTGCACATACGGCGACTTTGGATAATCCGCTGCCAAGCCTCGCATGCGTTCGAGAACCCACGGGAACGGCTTCACTTGAATCCAATCGAAGACTCGCAAGCAGGCCATGCGTGCCGGGCGTCGCGCGGGAAAGGTGCTCCATTCCCCGGTCGAATCGACGTACGTGAAGGCATTGCTGAAGTTGCCCGACAACTGCCGCAAACCCTCGCTGAGCGCGTCGAGCACCGACTGTGGATCGCTCAAGCAAAGATCCTTGTCTGTTGACGAGAGTTCAACGCCCGGCCACAAGGGCGCGAACAGCTCCAAGAGTTCGGTCACTTGAAACAAGGTCACTTTCGATTGTTGCCGTACATGCGCTGCCACTTCGAGCAAGTGCACGCCCGGAGACCATTCGTGTTGCCCATGGGTTGCGGTACGCGCACACACTTCTGCATCCGCGAAGTTGCCCAGCCTAAACAGCGCCGCACCACGCAGGGCATGGGCTTCCGCGTCGCTCGGGTCTTGCGCCAGTGCCTCGGTCGTCAAGTCGAACGCTTCCTCATGAGCACCGCGGACCAGCGCAATGGCGGCTCGCAGGCGAGTGCCACCCGGCACGTCACCGGCAATGCCCTCACTCAGAGCCGCGGCAGCCGCCGCGTCGCCGCGCCACAGTGCCAAGAACGCGTGCTGCACCACCACACTTGCGCCAGACCCCGAAATCGCAAGGTTGGCCTCACTCGTCTGCCAGGCACGCTCCAGGGCACCGACTTTCACAAACAGCGCCACCGCACGCTGCCGTTCTGGCAGGCTGAGCTGCAGGGTAAGGGCGCCTTCCAAGATGCGAATTGCATCCGCAAACGCGCGGCGCTCGATCGACACCCATGCCTTGTCGAGAAGCAAGGAGACGCTGGCCGGGGAAAGCTGGATAGCCGCATCCAAATGCGTGTCTACCGTGTCGTAAAAGCCGAGGCGGAGGTGGGCACGAATCAGCTTTTCGCGATCTTCGAGAGACTGTGGTCTCTGGGCAACGGCAAGCTCAAAATGATCACAGAGGCCAGCAACCAAGTGCATGCTGCGGACTACGCGTTCGCGCAGCTCCAGCAAGCCATCGCTGCCGGGCCCGACCTGCAGGCCTCGGTCGATCCAATCGAGGGCGGCGCGACCGTCACGACTGCGTAAGCAAAGCATGGCGGCCAAGCGATACAACTGTACCGAGCGTGCCCCTAAACCTATCGCAGCTTCGATCTCGTCGAGCGCCTCCGGAATTCGTTCCAGCTTGGCCAAAATGGACGCCCGCGTGGAGTGGGCCATGGCCTGTGCACCCGTGTCTGCAGGCGCCTGCGCACAAGCGGCTAGCGCCCTGGGGTAGTCGCCACCCTTGTACGCTTCCATCGCTTCCCTAAGCCAAATCGGATTCACTTGCCGTAGTCCGTGGCCAGATACGTATCGATAGTTTGATGCATGTGCCGGATGCGCGATTCATTCTCGCCCAACACCAATTCCGTAAAGCCGCGCGAGCGCATGCCGCGCTGCACACGCACGAGGTTGAACGTATCTTGGTCGGTCACGAAACCCAGCGAGCCTTTGCCATAACGAAACGTTTCTGGCTTCGGACGTGGAGGCCGCTTGCCGCCGCGTGGCACACGCACGTACTGCTGCTGATCGAGCAGCATCTGATTGGGGTCGGTGGGATGTGGGCGATGGCGCAGCAGCATGTGCTTCATCGCATAGATGTTCAGGGTGAGATTGGGGAACACGTAGTACTGGTGATTGTCGGTCAGTTGCGCATCGTTCAAGGCCGCTAGGTTGAGGTCTTGGCGCTGGCGCAGGAACTGCTGGATACCTACGCGCACATCGCGCGCCGAACCCGCAAAGCGCGCCGGATCGAGCCCAGCATCGCGCATCAGATACTTGAGGTGATCGTTGACCGTTTGCTGGTCGGCATGGGAGGGGCTCACCGTCGCAAAGGGCACGCGAATGCAACTGTGGCGGCCAAGCAGCTCGACCTCGACGCCACTCTCGTCGAGCATTTGCAGGAGCTGCGAGTGCACCGCACGTAGGTGATAGGCTTCGTTGAAGGCATCGACGCCCACCTTCCAATTGCAGGGTAAGGCAACGGTTTGATCCTCCACGAGGGCGTAGTCTTCGAGGGAGTAGGCCGCGAGCCGGTCGGCAATCGGACCGAGATACGCAACGAGAGGTTGAGCCCGCGGGTCGAGGTTGACCCACACCAAGCCACCCCACACTTCGCAAGCAACCCGGCGCAGGCTCAGGTCTTCGACACTGCCGCAAGCAGTAAAACAGTCGGGTTCCGGACGGTGCGCCAGGCTACCGTCGAGAGCGTATTCCCAGAGGTGATAGGGACAGCGAAAGCTGGTGACGTGCCCCATCCCCGGATCGCGCAAGAGACGGCCGCGGTGCATACAGGCGTTGAAGAAGGCGACAATCCCCTCGCGCTCTCGAACTACCAACACCGACTCGTCGCCGATCTCGAATGTAAAATACGCCCCAGGGCGATCGAGATCCGCAGCGTAACCGGCAAACAGCCAGGTGTGCGCAAAGATTTGATCAAGCTCTCGTTGCAGGAAGGCCGGGTCTAGGTAACGGCTTTTCGGTATCGGACCTTCCCCCACCGGGCTCCAGGCACTCGTTGCCAAGGGTGCTGCCATACTCAACTCCAGTAGTAGACAGTACGGCCATCCCGGGTTGCCGCTAGGAAACCGCCGAGCGTCCACCGCTGCCCCCCAACGATGGGGGTGACATCGTGGTACCAACGCCCGCCATCGAACACCAAGAGATCGCCGACTGCGGGAAGAACCGTGGCATAGCCTCGCGCTTCGAACTGAGGGCGGGCGCGTTCTTCGCCACCGAAGCTCTCGACCAGAGTATCGCCGCCGTCGAGGCAGTGGGTCCAGAACAAGCGCAGCAAGCCGCCGCTCGGTGGGACGGCCAGCGGCATGTAGAAGCTCATTAGAGTGGAGAGGTCGAGTTCGGGGCGCAACGCGGTCATTACCGGGCTGCGCAAAGTTTCATTCTCGTAATGCAGCGGTAGACGATCGCCTTCGATGAGCACGCGGATGGTGTCCGGCAAGTACGAGCGCCCGTCGGGTCCACAGGGAACACGCACCGTCAGCTTTTGTGCCAGCGCCGACAAGAGTTCGCCAATGCGCTGTTCGATGCGCGGATAGTCCGAGCAGATCGCCGTGCAACCGGCGCGAAAGCGAGCGGCATCGTCGAGGTAGGTGCTCAAGCCGTCGGATGCCGAGACCAGAGGCATGCCAAACACGTGACCTTTGAAGACAGGTGGGCGAAAGGTGGGAAGAGATCCGCCATCGCTTTGTAGGCAACGCACCAGTTCGGCCGCGCGTGACGGCTCTATGGCACCCCGCACAAGGATACCAGCCAGAGACCCGTGGAGCATCCGCGGAATCGCATCCCCGTGCTCGGTGACCCGGGTCGCGTCCACGTCGACAACAGGCAGCTCACGCTCGCCACCAGGAGGAAACATGCCGCACCCGTATCATACCCGGGAAGCGTGGCAAGCATCGTCCACGGCTGGCTTCGTCGCGACATCGAACTCATCAAGTCGGCCCAGGGATGACACGAAGCGCCTGTCTCCACCCCCCGTTGCCCCCTCGAGACGGGCCATGCATCCTCCCTGCGACGGGTCAACTGGACTACGCGCTGGCAAGCCTGACGCGATGCTGTATGCGCAAAACACTCCGCGAGGGGTGTGCGACGAATTCGTTGGGAGGCAAACTTCCACCATCCACGCGCTCACGCACGCGGCTACACGGAGCTGGCGAAGACACAGTAGCCGCGGCCGTGAGGTGCCGTGAGGCCGTGGATCTCGGATGAAAGCCAACAAATATGCCGCACGCCCACTCCGCCCCTGCTCAACTGGTCCGCTTGCACGGACGCTTGGATTCTGGTTCACGCGCACGCACCGCGCATGGCCATGATAACGATCGTCTATGAGAGCGGAGACGCCTGGGCGAGCACTGAGGCGGCTCGGTTATTGGCAGAAGAACGCCCCGCCGGCATCATGGCCGATGCCTTGGTGGTGCCATCCGCGGATGGTGTGTCTTCGGCGTTGCGCAGTGATGCCGCTGTCTCCCTTGTGCTCACACCGAGTCTGCTTGCTCCGTTGCGGAGCTTAGTCCGAGAGCAGCAATCGCCGACCAAGCTCCTCGCGGCGTGGGCAGAGCCCTACCCGGAACAATTGGACCGTTTTTACCGCCTCTACCCGCAAGCCGATCTTTGGTTATTTTCCGACGAGGCGTGCTGGCATGGCACGGGCTGTTTGCCGCGCTCCATCCTTGTGCCTAGCGTGACCCTTGCGGCGTGTTGCGAGTTGGCTGAGTCGGTGCTGAAGCCGCAGCCGAAGCGGGATCTCAGCGCGATGGTTACGGCGTTTGTCACTACCGTCGGTGCTTCCACCTTCGACTTGTGTTGCCAGCGACTGGCGGAGCAGGATTGCACCTTTGCGGTCGAGATCATTGATCACGTTGCTCCTATGAGTGCTGCCTTCCAGCAAATGTTGGATCGCTGCCGTACGCCCTACTATGTGCAAGTCGACGAAGACATGGTCCTATTTCCGCATGCGGTGGGCACCCTACACGATCGCATCGCGGCGCTGTCCGACGACGTGCCGATGTACGCGGCCGACCTCTACGACACCCATCTGCGGCGCACGATTCTCGGTGTGAAAATTTTTCGCCATGCCATCGCGCGTTGCTATCCGTTCGGAGTCGACGACTCGTTCGAAGTCGATCAGCTCCTCCGCATGGCCGAGGACGGGTACCGCTACGTCTCGGAACCCACCAGTAAGGAGCTAGCGCGCGGCCGTACGCTGGGCTTGCACGGGGTAGAGTGGACACCGCGCTCCCTCTTCGAGCGCTGCCACAAGCTGATGCGTCGCACCATCGAGCGGCCGGAGCGCATGCGCTTCTTTACCGAGTATCCAGCCGAGTTCCTGCGCCGCTTCCAGTTGGACCCGAGCGCAGAGAACTACTTTGCGCTGCAAGGGGTTCTTGCCGCCGTATTGCGTGCCGAGGGCGGACCGGCGGTAACCAAAGATTTCCGCGAGTACGACGAGTTCCCAGGATTCCAAGAACTGCAAGCCGCGTTCGCGCAACTCAAAGGCCGGCGCTGACGGATAGACGAGGTTTCCGCTGTCACGCACTTCGGGCGCAGCCGCGCGTTCGCAGGCAAGAGTGTGCGGGTGTGGTGTATTGTCCGGGTCTTGCCTGGGAAAGGCCTGGTCAGTAGGTAACGACGCTCTCAATCTTGGTGCGAGGAGGAAGAATGTCGGATTTCGTGCGAGTGTGCAGCGTCTATGACGTGCCTGTGGGGCAAGGCAAGGCCGTCGAGGTCGACGGCAAGCAAGTTGCCGTTTTCAACATCAACGGTGCCTTTCACGCCATCGACAATGTTTGTCGGCATCGCAACGGCCCCCTTGCAGAAGGCGATGTGGAAGGCACCGTCGTGACCTGCCCGTGGCACGGCTGGACATACGATGTGACCACGGGGGTCTCCCCCGACGACCCAGAATGCGTCAACGCCTGCTTCGAGGTGAAGGTCGAAGGCGACGACATCCTTGTCGGCCCCGCCAAGTCGTAGGGCAGCTCCACCGGTCGGCGGAGGAATCAGTTCACGGTCTCTCTGTTCGGTCTGCGGTGACGGATGTGTCACCTCTACGGAACTGCTCTAGGTACAACTGGGCGTAGAACTCGCCACGGGCCAGTAGGTCGGCGTGCTGCCCGCTCTCACGAATCTCGCCGTCTTGAAGGACGACGATACGATCGGCGCTCATGACTGTGGACAGCCGGTGGGCGATGATGAAGGTGGTGCGCCCGGTCATCAGTCGGCGCAAGGCGTCGTGAATGAGGTTCTCGGATTCCGAATCCAACGCCGAAGTTGCTTCATCGAAAATTAGGATGGCCGGATTGCGCAAGAACGCGCGGGCAATGGCGATGCGTTGGCGTTGGCCACCGGAGAGCCGCACGCCGCGCTCACCGACAATGGTGTCGTAACCTTCGGGAAGTTGTTCGATGAACTCGTGCGCGTTGGCGGCAATGGCCGCCGCTTGTACGGCCGCCACGGTGGCGTCCGGATACCCATACAGCAGGTTTTCCTGCAGGCTACCGGTGAACAGGAGAGGGTCCTGTGGCACAATGCCGATGTGGCGACGGAGCGACTCGAGTGTGAGCTGGCGCACATCGATTCCGTCGATCTGTAGTGACCCCGCATCGACGTCGTAGAAGCGGGGTATCAAGGACACCAAGGTAGACTTGCCAGCACCGCTACGACCGACGAGAGCGATGGTTTCTCCCGCCGCAACATCGAGGTCGATGGCATGCAGCACCGGGCGGCCGTTGCGGCGACTCGGATAAGAAAACTCCACGTGGCGGAAGCGGACCTCCCCGCGTGCTTGGCACAGCTCCTGTGCCCCCGGGCTCTCCACCACCTCCGGGCGTAGATCGAAAAGTTCGAAGATGCGATCGATAGCGGCGCGCGAGTTGCTGATGACAACGCTGAGTTCGCTGAACCGCTGCAGGGGCAAGTAGAGGCTTCCCAGGTAGGCATAGAAGGCAATCATCGTGCCCACGGTGAGTTCACCGCGTAGGATCATGACGCTTGCCGTCCACACCACGGCGAGCGGTGCCGTTGTGGTGAGCCAGGTGGTTGCGGCCATGCTGGCCGACGACAAGGCCACGTTGCGTAGGGTTAAATCGAGGAGCTTGCGGCTGCTGGTGTGGAAACGACGCGCCTCATGCTGCTCGCGGCCAAAGGCCTTGACCACCGCGGCACCGGCAATGCGCTCTTGCAGGTCCCCCGAGAAGTCCTCCAGCGTCTCCTGCACACTCCGACTGGCTGCCTTGATGCGCGGGCTGAAGTAGCGGATCAGCGCGACGTAAAAGGGAATGACGCCCAATGCCACCCACGCCAAGCCTGGCTCGAGGAGAAACAAAATGGAGAGGATGAATATCAGGGCAGCGCTGTCCATCCACACGTTGGTCAGGGCGGAGCCGACAAAGTTCTGCGCCAACTGCACGTCGCCGACGAAGCGTGCAACGATAGATCCAGACCGGCGCTGCTCGAAGAAAGAGTGCGACATGCCTTGGATGTGTTGGTAGAGCGCGTAGCGCAAGTCGAAGATCAAGCGATGCCCGGCCTGGCCAGCCCAATAGCTGCGGTAGAAGCTGACGATCCCCAAGAAAATGTACAAGGTCACCAAAGTGAATCCCAGCACGCTAACGTCGCCGCTGGCGCCATCCCCGAACCACGGCAATGCCTTGCGGACCACCGCACACCACTGCGTGATCCATTGATCGGTACGACTAGGCGCCTCTGCCGCCTGCGCGTGCAGAACCACGTCGGTGAGATACTTGAGAGCCAGAGGGAACGATAACGGAATGATGAATTTCAGAATGCCGGCGAGCGCGGCGCCGATGATGTACCACTTGTGGGGGGCGACGTAGCCAAGGAACCGGACCAAGGAAGAGGGGCGACGGTCATCCGGCATGTGAGGCAGGTAGCAACCCAGCCGGGGCTTCAAAAGGGAGACGGGGCAAGGCCCAGGAAGCTGCAGACCCCACGCCAGCGCCCATCAGGCCGCTAGGCAAGGGCCGCAGCCAGGGCTTGATGGGCGGGGTCGGGGAGGTGGCAGGGCGATGCTGTCGCCATCTGCGATCGCAGGCTCGCAATGCGTTGGGCCGAGGCCTGCAAGTGGGCTGGCGAGAGCACACCATCGTTAGCTGCCTGCACCAGGGCCTCGAAAGCGCGGTGTGCTTTGGCGAGATCGTTGCACAGCAGCAGCATGTCGACTCCGGCACGGACGATTTCGACGACGGCGGCGCCAATCGACTGGTGATCGGCAATCGCCCGCATGTCGAGATCATCGCTGGCAATCACGCCCCGGAAACCAAGCTCGCCACGCAGAAAATCGGTGACGATCGTCCTCGATAGGGTCGCGGGCCGTTGTGGGTCGAGGCTGGGGTAGACGACATGCGCCGTCATCAGCATCGGGATATTGGCGGCAATGGCGGCACGAAACGGGATCAGCTCGATTTGTTCCAACTGCTGGCGCGTGCGTTCTACAACCGGCAACTCGTGATGCGAGTCTTTGGCGGTATCCCCGTGCCCGGGGAAATGCTTGCCGCACGGTATCACGCCACCGGCGAGCAGGCCGCGCATCTGCGCCATGGCCAGATCCGCAACCAGAGTCGGATCGCTGCCGAACGAACGGTCCCCGATCACCGGATTGGCCGGGTTCGAATGGACGTCGAGCACGGGAGCAAAGTTGATGTCGATGCCGACGCTGCGCAGCTCCTTGCCCATGGCCAAGCCAACTTGATACGCCGACTCAGGGTCCGCATGACGTCCAATCGCCGCGGCTGGTGGAAAATGAGTGAAAGGCGAAGCAAGCCGATGCACCCGCCCGCCTTCGTGATCAATGGCAATGAAGGGGCGTGACGGTAGGCCGTGCAACGCGGCGCAAAGGTCTTTCAGTTCGCCAAGGCTGCCCTCATTGCGGCGAAACAAGACAACCGTGCCGACACGCAGGGTCGCGAGGCTGTCGCGCGCGGCTGCGTCCAGCCGCGGCCCGGGGATGCCGACGCAAAGCAGCTTGCCGATGGTGTTGCGCAAGCTCTCCCGCGCATCCGCCCGAGGCACCATCTACTTCTGCCAGTGGTTGGCGGTGAAGCGTAGACTGGGCGTGTCGTGGCGAGATTCGACTTCTTCGAAGATGCGGTGGTAGCCGGTGGATTTGATCTTCCAGTCACCCTCTATCTTTTCATAGGTGTCGGAATAGAAGGCGGCACCGCGCAAGGTAATCCCCGATTCTGTGTCGATCACGATGTCATCGAGCGCCCAGGTGGCACTGGCGGTCGTCGGGCCGGTGAAATCGATCTCCGGCTGATGGCAACGATGTGAAGTGAGCTTGGTGGGCGAGTCGAGCACCTGGCGCAAGAACGCCAGGATCTTGTTGCGCCCGGTGTAGCAGAACTTGCCATCGGCGTAGGCCACGGTTGCGTCGACCACAAAGCACTCGCCCAGGGCGTCCCACTCCTTCAAATCGAGATGGCGCAGGTAGCGATACTTCACGCGCTTGATGGCTTCTCGGTCTTCGAGTCGGAAATCCATACGCGCCCCGGCTCCCTACGGCTGGTAGGTGTAACCAAGCAAAATGAACATCTCGTCTTCCGTGGTGACGCCGCCCTGCAGAGGGCACGCATCGCACACCCCGTCGCTGCTTTCCGGCGTGGTGTTGCAAGAGGCATGTCGCGCCGCCAGCAAGCGCCCGCTGCACTCGGAGCCAATGCGGCCGGCGGTGCAATGCGTCGGCGTTTCACACGGCCCGCCAATACCAGGGAAAGCAAACGGAGGTGGTGGCGAGGTCGAGCGCCGCTTCACCTCGTCAGGATTGGTGTACCCGTTGTCGTAAAGGGCGCAGAACGTCAGTACGCGATCTTCCTCACGGCCGTTGGCTCCGGGGAAGACCAAGGGCGGGTCGACGTGAACGATGGAAGGGTCATTGTAGTTCAAGTTGGTGTACAGGAGGCTGCCGCGCCCGTCGCGTGGCTGGCGCTCCGGAATCCCTTGGTTAGCGGCGTTGACGCTGGTCACCAGCTCTTCGATGGAAACCTTCCAGTTCCCGTCGGCATCCGCATCGCGACAGGTGTCGATCGGCGCCGAATCCAGAGCCATGTCGACGCTTGCCCGTAATTCCGCTGCTTGCACGCTGCCGCCCAAGTCGCAATCACCGACCGGGACCTTGCGCGTGGAAACGCACGGCGCCCCTGCGCAAGCATCCGGGCTGCCCATGTCGTAACCGAGCGGCGAGCACGGCTGCCCGGCGTTGGGTCCACTGGCACAGGCAAACTTGCCGAGAAAGGTACGCCAACGCTTGCCGCGCTTGTGCGTATGCGAGCTGAGTTCGAAAAGGCGGGTGTCGGGAGCAAAGGTGCTGTAGCTGCAAACTTCCCGCGTCTGATACGGCGGCACGGACATCTTAAACACTCCGGCTGCATCGAAGACCTGTTGTGCCGGAGAGCGAGCCTCACCAGCCGGAGTAAATTCGAAGTTCAACCAAGCACGCAGGTCGCCGGCCTTATCGGTGAGATTGAAGGCATGCGAACTCCACAGGATGATGCCCTTCATGGGTAGGGAACGATATACCCCAGGCGGCAATTGGAATTCTTCCGCAGTCTGTTGCGTGACGGAGATCCCGGGGCTCGTGAATCCGATACCACCATCCCCGGGTCCGTAGGCAAGACACCCTACGCTGTTACGGATCTCGGTACGGCACCACGCCCCGGCTCCACAGAACGAAAGATCCGTCGGCTCGCAGGTCTCACCCTCGCGTGCCCCGCCGGTGCATTTCCAAGATCCCCACTCCGGGCTGTCGACGCTGGCTTGTCCCTCATAAAGGATGGGAACCATGTGATGGCTCAATGGGTCTTGCCGCGTCTGATGAAAGCTCCACAAGAAGGTGCCATCCGCCTGACGAAGATCGGGGGGGACCTGGTCGGTAACGTCGTAATAGGTGGCAAAGCAAACTTCGGTTTCACTGTTGGCGTTCAGAGCCCAGGTGGGCATCACAATCTGTACGCCATTCCCGGGGGCCGGGGGCTCGAGCGGCTTCACCGCCAACGGCTCCGGCGGCGGCAAGCAGGCATCGAGTAGGTCGGCCGTCCCCGGAACCACCCCGTTGCGTGGTGCCCCTTGTTCAATCCACAGGCGCAGGGCCTCGATTTCCTTGGCACTGAGCGCCGGCTCCGGATCTTGCGGCATAGCACGGATCGGCGCCTTGTATTGGCTGGGGAAGGTCTTTGCCGCGAGATTGATCCAGAAGAGACTCGCCGTGCTTTGTCCGGCGAGAATGCGCTTCATGCCTTCCACTGTCGCGGCGTTGACGTCGACAAGATTGTCGTAGGCAACATCGGGGCGAAGATCCAAGAGACCCGCCGCTGCCGACCCGTGACACA
Source organism: uncultured Binatia bacterium (SeqCode) (assembly GCA_964528465.1). Classification (GTDB taxonomy): domain Bacteria; phylum Desulfobacterota; class Binatia; order HRBIN30; family HRBIN30; genus CAZGSN01. Next base: position 12,343 of record CAZGSN010000036.1, read on the forward strand.
GGCGATTGGTGCAGCCGTGGTTTTCGAAGATCGCCTTTTGGATGAGAGCGAAGGTGCTGTTGAAGCTGCCGTTCTCGCACTCGGCCAAGGCCGCCCCTTGCCAACCAAGCAGCCAAGCGATCACTAGACCCATGAGCCCAAGCCTTGAACATTGACGCATGCAGACACCTCGTGGGCGTGGCCATATCGTCATGCCCACCGCAAGGCAACGGTCAGTGGAAACCCCAGATCCGGCTCCTAGCGTTGGATCTGGAGGTGCCCGGTGCGCCAGTTCGCCGGTACGGGGTGCGGACTGTGTATCGGCACGCAAGCGCAGGCGTAGCCGTTTGGGGCTTAGCAGAGGCGGTCCAGCGAAGAGAAAGTTGGTCTTAGCGCCGAATCAGGGAAACCTCGTGCAGCCCCCAGATGGGCGGAGGTTTCAGCTCACTCCACGGCGTTACTCCCGCGGCTACTTTGCTGTCTTCATCCTGGGTGTTGCCACCGCCCTTGATCCGCCTGCCGCCGAGAACGTACTATGCCCTGCCATGCTGATTACGATTGGTGGAACGCCCGGAAGCGGGAAGACGACGGTGGCACGGTTGCTGGCCAAGCTACTGGGTTTACCGCATATCTACGCGGGCGACCTGTATCGTAGGGCGGCGGAAGCGCGCGGCATGAGCCTGGAGGAGTTCAATCGCTTGGCCGAGCAAGACCATCGCATCGACCGCGAGCTGGATGCCAAGATGACCGAGTTCGCGCGTCGTGGCGGTGTCATCCTCGAGGGGCGACTGGCGGCCTTCCAAGCGGTCCAAGAAAATACGGATGCTCTAAAGGTGTGGCTGACCGCCAGCGACGATGTGCGGGCGCAGCGTGTATCGCAGCGCGAGGGTGGCGACCAGCGCCAGCAACTCCGTGTCAACGACGAGCGGCACCGCTCCGACTCGCGCCGCTATCTGGGAATCTACGGATTCGATCTGGAGGACATGTCCGTCTACGACATGCACCTCGAAAGCGATCACGCTTCGCCGCAGGCCCTGGCCGATACCATCGCCGAGCAAGCGCGACGGCGTTTTGGGCTAAGGGAAAAGCGATGAATCTCAACAGCCTCATCGAGCGCGTGCGCGCTTACGACAGTGGGGCTGACACCGACCTCATCCGTCGCGCCTACGATTTTTCTGCCAACGTCCACCACGGGCAAACTCGTAAGTCGGGGGAGCCGTACTTCATCCATCCCGTCGAGGTGGCCGGCATCATTACCGAACTCAAGCTCGATGTGCCGAGCGTAGTCACCGGCTTGTTGCACGACACCGTCGAGGACACCCTCACGACGCTCGAAGAGGTGGAGAAGATCTTCGGCACGGAGGTGGCCAGCCTGGTCGACGGGGTCACCAAGATCAGCCAAATCAGTTTCAGCAATCGCGAGGAGAAGCAGGCCGAGAATTTTCGCAAGATGATTTTGGCCATGGCGCGCGACATCCGCGTCATCCTGGTAAAGCTCGCGGATCGCACCCACAACATGCGCACCCTCGAGTCGCTGGCTCCGGAGCGCCAACACGATATCGCCCAGGAGACGTTGGACATCTACGCGCCGCTGGCACACCGTCTGGGTGTGTATTGGATGAAGAGCGAACTCGAAGACGCGGCCCTGCACTACTTGCACCCGGAGGTCTACTACCAACTCAAACGCAACGTCGCCAAGAAGAAGACCGAGCGCGAGCGCTACATCCAGGAGGTCATCAGTGTCCTTGCCAAGCGTCTCGACGAGCAAGGCATCGACGCCGAGGTCAGCGGGCGTCCCAAGCACTTCTTTTCCATCTACCAAAAGATGCAGTCGCAGAACCTGCTCTACGATCAGATCTTCGACTTGGTGGCTTTCCGCGTGCTCGTGGATTCCGTGGGACAGTGTTACGAGTCGCTCGGCGTCGTGCACGCCCACTGGAAGCCGATTGCCGGCCGCTTCAAAGACTACATCGCCTTGCCCAAGGCCAACATGTACCAATCGCTGCACACTACCGTCATTGGGCCTTACGGCGAGCGCATGGAGGTGCAGATTCGCACCCATGAGATGCACCGCATTGCCGAGTCCGGAATTGCCGCGCACTGGCGCTACAAGGGTGGCGGGCGCACCACGAAAGAGGACGCCGAGAAGTTCACCTGGCTGCGGCAACTCCTCGAATGGCAACAAAACGTTCAGGACCCAGGAGAGTTCCTGCGCTCCGTCAAGGAAGACTTGTTCAGCGAAGAGGTTTACGTGTTCACCCCCAAGGGCGATGTCCTTGAGTTCCCCGAGGGCTCGAGTGTCATTGACTTTGCCTACCGTGTGCACTCCGAGGTCGGCCACCATTGTGCTGGTGCGCGAGTCACCGGGCGTATGGTGCCTCTGCGCTATCGCCTGCGTAGCGGCGATACGGTTGAGATCATCACCACGGCAACACAGACTCCGAGCAAGGACTGGCTTGGCTTCGTCAAGACCAGTCGCGCCAAACAGAAGATCCGCAATTGGATCCGCTATCAGCAACGCACGCGCAGCGTTGCAATCGGACGCGAGATTCTCGACCGCGACTTGGCTCGTTACCGCCTCGACTTGGGAAAGCTGCGCAAGGATGGGCGGCTTGCCCAAGCCATAGAAGCTTTGGCGCAACGGGATGAGGAAACCCTGCTGGCGGGCATTGGCTACGGCCGCATCACCGCGCCGCAGGTGCTGAGCAAGCTGCTACCTCCCGACGTGCTCAAGCAAGGTCCGGCGGAAGATGGAGCCCTGCGTCGTCTCTTCAAGACCATCACGCGCCAGAAGGATCAGTTTGGGGTTCGTGTCAGCGGCATCGAGGACATGCTCGTGCGCTTCGGCAAGTGCTGCGCACCGCTGCCCGGGGAACGCATTCTAGGATTCACCACGCGTGGGCGTGGGGTGACTGTGCATTCCATCGACTGTCCACGTGTGCTCGAAAGCGATCCGGAGCGACGCATCGAAGCGCAATGGGAGGCGGAAGCGGCCGGTCCAAGGCAGGTTACGCTGGAGGTCATGTGCGTCGATGAGCCCGGCCTGCTGGCCAACATGAGCAAGGCCATCTCCAACGCCGGCGTCAACATCACCCGTGCCGAGGTCTCGAGTGTGCCTGACAAGAAAGCGGTCAATCGCTTCGAGGTTGTGGTGAATCATGTCGACCAGCTCAACCGCGTCATGCGCGCCGTTGGCAAGGTCCGCGGCGTCATGAAGGTCGCGAGAGCCCGCGCCTAGCCTTGGACAACACCCGGGCGACGCCCCGACCTACAGTCTCAAACTTCCTGTTGTTGGCAGCGACAATATTTGGGATTTGGGGCTGAGCGGGATTCTGGATCGAGCCCGGAAAACGAAGTTGGAACCGCGGATCGACGCAGATAGACGCGGATTGCTTGCGGAACAGATCGAAGTAAGGAGGCACCAGAGCGGTAATGGCTCGGCAATGCGCAATGCTTCCGTGCCTGTAATCTTTGCCTGTATCCGCGTTAATCCGTGTCCATCCGCGGTTCCATCGCTGGCCTCGGGATGAGCCGGACTACGACATCCACAGATGATTCGGAACGAGAATCAAACCATGAAGACCACAGCCGGCTGCTACGACACCGTCCACGTGTCGCCGCTGCTCAGCAGCTTTTCCAGGTCACCCGTGCCCTGTCGCTGTTGGGCCGTGTGCAACTGCTCGACGAGAATCTGTTCGTAGGTGGCGCGTGCAACGGTGCGCAAAACACCGATCGGGGTCGGGTACTGCGGTGGTGTCATTTGTGCCAGCAGGAAGGCGAGCATCGGATCGTTTTCATCGTGCACAATCAGGTCGGAGACGCTGACGCCGTTGCCCAACTGGACGACTTCCAGGGCATGCCCGCGCATGCGCACGCCGCGGTCGCGATTCTTGCCGAAGACCAGAGGCTTGCCGTGCTCGAGGATGAGTTGGTTGTCGGCCTTGACGTCGCGCTCGGTGAGGTCGGCAAAGGCACCATCGTTGAAGATGTTGCAGTTCTGCAGAATCTCCACGAAGGCTGTGCCCTTGTGCTCGTAGGCGCGCCGAATCATCTCCTGCAAATGCTTGGCTTCGACATCGACGGTGCGGCCGACGAAGGTGGCATTGGCGCCAAGCGCCACGGATGCTGGGTTGAACGGATAGTCGATCGACCCCATCGGTGTCGACTTGGTGATCTTCCCCTGCTCCGACGTGGGCGAGTACTGGCCCTTGGTGAGGCCGTAGATGCGGTTATTGAAGAGCAGGATCTTCACGTCGAGATTGCGGCGTAGGATATGGATGAGATGGTTGCCGCCGATGGAGAGGGCATCGCCGTCACCGGTGACCACCCACACGGAAAGATCCGGCCTACTGGCCTTGAGGCCACTGGCAATTGCCGGGGCGCGGCCGTGGATGCTGTGGAAGCCGTAGGTGTTCATGTAGTACGGAAAGCGGCTGGAACAGCCGATTCCGGAGATGAAAACGATATTCTCCCTCGCCACGCCCAGCTCTGGCATGACTTTCTGAACCTGGGCGAGAATGGCGTAGTCGCCACACCCAGGACACCAGCGCACGTCCTGGTCAGTAACGAAATCCTTGCGAGTTGGCTTTGTCGAGGCCGCGTTCGTGGTCATCGTAGGTTCTCCTAAAGGTCAGGCGCCGAGCATGCGGTTGATGCGCTGCGTGATTTCTCCCACCTTGAATGGCAGGCCTTGGATCTTGTTGAGACCAATGGCGTCGACCAAGTACTCCGCACGCAACACCTTCACGAGCTGTCCCGTGTTCATCTCCGGAACCAGCACGTGCTTGAAGCGGGACAAGATCTCGCCGAGGTCGGGCGGTAGCGGATTCAAGTAACGCAAGTGCACCTGGGCCACGGACTGTCCGCGACCGCGTGCATCGCGAACCGCGGCAGTGATGGCTCCGCGCGTACTTCCCCAGCCGACCACCAACACATCGCCACTAGCATCGCCCACGATTTGAGTGGCCGGGATCTCCGCGGCAATCCCGGCGACCTTACGGGCGCGCACACGCACCATTTGTTCGTGATTCATGGGGGCGTAGCTGACGTTGCCGCTGACGTAATCCTTCTCAAGACCACCGATGCGATGCTCCAAGCCGGGAGTGCCGGGGCGCACCCAAGGCCGCGCCAGCGTGGCGTCGTCGCGCAAGTAGGGGAAAAAGCCTTGCGGGTCGGTGCGGAAATGGACGTCGATCTTGGGCAGGCTGGCAAGCTTGGGAATCAACCAAGGCTCGGCGCCGTTGGCGAGATAGCCGTCGGAGAGCACAACCACGGGCGTCATGTACTTGATGGCGATGCGGGTCGCTTCGAAGGCTACCTCGAAGCAATCTGCCGGCGTCGAAGCGGCAATCACCGGCAAGGGAGAGTCGCCATTGCGCCCATAGAGCGCCAGCAAGAGGTCAGACTGCTCGGTCTTTGTCGGCAACCCCGTACTCGGTCCACCCCGTTGGATATCGGCAATGATCAGCGGCAGCTCCACGCTTACCGCCAAGTTGATGGTCTCCGCCTTCAAGCACATC
>CAZGSN010000037.1:0-6624 GCA_964528465.1 uncultured Binatia bacterium (SeqCode)
ATGAACCCGGTCGACCACCCACATGGTGGTGGCGAGGGACGATCCAAAGGAAATCACCCGCAGTCCCCCTGGGGCCAACCGGCCAAGGGTTACAAGACGCGGCACAATCCGAGAACCGATCGTTTCATCGTCAAGCGGCGCGGCAAGTAGGAGAGAGCGGTGGCGCGTTCAGTTAAGAAAGGTCCCTTCGTGGACCAGCATTTGGCGAAAAAAGTTGAGACGATGAACTCGTCGCGCGACAGGAAGGTCATCAAGACCTGGTCGCGCCGGTCCACGGTGACCCCAGATATGGTTGGCCACACGTTTGCCGTCCATAACGGGCGCAAGTTCATTCCGGTGTTTGTGAGCGAGGCTATGGTCGGCCACAAGCTCGGCGAGTTTTCGCCGACGCGCACGTTTCACGGACACTCGGGCGATCGCAAAGCAGACGTGAAATCGGGTGGAAGGTAAGCAACATGGAAGCACGAGCTGTGACTCGCCATCTTCGCATCTCGCCGCAAAAGGCGCGTCTGGTGGCGGATCTCATCCGCGGCAAGAACGTTGGCGATGCGTTGATGATCTTGGACTTCACTCCCAAGAAGGCCGCGCGCATGATGACCAAGACGTTGAAGTCGGTAATCGCCAACGCCGAGAGCCAGCAACGTGTCGACGTGGACCGTTTGTACGTCAGCAGAATCATGATTGACGGAGGCGCCACGCTGAAGCGCTTCCTGCCGCGTGCGCATGGGCGTGCCACGCCGATGATCAAGCGTACCAGCCATATCACCATTGTGGTGGATGAACGAACGAAGGGTGCCTAGGGGTCCGTATGGGTCAGAAAACACATCCGCGAGGCTTTCGTCTCGGCGTCATCGAGCAGTGGGATTCCAAGTGGTTTGCAAGTCGCGACTATGCGGACCTGCTGCACGAGGATTTGAAGCTGCGCAAGTTTCTCAAGACGCGCCTGTACCATGCGGGCATCTCGAAGGTGGAGATCGAACGCGCTGCGAACAAGGCCAAGATCAACATCTACACCGCCCGGCCGGGGATCGTCATCGGCAAGAAGGGCGCCGAAATCGACAAGCTGAAGAGCGAGATTGCCAAGCTCACCAAGCGCGAGACTTTTATCAATATTCACGAGGTGCGTCGGCCGGATGTCGATGCGCAATTGGTCGCCGAGAATATTGCCCTGCAGTTGGAGCGTCGCGTTGCCTTCCGCCGTGCCATGAAAGAGGCGGTCGGCCGTGCCATGCGCATGGGTGCTCTCGGCGTGCGTGTGCAGAGTGCGGGGCGATTGGCGGGCGCCGAGATTGCCCGCACCGAGTGGTACCGCGAAGGCCGTGTGCCTTTGCATACGCTGCGTGCCGACATCAGCTACGGTACGGCCGAAGCAAAGACGACCTACGGAATCATCGGAGTCAAGGCGTGGGTGTTCCGTGGGGAGGTTCTCTCCAAGGACGAAGAAAGACTCAAGGCGGCGGTGGCGGGCTAACTCCCGTCCCCCAGAAAACAGACGGCTGACCGACAATGCTACAGCCCAAGAAGACAAAATTTCGCAAAATGATGAAGGGCCGCCGGCGCGGCACCGCGTATCGCGGCGCCACGCTTGCCTACGGCGATTTCGGCCTCAAGGCAGTGGCCCGTGGTTGGGTCACAGCACGCCAGATCGAGGCGGCTCGTATCGCAGTCACGCGCCACATCAAGCGTGGCGGGCGTGTGTGGATCCGCATTTTCCCGGACAAGCCTCTCACCAAAAAGCCGGCCGAGACGCGTATGGGAAAAGGGAAAGGCTCGCCCGAGCTATGGGTCGCGGTGGTGAAGCCGGGCCGCATCCTGTTTGAAATGGAAGGGGTTCCGGAAGAGATCGCACGCGAGGCTTTCCGCCTTGCTTCGCACAAGCTCGCCATCGCAACGCAGTTCTGTCAGCGTCCTGAGACGGTAGGAGTTGCCCATGCAAGCTAGCGAGATTCGCGACCTCAGCCCCGACGAGCTATCGCTCAAGGAACGGGAACTGCGCGAGTCGCTGTTCCTCCTCAAGCTGCGCAAGGGCACCAACCAATTGGAAAGCTCGGCGCGCTTGCAACAAACCAAGCGAGACTTGGCGCGTATCCATACGGTTCGCCGCGAGCGCGAGATGAGCCCGCGAAAGTAGTGAAGACATGAGCATCCGAGGCAGAGCAAAGACGCGCGAAGGCGTGGTGGTGAGCGACAAGATGGACAAGACCGTGGTCGTCATGGTCGAGCGCTTGGTGCAGCACCCGAAATACAAGAAGTACGTCAAGCGGCGCAAAAAGGTAAAGGCGCACGATGAGTCGAATGGCTGCGGCACCGGCGATCGCGTGGTGATCGTGGAATGTCGCCCGTTGAGCCGAGACAAGCGCTGGCGCGTGCAGTCCGTGCTCACCAAGGCGGTTTGAGCGCGGTGCTTGCGGGAGTGTGATCGTTCATGGTGCAGACGGAAACAGTTTTAAACGTTGCGGATAATTCCGGCGCTCGCCGGGTTCTCTGCATCAAGGTGCTCGGTGGTAGCCGCCGCAAGTACGCTTCCCTCGGAGACATCATCGTGGTCTCGGTGAAGGAAGCGGCGCCCAATGCCAAGGTGAAGAAGGGCGACGTCATGAAGGCGGTCGTTGTTCGTACCGCCAAGGAAGTGGGCCGTGCGGACGGTTCGTTTATTAGGTTTGATTCCAATTCTGCGGTGTTGATCGATAACCAAAAGGAACCGATCGGCACGCGTATTTTCGGACCCGTGGCGCGCGAACTGCGCGCCAAGCGGTTCATGAAGATTTTGTCGCTGGCACCCGAGGTGCTGTGAAGGACTGCTTGCATGCACGCTAGGATTCGCAAGAACGACACAGTCATGGTGATTGCCGGGCGCGAGCGCGGCAAAACCGGGAAAATAATTCGAGTGCTCCCCGACAAGGATCGCGCCTTGGTCGAGCGCGTCAACATGGTGAAGCGTCACCAGAAGGCGCGCGGGCCGCAAGCCGCTTCGGGGATCGTCGAGAAGGAAGCGGCCCTGCATTTGTCCAATCTGATGATCATGTGTGACAAGTGCAACGGACCGGTGCGTATGGGCAAGCGCCAGCTTGAAGACGGGCGTAAGGTGCGCGTGTGCCGGCGCTGCAACGAACAGTTGGATAGGTAGGATCATGGTCCCCCGACTCAAGGAAAAGTACAGCAAAGAGATTCTGCCCAAGCTGATGAAGGAGCAGGGCTACAAGAACATCCTGCAAGCACCTCGCTTGGAGAAGATCGTCATCAATATGGGCATGGGCGAGGCCATTCAGAATGCCAAGTTGATGGACGTGGCGGTTACCGAGCTGACGGCCATCGCAGGCCAGAAGCCCGTGGTCACCCGCGCCAAGAAGGCCATCGCCAATTTCAAGCTGCGCGAAGGCATGCCCATCGGTTGCATGGTGACCCTGCGCGGGACGCGCATGTATGAATTCTTTGATCGCTTGGTGAACGTGGCTCTGCCGCGCGTGCGCGACTTCAAGGGAATCTCTGATCGCTCGTTCGACGGCCGCGGCAATTACGCGCTGGGCCTTCGTGAGCAGATCATTTTCCCGGAAATCGACCTGGATAAGGTCGACAAGGTGCGCGGTATGACCGTTTGTATCAATACGACGGCGAAGACGGATGCCGAAGGCCGAGCCCTGCTGAAGGAACTCGGAATGCCGTTCCGCAGCTAAGGAGTTGGAGACGTGGCAAAGACGAGCTTGCGCATCAAGGCGGAGCGGAAACCCAAGTTCAAGGTGCAGGCGTATAACCGCTGCCCCAATTGCGGTCGCCCGCGCGCCTATTTTCGTCGATTCAAGCTGTGCCGTTTGTGCCTGCGCGATCTGGCTCGCAAGGGACAGATCCCCGGGCTCACCAAGGCGAGCTGGTAAGGAACAACCATGTCGATGACAGATCCTATTGCTGACCTGCTGACGCGCATTCGCAATGGCGCGCGCGCGCGCAAAGAACAGGTCGAGGTGCCTTGGTCGCAGGTCAAGTCGCGTATCGTTCAACTGCTGGTCGACGAAGGCTTTGTCAAAGAAGTCAGCGTCGTCGAGCAAGGTGGGCATCAGATCCTGCGTGTGTGGCTCAAGTACGATAACCGCAATCGCTCGGCGATTACAGAGATTCGCCGCGTCAGCCGCCCGAGCTTGCGGCGCTACGTCGGTGCCACCGAGATCCCGCAGGTGCGTGGTGGTTTGGGCGTGAACGTCTTGTCGACCCCGGTGGGCGTGCTCTCGGATCGCGAGGCGCGCAAGCGTAACGTCGGCGGCGAACTCCTGCTTTCCATTTGGTAGGTTGGTCCCATGTCACGAATCGGTAAATTACCCATCACCGTGCCTGCCGGCGTCAAGCTTGGAATCCAAGATAGCGTGCTGCAGGTGCAGGGCCCCAAGGGCAAGCTCGAGCATCGCTTGCCGGACGAAGTTGGCCTGGAGCAGGCCGCCGGTAGCGTCGCCGTGGTGCGCAAGTCGGAGACGCGTCGCGCCCGCGCCTTGCATGGCCTGACGCAGCGTATCGTCGGTAACATGGTGCAAGGTGTGCACGCCGGATTCTCGAAGACGTTGGAGATCGTCGGTGTCGGCTACCGCGCAGAAGCGCGGGGCAATGCGCTGCACCTGAGCATCGGCTATTCGCATCCGATCCTTTTTCAGCTACCTCCGGCGGTGCAAGCCAAGGTCGAGAAGCAGACGCTGATTACCCTCGACAGCATCGATCGGCAGATCCTCGGTGAGGTAGCCTCGATGATTCGTCGCTTGCGCCCACCCGAGCCCTACAAGGGCAAGGGCATTCGCTTTGCCGGTGAAACGATCCGCAGGAAGGCCGGTAAGGCTGCCGGCGCTGCAGGAGGTTGATGCATGCAAACTGCTTTGAAGACGGTAGCGCGACAGCGCCGCCAATCCCGAGTTCGCCGCCGCGTTCGCGGTAGCGACGAGCGTCCGCGTCTGAGCGTGTTTCGCAGCCTCGGACACATTTATGTGCAGGTGATTTCCGATCAAACCGGGCGAACGCTTGCGGCGGCCTCAACCCTGTCGCCGGCTCTGAAGGAAGAGCTGAAGAGTACCGGCAATAGTGAGGCCGCGAAAAAGGTGGGAGCCTTGATTGCGCGCGAGTGCCAGGCGCGCGGCATCCACAAAGTCGTATTCGATCGCAACGGATTCATGTACCACGGGCGTGTGCGCGCCCTTGCCGAGGCGGCTCGCGAAGCCGGCTTGCAGTTCTAAGCGAAGAGACGAAGGCGAACTATGGCGTTTCCCAGAGGCAGAGAACGAGTCGAGTCGCAGGGCGTCGAGCTCAAGGAAAAGATTGTCCAGATCAACCGCGTTGCCAAGGTGGTCAAGGGCGGCCGGCGCTTTAGCTTCAGCGCTCTGGTCGTCATCGGCGACGGCAACGGACGCGTCGGCTACGGCCTCGGCAAGGCGAATGAAGTGCCGGAAGCAATTCGCAAGGGCATCGAGAGCGCCAAAAAGACGCTGCTGACGGTGCCGATCAGTGACGGAACCATTCCGTTCGGAGTGGAAGGCTATTTTGGCGCCGGTCATGTGTTGCTGCGACCGGCGGGTGAAGGAACCGGCGTCATTGCTGGTGGTGGTGTGCGTGCGGTGGTGGAGCTGTGCGGCGTTCGCAACGTGCTCACCAAATGCATTGGCTCCAACAATCCTCACAACATGGTGAAGGCAACGATGGCTGCCTTGCGCGAGTTGCGCGCTCCCGAAGAGATCGCCGCTTCGCGCAGCAAGAGCCTAGAAGAACTACGCGGGTGATGTGATGAGCGATGCGCGGATGCTGAAGGTGACTCTGGTGCGTTCCCCCATCGGTGGTACCGAACGACAACGGCAAACGTTGCGCGCCCTGGGGCTAACGAAGATGCACAAGACCGTGGTGGTTCGAGACAACGATCCGACGCGTGGGCGGTTGCGCACCGTCGGGCATCTGATCGAGGTGCAAGCGTGATCAACCTCAGCAATCTTTCTCCGGCACCTGGCGCCGTCACCACGCGCAAGCGCTTAGGTCGTGGCCCGGGTTCGGGTTTGGGCAAGACTTCCGGACGTGGTCATAAGGGTCGCGGCTCGCGTTCCGGCGGCAATACGACTCCAGGCTATGAGGGCGGGCAGATGCCCCTGCAGCGTCGCTTGCCGAAGCGTGGCTTTCGCAGCCCGTTCCGCGTCGCGTACACGATCGTCAATATTGGACAGCTCGAGACGAAATTCTTGGCCGGCGATGTGGTCGATCATGAAACTCTCCTCGCTTGTGGCCTGGCCAAGGGGAACGGCTTGCCCGTCAAGGTGCTCGCCGATGGTACGTTGACCAAGGCCCTCACCCTGAAAGTCGATAAGCTAAGCGCCGCTGCCAAGCAGAAGGTGGAAGCCGCCGGCGGTAGCGTGGAGGTTCCCGCCCGTGGTTGAGGGTTTCTCAAACGTATCGCGAATTCCGGAGCTGCGGCGTCGCCTGCTGTTCACTTTCGCGATGCTGGCGGTGTACCGTGTCGGTGTCGCCGTACCCACTCCCGGAATCGACGGCAAAGCCCTGGCCGAATACTTCGAGCAAGCCCGAAACACGGTCGTCGGGTTCATGAACTTGATGTCTGGCGGTGCCATGGAGCGCTTCTCGATCTTCACCTTGGGGATCATGCCGTACATC
>CAZGSN010000038.1:0-2880 GCA_964528465.1 uncultured Binatia bacterium (SeqCode)
CCTGGTCCCCTCCCCCAGAACGGCCTCCGGCGCCACCGAGAAAACGCACGTTGAGAGCAACAATCTCACTGATGTAGCGCTTGTTTCCGTCCTTGTCGTCGTAGCTGCGATTGGTGATGCGGCCCTCGACGAAAACCTGCCGTCCCTTGCTCAAATACTGCCCGCAGGCCTCGGCTTGTTTTCCCCACACAACGACGTTGTGCCACTCGGTGCGTTCTTGCATCTGGCCTTGCTGGTCCCGCCACTTCTCGTTGGTAGCTACCGTGAACTTGGCCACAGCTTGCCCACCCGGGGTAAACCGAACCTCCGGGTCCTTACCTAGATTGCCAATGATAATCGCTTTGTTGACCACAGTGGCGCGGACCGTACCAGGCTGGGAATACGACTGTCAAGCAAGCGACTCGCTCCAGTCTACTTCTCTACTTCAAGGTGAGTCCTCACTGGCCATCCAAGTTGCTACAAGCGTGGTCACTATGAACGACGCTGAACGAAGGAATTATTCGGTTGATGAGGTACTGCGCGATGGCGCATCGATTCACATTCGCGCCATTCGTGCCGATGACAAGGAGGAACTGCTCGCGCATTTCCATCAACTCAGCGAGCGCTCGATCTATTTTCGTTTCTTCGGTGCCAAGCGGCGCCTGAACGAGGACGAGCTGCGACGCTTCACGGAACCGGATTTCCGTAGCCATGTGGCCTTGGTCGCGACCCGCCGAGTCGGTGACGTCGAGCAGATCATCGGGGTTGGTCGTTTCATGGCGCGAGAAGACATTGCCTGCCCACAGAGAGCGGAAGTAGCCTTCGCGGTAATCGACGCCTACCAGGGCCATGGCATCGGAACGCTATTGCTCGAGCATCTGGCCAAGATCGCCCAAAGCCTCGACATCATTGAATTCGAGGCCGACGTGTTGGGCGAGAACAACCAAATGCTGGCGGTGTTTCGACGTAGCGGCTTTCAGGTGTGCCGGTCGGTGGAGTCGGGTGTGGTGCACGTCACCTTCCCCACCAAGGACACCGACGAAGCCCGTGAAGCCAGCTTGACCCGTGACCGCATCGCCGCAGCGCAAAGCGTGCGCAATCTACTCGAGCCACGCTCGATTGCCGTAGTCGGAGCCTCCCGCAAGCCTGAAACCGTGGGTTCTGCCTTGGTCGCCAACCTCAAGCGTTGCGGTTTCACCGGACCGATCTACCCGATCAATCCAGCCGCCGAGGAGATCGGCGGCTTGCGTTGCTACCCCACGCTTGCGGCCGTCGAAAGCCCCATCGACCTTGCAATCATCGCCGTCCCGGCGGCTCAGGTCGAGGCGACAATCGTCGAGTGCGGAAGGCTAGGCATTCGTGGCGTGTTGGTGATCTCTGCCGGTTTTGCCGAGGTAGGTGCTGCGGGCCGTGAGGCCCAAGAGCGGCTAACGCGGCTCGTGCGCGAATCCGGGATGCGCATGATTGGTCCCAACTGCATGGGCATCCTCAACACCGATCCTCACATCTCCATGAATGCAACCTTTGCCCCGGCGTGGCCTCCCGCCGGCAACATCGCGATGCTGTCGCAAAGCGGAGCCCTTGGGTTGGCCATTCTCGACTATGTTCGCGACCTCAACACCGGCATCTCCTCCTTCGTCTCTGTCGGCAACAAAGCGGACGTCTCGGGCAACGACCTCTTGTGCTACTGGGCGGAAGACGCGCATACGCAAGTGATCCTCTTGTACCTGGAGAGCTTCGGCAACCCGCGGCACTTTGCGCGCATTGCACCGGAGGTGGCACGTTGCAAACCCATCGTTGCGGTTAAGTCGGGGCGCTCCGCCGCCGGCACACGTGCCGCGTCGAGCCATTCCGCCTCGCTCGCCAACCTCGACGTAGCCGTGGATGCCTTGTTCGAGCAGGCAGGGGTGATTCGCACCAGCACGCTGGAAGAACTCTTCGATGTAGCCGTGCTTCTCTCGACGCAACCCGTACCGGCGGGGCCGCGTGTCGGAGTCGTCACCAATGCCGGAGGTCCGGGGATCTTGTTTGCCGACGCCTGCGAGGCATCACGCCTACAGGTTCCGGAACTTACCGGTTCGACCATAGATTCCCTACGCGGGTTCCTGCCGCCTCAGGCCGGGCTGAGCAATCCCATCGACATGATCGCTTCCGCAACTCCGGAGCAGTACGAGAAGACCATTGCCGCTGTCGGAGCCGACCCCAATGTTGACGCGGTCGTAGTGATCTACATTCCCTTGTTCCTCACCCAGGTGGACGAGATCGCCAAAGCGATTGCGCGTGGCGCAGCCACTGTCCCGGCCGACAAACCGGTACTCACGGTCTTCCTATCCTCCAAAGGTGCGCCGGAGGTGCTCGCCAGCGGAGCCCGCGGGCGCCTACCCTCGTTCAGCTTTCCGGAGAACGCAGCCGTCGCCTTGGCACGTGCAGAGCATTACGGTCGCTGGCGCCGGCGCCCTGCGGGAACGGTGACACACCTCGATCGCTTCACCGAAAAGGCTGTCCGCGCCGTGGTGGATCGTGTCCTCGCAACAGCACAGGAGCCGTGCTGGTTGCAGCCAAAGGATGTGGAGACGCTTCTACGCACGGCAGGAATTCGCGTTGCGGTGGCGGAGCAAACCTCGGTTGCCGAGGCCGTCCGCACTGCCGAAAGCCTTGGCTATCCGCTCGTAGCCAAGGTAGTAGCGCGCGGCCTCGTACACAAAACCGACATTGGTGGCGTTCTCCTTGGATTAGATTCGGCGCCGGCCGTTGCCGAGGCTGTGGGCAAATTGCAGCAACGCGCGACGGACGCAGGCGTGGAGCTGGAGCACATTCTGCTTCAAAGAGAGATTCCCGGAGGCATCGAGGCGCTGGTCGGCGTGACTACCGATCCCACCTTCGGGCCACTCCTGGTTTGTG
>CAZGSN010000039.1:0-21315 GCA_964528465.1 uncultured Binatia bacterium (SeqCode)
GCCGTGCACGCCAACTGAGGTTTTCGGGTTTAGCAAAGGCCTGCTACGGCAGGCCGCACGCTTCGGCGAGTGCCTTCAAGTTATTCGGCTATTCGCGGCGCGGGGCTACGCGGATACTATCGTAGCGAGTCAGAGTAACCGTTCCCTCGGGCACACTACGGGGCTTGCGCACATCACGGCACTGGCAGGCATGCACGACAACTTTGCCCGCGGCTTTGGCCTTGGAGTACCCCGCTGCCAGGGCGGCAGCGAAGTGAACGGTTTCGCGCGGTAGGCGATCCAACTGTTCTGGGTTGCGCACGATGACGTGCGAGCCGGAGAAGCCGCTGACGTGAAACCAGAAGTCGTGAGCCGAGCCCAGCTTGAAAGTTACCAGATCGTTGTCGGCGGCGGTTTTGCCGACCAAGACAACGAAACCGTCCGGCGATATGAAACGCCGCGCAATCGTGCGCCCGCGGTAGATACCGCGATCCGCGTCGCTAGTCGGCTCGTCCACGGCAAGGAGTGAAGCCGGGCGTTCTACCTATTGACGCACCGAAGTTGGACGCGTTCCGGTGTTATTAGTGGCGTCGGCGTCTCCGGGATACGAAACGGTGGCACTGTTGGTAATGGTCGGGTACGCGGCACCGCCGACGTTGACTGTGAGCGTCAGGGTAGTGGTTGCGGCTGCCGCCAACGCCGGAGTGTACGTGCAGGTGACAATCTGTGCGCTCGCCGAGCAACTCCATCCCGAACCACTCCCGCTCACGAACGATAATCCTGTCGGCAGCGTATCGGTCACGGTGATCAACGAATTGGTGGCCGCGTTGCCGAGGTTGGCCACGTACAGCACATAGTTGTAGGTCCGCCCCACATACGCCGATCCGATGCTGGTCTTTGTCAGTTTCAAGTCGGTAACCGCGGGCACTGGTGTGCGCGTGGCCGAGGGCGATGGCGACGGAGTACCCGTGTGTGTGGCTACGGGGCTGCTGGGTATCGTCAGGGTAGCTGTTGCCGAAGGGGTCGCGGTCAATGCCGTGGTGGGTGTTGGCGAAGGCTGGCACGGTCCCTGTCGCACACTGGTGATGCGTGTATAGCTGTTGTTGCTGCTGACCGAGTCGCCGGTGTAGACAATGCGAACGGTAGTGGAGACGCGAGTAAACGGGGAGCACACGCCGACACGGATTTGGAAGCTGGTCGATGTACCGGAAGGAAGGGCCGTATTGCGGGTGCACTCCACCGCTCCTGCCGATGCGGTGCAAACAAAGTCGTTGCCACCTCCGGACACCAGATAGAAGCCATCCGGCAGGCTCAAACTGGTGGTAACCGGTGCATCGGTGGCACCTGGACCTTTGCTGGTGACCGTAACCGTGTACAAGCCGACGCTGCCGTTGCGGAAGCTCACCGCGGTAAAGCGTACTGCCAGATCTGCCGATGCTGCTGCTTGTGCTGAGCGCACGCCCACGACGGCGGTTGCGAGCAATCCGCACACGACAGGAACAAAGCCACGGGCAACAGGGAATCGCATACCTACCTCCAACCGAACGAGCTGATGGGAGCTTGTTATCGGTGTGCCCAAGGTTTGTCGAGAAGGATTCTGCGGTCAGATTCCGGTAGCCAGGCTCGGCGAGAGCTGGACCGTGAAGCTGTCGGTGTGGTGAAAGTCGGCTTGGCCGGGCGGATGCTGCAAGGCCCAGTAGGAAATGTTGCCGTCCGCTTCTTCGAGCACGGCGCACAGGCCAACGCGTAGGTTGGCTTTGCGATAGGTGGGCGACAAAGCTTGCAGGTCGACCGACACCTCCAAGCGCAAGCTGCTTGCCGTGCTCTCCGCGGCGATGCACAAGGCTGAGCTGTCCTCACCAATGGACTCAATATCGCGGTAGTTGCGAAAGCCGTAGATGGCCCAATCCCCGGACGGCGACAGGTTGAGTTCATGGTAGGCAGGTGCATCCTGCGCCTGCACGAAGGCCTCGAAGCAGGTGTGCTGCCACAGGAAGTCGGTGCGTTGCGGCTGCTTCGGAGGTGGCACGCACAGTTTCGCCAAGTCGCCTTCGACCCGGAATAGGCAGCGTAGAAGCTGGGCGTCTACACGCTCGGCATCGGCCCAGATTTTCCGTGCCACGTTGCAGGTCATCTGCGGATGGAGCAGGAGGTTGGGCATACCACGTCTCACCGCGGCCGAAACTTTGGAAGAGTTATCGTGTCGCTGACGTCTTCAAAGGTCACTTGCACGGGCATGCCGATGCGCAATTCGTCGTTGGCGCAGGCGACGATGTTGCTGACCATGTACGGACCTTCATCGAGCTGAACCACCGCCACGTTGTACGGCACCTGAGGCTGGAATGCCGGCAGCGTCGGGCCATGCGCGATCGTGAAGCTGTACACGACGCCGTTGCCGCTAACCCGTGCCCACTCGTAGTCGAGGCTGTTGCAGTGCGGGCACATGGGGCGAGGATGGTGACGATAGGCATGACACTGCGCGCAGCGCTGAAGGCAAAGCTGGTGGCGCCTGCACGCCTCCCAGAATCCGGCGTTGTCGAAGTTGGCGACGGGGAGAGGAAGCGGCACGCGTTCGTCTTGCATGGTTAGCTCTTATCGTCGCAAGAGGATGGCGCCGGTTGGGTCGGTATTGGCACTCGTTACCAAGACCAGCTCCGCATCCTCGACTTGCGAGGTCGAGGTGCCACGGATCTGACGTACGCCTTCCAGGATATGGTTGTACCCGTGAATAAATGCCTCGGAGAGACTGCCGCCGTGTGTGTTCACCGGCAGCGAGCCATGCGGCCAGGCAATATTGCCCTCGGCGACGAAGGGTCCGCTCTCCCCGGGTTTGCAGAACCCGTAGTTCTCCAAGCTCAGCAACACCGCCGGTGAGAAGTGGTCGTAGAACATGGCCGCATCGACATCCTGTGGCGCGACTCCGGCCATGGCGAAGATCTGCCTGGCCACCGCGCGGCCTCCGGTTTCCTCACGCCAATGGGTGAAGTAGTCGGCCATTTGGATGTGGATGGGTCCTTCCGCTTGCGCACCGGCGAGAATGAAGGCCGGACGCTGCGGGGCGTCTTTGGCGCGCTCCGCCGACGTCACCACCACCGCGCATCCCCCGTCGCTTTCCAGACAGCAGTCGAGCAGTCGCAAAGGCTCCGCAATCCAACGCGAAGCTCGGTGGTCGGCCAGGGTGATGGGCGTGCGCATGATGGCGTTGGGATTGCGGCTGGCATTGTCGCGCTGGCTCACGGCGACCGTACCGAAGTGCTCGGTAGTCGTGCCGTACTCGTGCATGTGGCGGCGGTAGATCATGGCCATCTCCTGGGCCGGCGTCACCAGCCCGAACGGGATGTGGTACTGATAGAAATCCGTGAGACGATCGGCGTGCTTTTCCCACGGCCGTCCGCCGCCAAACTTTCCTGGTCCTGCCACCGAGCGCTTGCCACGATTGCGAGCCCGAAAACACAGCACGTTGTTGGCCTGACCGGTAGCGACCGCCATGGCGGCTAGCACAATGGTGCCGCATAAAGCGCCGCCTCCGGAGGTCACGCCGGCAAAGAAGCGCAGGTGCGGTATCCCCAGGCTGTAGAGGATGGCGAGTTCGGTGTTGGTTTCGATGTCGTAGCGGACGATGCCGTCGATATCCTTTGGAGTCAGGCCAGCGTCGGCAATGGCTGCGGCAATCGCCTCGCAAGCGACACGGTGCTCGGTCTTGCCGATCTGATTGCTAAACGGCGTCTGCCCAATACCAATGATCGCCGCCTGATCGCGGATCGAGAGCGACGCCATGACCGCGCGCAGCTACCAGCCAACCCGCACAACTGTCAAGCTTGGCCCAGGACCGAATAGGACCGAATGAACCACAGAGGAAACCGAGGGCACGGAGAAGAAAGGCTTGCATCTCCTTCTTCCTCTCCGGGGTCTCTGTGGCCCCTGTGGTGGGGAATCCTATTTCAGTGTTGAGCCTGGGCAATGAGCTTTCTTCGCTCTCGCCATCCGTCGACCGCTATCCCGCTGTTGCCGTCACGGCAAAGATGGGCAATCAAGTGGGTTTCCATGCTGCCGGAGCTTGACAGCGAGGATCTCCACCTCGCTGTCAGGGTAGCCGGGCATCTCGAGAGGATGGGCTTCGCGCTGTGAAAAGGTGAAGAGATGGATATTGAGCGATTTCGACGGCTCCTCGCGCGCGGAAGGGCAAGGCTACGCTTCAGCGATCACGCGTTCATCGAAGGTCGCAAGGATGGTCTGGACGCTGGAGACTTGCGTGCAGCATGCGAACTCGGTGAGTTGATCGAAGATTACGGCGCTCGCGCGTTGCTACTGCACTTCACGGCGGAGGATCGGTTGCCGTACCATGTCGTGTTGGAATATGTGGTCGGTGACCTTCAAGCGACGGTGGTGACGGCGTACATACCGGAGGCGGACAAATGGCAAAGCGATTGGAAAACTCGACGACGAAAAAGAAGCCGATGAAGGTGTGCGCGCACGGCTGTGCAGGCGAATTGCGCGGCGACAACGTCACCCGCGTGTTCCAACGGCGCGGAAGTTTGGTTGAGGTGATCGTCGAGAACATCCCGGCGAGTGTCTGCACGCTCTGCGGTAATGCCTTTTTCGGCGAGGCCATCGCGCATGAGATCGATGGTCTGCTGGCGCCTTTTCACGGAAGGCGAAACAATATTCCGAAGCTCCCACCGGCTCGCGTAATCGTCAATTTTGCGGAGGCGCAAGGCTCGCGGGACGGCGCACGCGGACAGTGATCTCGACGTGCTCTTGATCGTCAAGAACGAGCTGGCGCGACTCAAGCGTAAGCTGCGGGGCATCGGCTATTCGCTCGCCGCGACGTCTGAGGCGCTACCATCGATCTTGGCCTACACCGAAGAGGAGTGGGAAAGCAGACGCCGGAGTGGCTCACCCTTCCGCCGCAACGTGGAGCGTGACGCGGTACCCGTCCTACGAATCGTGGTCTCGTCCTGGCCGAGTGGATGCGCGCCAAGCAGTCATTACGCGCCGGCAGAAAGGATGGAAGAGTTACTGTCAGGGCGCAGCGGAGCGGTCAGGTCGAACTAGACGGCAGTCTCCCGGACGTCACGAGTTTTGAGGTCGAGGATAACGGCGTCGGGTTCACTGATGTGCACCGCTTGCGCTCGACAGCGTTCTTCCCCGTTGCCTACCTGCTTGCGCGGTTGTAGTTGCTTTCCTGCGCCAGAAACGAAGAAAGCCCTTGCGGGGCAAGGGCTTTCTCTCAAGCTGACGGGCGGAATCGAACCGCCGACCTACTGATTACGAATCAGTTGCTCTGCCGGCTGAGCTACGTCAGCGTTGGTGTTTCCGGCGGGGGCAGCTCTTAACGGAAGTCGCTGGGCGAGTCTAGAAGGCCAGCGAAGACTCGATGGGCCGCGGGAAGAAAGTCCGATACCAAGTTGTTTCGGCCAGGCCTGTGCTCAGCGTGGGGTCGGCGTGGGGGTTGGCGTGGTTACGAAGGTGATCGAGCCGCAGCCGCTGGCTACCCATAAGCCGCTGTTGGCATCAAAGCGGTACGCAACCACGCAGGCGTCGTCGCAGCCGGGGCTTAAGGTGAGCATGGCGAGGAGCAACAGCAGGCGAGGCCAGGAGCACATCTCGGAACAGGATTGTATGCAACCACACCCGAGGAGTGTGCCTCGGGTGTGGTGTAAGCCAAAGCCTTGCGGCCAGCGCGGCCGCGCGTGTTAGCCCTGGAAGGCGCGGCGCAGGCGTTCGGCGATCGAGGTTGCCGTGCTGCGTGCATCGCTCAAAATGGTGTCGGCCGAAGCCTTGATCTCTTGCCACGATTCATCGGCGGCAGCTTGCAGACGGCCGAGAACACGCGCCGCATCCTTCTGCTTCCCTTGTAGGTCGGCGAGACGTGCGCGCGCCTCCTTGCGCAACTCGCGCACTTGCGCCCGGGCATCGGCCTCGATTTTTTTCTCGGCGCGCAAGGCGCCCTTCTGGATCTCCGTAATCGACTTCTCGAGGAGCTTCACGCCCTTCTCGATCTCGCCGTATGCCGCTCGCGCCTCACGCGAAACCGCCGCCTTTGCGCGCTGCGTGGGGGTCGTGGAACGGGTGGAAGACTTCTTTGCTTTGGCCATCTCAATCTCTCCTTTGCCTCGGTGCGCCTATTCGCAGTTGCGCAACTAGCACACTCTCGCCCGGCGCGTCGATCCTGTGTCTCCGCAGGAGATCACGGTGCGCCGGTGCAGGGTGTTGCCTCAGATGCGCCGGCCCAAGGGGATCCGTGCAGGATGATTCGTCCAGCGAAGACGAGTTGGGCGTCAGGAAACCTCTGCAAAAGTCCGTGTAAGCGTTCCCTGCGGGGTCGGGGTCGCTATCGGAATCGGTATCGAGCTCACTTCACGCGGCATCTCCCCACATGTGTCGCGCCCGATTCCGTTACCGATACCGATTCCGACCCCGATCTGGTTCCCTTGGCCTTACCCACACGTCGGCCCGCTGGACACCGTTGGAATTACCACAGATTACGCAGCCCGGCCGTTGGCCGGAACCAAAATGAGAAATTGAACGGGAGGCAACAGAGGGAACAGAGGAAGGACTTCAAGAAACTGAAAAGACCCTCTCTATTTTCTCCGTTGCCTCCTGTTGATTCTTCCGTTCTTCTTGCTCTCTCCCCGCCTTTACGGCTCTGCGGCCATCCGTGCCAACCGTGAAATTCGTGGTCACACCAGGCATTTCCGGCCCATCTTGCTTTTCAGGGCGCGGTGTCCAGCACTGAAATTTGTGGGTAAGGGTAAGATCTGGTTACGGGGGTACTTGTGCAGGGGTTCCCTAGCTTTTAACGGTGGGGGACGGTTCCAGGAGCTGCTGCAATTGCGCTTCATCGAGGACCGGGATGCCAAGCTTGGTTGCCTTTTCGAGTTTGGATCCGGGCTCGGCACCGGCGACGACGTAGCTGGTGCTCTTGCTGACACTGCTGGTGACTTTTCCCCCATGGGCTTCGATCTGCTTTGCCACTTGCTCCCGGGGCATGGACAAGGCGCCAGTGAGCACAAAGGTCTTGCCTGTCAAAGCGCCCGAACGCACGCGCGGCGCCGCTTGCGGCACGACCCCTACCCGCAGCAATCTGGCGATGACCTCACGATTGGCGGCGTCGGCAAAGAAGGCATGGATTTCACCGGCGGTCTCGGGTCCGACTTCTCGAATCGACAGAAGCTCCTCCTCGCTTGCCTCCTCCAGGGCAGCCATGTTGCCGAAATGATCGGCCAGCAGCTCCGCCATGTGCTCGCCCACTTGCGGAATGCCGAGTCCAAGGATGAACCGCGGCAGCGTCGTCTGCTTGCTGCCGGCGATGGCGTCGACGACGTTTTGCGCCGACTTGTCGGCCATGCGTTCGAGGTCGGCGAGCTGTTCCTTGGTCAAGACGTAAAGGTCGGCCACGCTGCGCACGAGGCCGCGCTCAGTGAGCTGCTCCACTAACTTGTCGCCGATGCCGTCGATGTTGAGCGCGTGTTTGGAAGCGAAATGGCGTAGCCCTTCGCGCAGCTTGCGCGGGCAGCTCATACCGATGCAGCGATAGGCCGCAGCGCCTTCCTCGCGCAGCACCTGGCTACCACACACTGGGCAATGCGCCGGCATCTGGAATTTACGCTCGCTGCCGTCGCGGCGGTCGGAGACGACGCCGACTACATAGGGAATGACATCGCCGGCACGTTCGACGATTACCGTGTCGCCGATGCGGATATCTTTGCGCTCCACCTCATCCATGTTGTGCAGAGAGGCATTCGATACCGTTACCCCACCGACAAACACGGGCTCTAGCTCAGCAACGGGAGTGATGGTGCCGGTGCGCCCGACCGAGGGAACAATGTCGCGCACCCGCGTCGTCACCTGTTGCGCGGCGAACTTGTAGGCCACTGCCCAGCGCGGCGAGCGCGACACCTCGCCAAGTTGGCGCTGGGCGGCAAAGCTGTTGACCTTGGCGACGACACCATCCACCTCGTAGGGCAACTCGGCGCGGCGCGCGGCAATGTTGCGGTGGTAGGCGATCAGCTCATCGGCACCGCGGCAAAGATGGTTGAGAGGATTGGTGCGACAGCCCCAGGCGCGAATGGTTTCGAGAAACTGGACATGGGTTGCCAGCTCGAAACTGTCGATGTGTCCGGGGGCGTAACAAAAAACCGCCAGCGGTCGGCCGGCGGTAATGCGCGGGTCGAGCTGACGCAACGAGCCGGCGGCGGCGTTGCGCGGGTTGGCAAACAACGACTCCCCACGCGCGGCACGTTCCTCGTTGATTTGCCGGAAGGCGGCGCGTGGCAAGATCACCTCGCCGCGAATCTCCACCCGCGCCGGAACCGCTGGTGCCCCATGCCCCTGCCGAAGTTGCAGTGGCACGCTGCGGATGGTGCGCACGTTACTGGTAACGTTCTCGCCGTTGCTGCCGTCGCCGCGCGTCGAGGCCACGCTCAGCTTACCGTCCAGATAGACCAACTCGATGGCGAGACCGTCGAGCTTTGGCTCGGCGACATACTCGACGGGTTGTTCGCTCTTCAGCAGACGGCGCACGCGCTCATCGAACTCACGCAGCTCGGCCTCGTCCATGGCATTGTTGAGCGACAGCATGGGCAGCGTGTGGCGGACACTTTCGAACTTCGCCGAGGGCGGCGCGCCCACACGCTGCGTCGGCGATGTCGCACTGATCGAGTCCGGGTGGGCCGCTTCCAAATCGCTCAGGCGACGTAACAGGCGGTCGTATTCGGCATCGGAGATGCTTGGATCGTCGAGCACGTAATAGCGGTAGTTGTGGTCGTCGAGCTGTGCTCGCAAGCGCGAGATTTCTTCCAGCACAGCAGCAGAGGTGGTGGATTTGCTCACGGCCGCGCCAATATCGACGTCGCAGAAATTGCACAAGCCTCTCGGTGGAGTACAGAAGACTTCCGGGATTCTTAGGGAACCGGAACTTGGATTACCCGTCCAGGGGGCGAGATCTTGGCCGGACCAATTCCAGAGCTGAATCTTGGGGACTTAATGGGATTTCACTTGCCGTATTGACTTCATGCGCCACGTCGCCGAATCATGGCGGCCACTTCAGGAAGCTTCCATTTGTATCGTCTCCAACAGAGCCTCTCCCTGGTCCTCTTTCTGTCCGTCGCATTTCTGACTACGGCCGAAGCGCAGGTGTGCGGTGGTGATGTCGATGGCAGCGGCTTTGTGAACCGTGGCGACCTGACGCCATTCTTTGCTTTGCTGTACACGAACGGAACCGGCTCGGCGCAGCGGGAACGCGCCGACGCCAACCGTGATCGCGCCGTTACCATTGCCGACGCCGTACGCATCGTGCAGTTGGAAGAACTCAACTGTGCGGCACCGACGGCGACGCCGACACCGACGGCCACGATGACCCCGATTATTCCGTCACCCACGCGCACGCCAAGCCCCACGCCCAGTGTCAGCGCCACGCGGTCGTCGACCTTGCCGCCGACGTCGACGAGGACCATCACCACCACGCCAACCAGAACCCAGACGCGTACGGTGACGCCCACCCCGACCGAAACCTGCGTCGAGCAGTCTCTTGCCGTTGGCGCCACCAACGCGTCTCTGACTGCATCGGATTGTTTGCGGTCTTTCGGTGGTACGGGTGCGGGGACAGCGCGCCGCACCGACATCTATGGACTTACCGTGGCCCCTGGATTCGCGGCTGCGATTCAGGTGGTGGCGACATCGACGCCCGCGATTACGCCGCTAATCCGCGTCATCGATGCCGCGGGTCAATTCGAAATTGTCGAGGGGCAATCGCCGATCGAAATTCTCTCCACTACTTCCGCGGCCTACGAGGTTCTCGTCACCTCGCATCCGCTGAGCCCCGTGGCTCTGGGAGATTATCAAATCATCGTCACCACTCGTGCTTGCCCGACGCCGGAGCCGTTGGCCCTGCCGGGGGCGGCGAATCGCAGTTTGGACTTGAGTGACTGTCCGGACCCAGGGGCTCCCTCGGTCGGGCGCAGCATCAACCCATCCGACAGCTATGTCGTGCAGATCAACAATGTCCCAACCAACCTCGACATTCTCCTGCGCCGCGTCGGCTCGGACTCGGCAATGGACCCGGTGTTTTCCTTGATTGGTCCCGACGGCTTTGAACTCTTCGATCCGGCTGAGGCGGACGATGCCTTTCCGGGGGATCCAGAGGGCAGTGACTCGCAGGCCCGCTTTTTGGCGACGCAGGTGGGCACCTATCGCATCATCGTTTCCAGCAACGCTAGTTTGTTGGGGATAGGCGGCGAGTTGGAAGGGGCTGGGCGCTACTCGTTGTCGATCCGCTCTCCTATCTGTGCCCCCATTCCGCTCGGGGAAATTTCCACGGTCGGCTCTACGAGCATTGCCGGAATGCTCACCGGCAACACCGGTACCACTCGCTGTGCGGCGCCGTTGCAGATTCCGTACGTGAGCGACGACTTGCCGGAACTCAATAGCGCTGCCGAGCTGTATTCGTTCACGGGGGCAGCCGGCGATTTGGTATCCATTGGCCTGGAGGCGGACGATGATCCGCATTTGTTCGTGTATGGCCCGCAGAGCGCCGGCTATCCGCTCGTCGCCACCGACGACGACAGCTCGCCGTTGAGCGGCGATGGCGCGCAGTTGGCCGTGACCCTACCGGCAGCCGGCACATACCTACTGGTTGTAGCCAACAATTTCGCGCTGGAGCCGCCTGATCCTGAAGATCCCGAAGATCGCACCGGCGAGATCACCAACTACCAGCTTACGTTACAGCGTTGTCCGACGGCCGGGGGAATCAACTTGGAAACGGGCGCCATGGTGTCGACTCAGTTCACGGCCTTTGACTGCCGCGGCTTCGGCAACCGTCACCATCGGGTCTACAGTTTCCAGGGGACCGCGGGGCAATTCACTACCATTGAGATGCGCTCGCAGGCCTTCAACTCGTTCCTGCGCTTGATTGGCCCGGACGGCAGGGTAGTGGCGAAGGAGGATGACCCAGTCGAGCTGTCCTCGCTCGATGCCAGAATCAGCCTGTTCTTGCCTGTCGATGGTTTCTACTTCGTCGAGGCCTCACGCTCGACGGCGGGCTTGGATCCACTACCCGATGATCCCCCGGCGTTCACGCTGCGCGCGTACTCCTGCCCTTCGTCCACGGCGATGCTTGGAGACGTGACTGGCGCGTTTGCCAACGGCGACTGTGCAACAGCCACCGGCAAGCTCTTCGACGCCTACAACCTGCCGGCGGCTACCGCGGTAGGCCAAGTCGCCAGCCTCTTGCCGTCGAATGGTGTTTGCATTGTCGGCTTGTTGCCGGGAGGCGACACGATCCCTGCGAGCGGCTGCTTGTCGCAGTTGTCGGATCTGCCGATCACGCACTCGCCCCAGTTTACCGGCTTCCTGGTGACGCCAACGCAGGGGGCCGCAACCGCCACCTACAATACGCGGCTAGCCCTGTGTCCGATGCCGCGAATTGGCTTTGGTGAAACGCGCACAGGCATGGTTGGCCCAGGCAGTTGCGCCGCGGCGTCAGGGCGCCCTTCGGCATGGAACCTCGTCAGCGCCAATGAGGTAGGAGTTCGCTACAACGAGGGATTTCGCGGCAACATCAATGCAACGTTTGCAAGCACCAGTGAGGTTACCGACATCAAGGGGCCAATGCCCTTAGGTTCCAACGTCCTGCTCTTGGAGGACCCAGGCCGCCTCCTGCTCTTGGGCAACGAAAGGGCGGCCTTGTTGCGGACCTCGGGAGCAAGCCCTGCCGACGCCGGAAGTTATACGCTCACAATTCGTTCGGCGACGCAGCGCCGATGAGGAAGCAAGGAAGTGCTCTCGTGTGCTGGAAGACTCGACATGCGCGTGGTGTTAGTGCGCGCTTACTTGACCTGGGTTCAACGGCTGGTGTATGGCGGTGGCGTTTTTCGCTGCCGCTGAGGAGGGTGGGGTGTATCCATTGAGTTCCCATCGACAAATCAATTTTCATCGTATCGGGCTTCTTGCCATCGCGTTCCTGGTGCCCCTGGCTGGGTGTGGCGGAGGAGGGTCCGGATCGGGCACTCCCAACTCTACCGGTGGAGTGCAGCTCCAAGTTGCGTGGGAGGCGTCGGCTGCGAACGGCAACCGATCCGTACCGCGTGCCTTCGAAGGAAGCAGCGAGGTGCCCGCGAGCGTTGCCTCGGTGGCGGTGAGCGTGCTTCGCGGCGGCGTTTTTGAGACCTGCCGTCTTGTAGATCCGAAGGTCCAGCGTTCCGTCACCATCGACGGCCTGGCAGCGGGGGACGTTACCGTGCAGGTCTTGGGGTACGACTACCCCATGGATGTAGTTCTCAGTTGTGAGCCACCGCAGCCGCCGATTCTTCCTTCGTACAAGAGTGATGCGATCCCGGTGACCATTGTGGGCGGCGCCAACGTGAATGCTTGCGCGGCAGCCGGAACGGCCTGCGAAGGGGACAAGGTTAAGGTCCTCGCCCAGCCGTTCGTAACCCTGTTCGACCCATTGCCCCAAGCAACCGGAGTGGATCCTCGAGAAACCGCTTCCTTCGTCGTTGCCGTCGACAAGACGACAGCAAACTTGAGTATCGTGCGTCGCACGCTGGAAGTAGTGGTTAATGGTGACTCGATCGTGATCGGAGGTGTCGAGACATCGGGGGACGCCTTTGTACGCCCCTGCGACGATGCGGACCCAAGCGAGAGCTGCAACGCGGACGAGAACAAGGGCGTCTCGGGATATCGAGTGATCTTCGGCTTGGAAAAAGGCCTGCCGCCCGGTCAAAGCGTTTCGGTAAGCATCAGTGCCGAAACCGCAGATGAACGAGCCTTCACCAACTACGTCTACCGTTTCCATACGGCCGCTGCGCCTCCGACGGTGACGGCCACGCAAACGGCAACGCGAGTGCCCACCGACACGCCAACCTTGTTGCCTACGGCAACGGCAACAGCAACGCCGAGCATCACGCTGACAGCGACGCCCGAAGCTACGTCGACGCCAACGGAAACACCGACCGCCACGCCAAGCGATACGCCAACCGCCACGGCAACGGAAACGCCGACGATCACGGCTACCGCTACGGAGACAGCGACCGAGACGGCCACGCAAACGCCGACGGATACTCAGACACCCACGCAGACGCCAACGGTGACACTGACTGCCACGGAGACAGCTACCGAGACTCCCACCGCGACGCCGACCATCACGGATACGCCCACGGTAACAGCGACGGCGACGGATACGCACACACCGACGCAAACTCCAACAATCACGGATACGGCAACTCCCACGGAGACGCCGACGATTACGGCAACGCCGACGGAAACCGATACCCCGACGGTGACGCCAACAATCACTGATACCCCCACGGCAACCGAGACTCCGACGATCACGGAAACGCCGACGATAACCTCCACGCCGACGGAAACGGCG
This sequence comes from uncultured Binatia bacterium (SeqCode), assembly GCA_964528465.1. Classification (GTDB taxonomy): domain Bacteria; phylum Desulfobacterota; class Binatia; order HRBIN30; family HRBIN30; genus CAZGSN01. Next base: position 13,352 of record CAZGSN010000039.1, read on the forward strand.
ACAGCTACCGAAACGCCGACGGTGACCGTGACACCCACGGAAACCGCTACGGATACGCCAACGGCGACCGCTACGGAGACCGCGACGCCGACGACTACGGCCACGGCAACCGACACTGCGACGGCAACGGCAACCGAAACGGCGACAGTTACGCCAACAGAGACGGCCACCGCAACGCCGACCGATACGGCAACTGCAACACCAACTTACACACCGACGGAGACAGCGACACAGTCGCCAACCGCGACTAGCACCGACACCGCAACGGCAACGCCGACGCACACGTTCACGGCAACTTCGACTCCGACCCACACGGCGACGGACACGCCGACCTCGACTCCAACGTTGACCTTCACCGCAACGCGAACCCCAACTTGGACGGCGACGTCGACTGCCACGTGGACCGTTACCTCGACACCTTCGGCAACGCTGACTCCAACGTCGACATCGACGACTACGATCACGCCGACGGCAACGACATCGCCCACGCCGACAGCCTCACCTTCGCCAACGACAGCCATTCGTGCCTATGTCACCAATCAAGGCAGCGACAACGTTTCGGTCATCGATCCGGCCACGAACACCGTGCTCACCACGGTTCTTGTAGGGGATGAGCCCTCGGGTGTGGCGGTCAACCCGTCGCGTACCGAGGTTTACGTTACCAACCTTGTGGACGGCACCGTGTCGATCATCAGCACGGCTTCCAATAGCCTGCTGGACACCATCCCGGTTGGAACACGGCCACGGGCGATCGTATTCAGTCCTGACGGAGCCCGGGCCTATGTCACCAACGGCGGGGACAATCGTCTGGCGATCATCGATACGGCCACCAAGGTGGTAACATCGATTGCGGTTGGAGCGACGCCGGCGGGATTGGCCATCAGTCCTGACGGCACGCGACTCTACGTCGCCAACAACGGTAGCCAAACGGTTTCTGTGGTCGATACGGAGCTGCTGTCGGTGGCGGCAACGATTCCGATGCCGACCTCACCGTTCGGTATCAGCGTCAATCCCAGTGGCACGCGTGTCTACGTGACTCTGGGCGCGCTCGACCAGATCGCCATCATCGACACCTCGAACAATGGCTTCATCACGCGTTCGGTCGGTGATTTCCCGATTGCCGTGACGGTTAGCCCCGACGGCTCGCGCGCTTACATTTCGAACACCAACGACAATACCGTCACCGTGTTCAACACGGTCAACAATACGGTCGTGCATACGGTGATTGGTTTGGGGCTGGCGCCCTTCGGCATTTCGACTAGCCCTGAGGGAGACCTCGTTTTCGTGGCCATGCGACTGACCAATACCGTTGCTGTGATTGATGCGGCGGGCAACGAGGTCGTAGCCACGATACCGGTCGGACAGAATCCAGTGGCGCTCGGACAGTTCGTGTCGCCGCTGCCGGCGCCGTGAATGGCCGTGAGCTGATGGGAACCGATAGCGCGCGATGCGGTGGGGAGTGAGGAGCAAGGTCGAGATGTGGCGCCGTAAATCAAGCTGGGCCGTGGGTATTGCTGCCCTGTCGCTGACGATAACCTTGGCCGCCCCAACCTTGGCCAGCGTGCAGTCGCAGGTTCATTACGCGCGGGGGTTATTGGCCTTCAACAAGGGCCAATGGGAGCAGGCGTTCACGCTCTTCGATCAGGCTGTAAAGGCAGACCCCAACGATGCCTGGAGCCTCTACTATCGCGGTCTCGCCCAGGGCAAGCGTGGTGCGCCGACAGCGGCCATCGCCGACATGGAGAAGGCACTCGCGCTACAGCCCGGATTGCCGCACGCGGCACTCGACGTAGGCATTGCCTACCTCGAGGTAGGGCGCGCGGCCGAGGCCAAGACTTGGCTCGAACGCGCCTACAAAGAAGGTAGCGAACGGCACGTTAGCGCTTTGTTCTTGGGAGTGGCCGCCTATCGCTTGGGAGAGAATACCGAGGCCTCCAAGTATCTTACGGAGGCCCAGAGCGATCCCGAGGTCCGTGCCGCCGCCCGCTACTACAACGGACTAGCACTGATTCGCCAGCGTCGCGGCGCGGCAGCGCGCAGCGAGCTTGAGAAGGTGACGCAAGAGCACCCCGGGGGAGAAATGGCCATTGCCGCGCGGCCGTACTTGGCCGACGAGATCGATGCCCCTCCTGGTTTCGGAGGTGGGGGAGCGGACAAGCCATGGTCCGTGTTCGCGAAGCTAGGCTTGGAGTACGATTCGAACGTAATTGCCGGGCCCAGCGACGATCCGCCGCTGCGTGCCAATCCGAAGCCAACGCCACTGCCGGGAAGCAAGAACGATTTGACCAGGGAAGGCGATGGCCGGGCGGTGATTGCCGCTGGTGGCAGCTACCGTTTGGTGGACAACGATTTGTGGTCGTTGTCGATGGGCGGCGAGGCCCGCAGCAGCGTGCACTTTTCGCTCAGCGAGTTTGATCTACTGGCTTTTCCCCTGTGGATGGAAGTGGCCTCGCATTGGGGCGAGGTGCGCTACGGTTTGGCTGGAGAGTGGCACTACTACCTGCTCGACTACGAGAGCTTCTACCAGGAGGGCCTGGTGACCCCATGGGTGGCTTTCCCCGAAGCGGAAGGCTTGCAGGGACAAGTCTACTACACCTTCCGCGGGCGGGACTTTTTCGAGAAGCCATACAACCCTGGCCGTGACGGCTACAACCACGCCGTCGGCATTCGCCAACAAGCCGATCTGGAATCGCTTGGACTGACTCTTACCGGTGGTTTGCAGTACGACAAGGAGGACACGGTTTCGAATGGACCGGCGGGTCGCGAGTTCCAATACAGCGGCTACCAATTCGATGTTGGGGCCGGTTACGCGATCCTGGAGTCGTTGCGAGTCCACACCTCCTACTTGTTCCGTCTGGAAGACTACGACCATCCCAACAGCTTCGCCGGCGCGCCGAACTCTTCGTTCGCGTTCCGTCGCCATGACAACTCTCACTTCTTCTTGGTCGGTGGTGCGTACGCGGTAACAGAGAATATTGCTTTGACGGCCGACTTTCTGGCGGTGATCAATGGCTCCAACATCGAGAACTTCGAGTACGACCGCTTCATTGTTTCTCCCGGCGTACGGGTAACGTTCTGAGGAGATGGCGATGCAACGACGCAAAATCTCTTTGCTGGCTTGTGGAATGGGTTTGCTGTGCACGTGGGCGGCGCCTGTGCTTGCCGCCAACGGCATCGCTACGGTGGTAGCCCTTCAGGGCGTTCTCGAGGTGCAACGCGGCAAGGCCTGGGCGGCGCTGGGTACCGCGGACGAAGTCGAGCGTGGCGCGCGTTTGCGCACTGCCGCAGGCACGCGAGCCAAGCTCCTTTTCGAAGACGATACGGTGGTGGACCTTGGGGCTGCTTCCGAACTTTCGATCGAATCCTTCGACTCCCAACCGGGGAAGCGTCAAGCTCTGTTGCGCCTGAGCAAGGGCAAGCTGCACGCGTGGGTAGGGGAGCAGTACAAAGCCTCTAAGGCTCGCTTCGAGATTGAGACCCCTACGGCCATATCCGGCGTACGGGGAACCGAGATGATCGTCGTCTACAGTCCCGAAACCGAACTCACGGAAGTCATCGGCCTCACCGACACAGTGCAGGTCTTCGGTAAGCTGGGTGTGCTGAGCGGCTCGGTCGAGGTCGGCGCCAACGGCTACACGCAAGTGCAGAAGGGTCGGTTCCCGACACAGGTTCAGCAACTCGACGCGCTACGCCTGCGCCAGTTTTTAGAAGGGTTGGAGCTGCGTGGTACCGGGCGTCGCGATGGGCTCAACGTAGAACATTCCTTGGTGATGGGTCGCCCACTGGCCAAGGAGGATGTCCCGGCTACGGCAGTAGCAACCCAGGAACCACCTAGTGAAGAGAGTGATCGCCCCCAGAGGCCTCTGGCCTTCACCTATTCGACAGATGTTTACACCAATCGCCAGCCTTTACGGCAATATCAGCTCAATCCACCCGGAGGCGCGGCGCCCGGAAGCGGTGGCGTTATCGTCGACTTTTAGCTTGCCTGCTATCGATTATGAGTAGTTTTGGCGTCGCAGACCTTGCAGCCTAAGTTTTTTTGTGCGATTTGGAGCGCCGTCTTGTCAGTGAAATTCTCTCTTGATGCGGAAGGAGATGCCATATGCGGTTGAGTAAGAGGACACGTATTGCAGTTAGCGCCATGAGCTTGATGGTGTTGGGAGCGACCTCCGGTTGCGCCAACAACAACAAGGCGGCGGAAGATGGCATGGCAGCCCGGATTGAAGCAGCGGCTTCTAAGGCCGAAAGCGCAGCCAATAAGGCGGCCGATGCCGCCGCCAAGGCAGCCGCAGCGGCAGACCGTGCGGAAGCCGCAGCCCAGAAGGCGGAAGGCATGTTCCGCAAGAAGACCTACAAGTAAGCAACAGCCCATTTCTATTCCAACACAGGAGGGAACAATGCAGTTCACAAAGAAAACGTATGTAACGGTGGCTCTTTTGGGAATGTTCGCCGTGGCCGGTTGCTCGGCCAAGAAGGACGAAGCCCTGAGCCGTATGGAAGCAGCCGCTAGCCGCGCCGAAGCCGCAGCCAGCAAGGCTGAGTCGGCCGCCAAGAGTGCCTCGGCTGCCGCCGACCGCGCCACTTCTGCTGCCGATCGTGCAGAAGCGGTGTTCAAGAAGTCCACCCGCAAGTAAGTCGATTCTTAGTTGCGATTCCTTAGGAGGCGGCCCAATTGGGTCGCCTCCTTTTTTTGTTGGGCCGTCGATAATCTCGACCTCCGAACCCTACCCAAAGGATGTGTTCGTAGTTGTGTCGTCGCGTCAACGGGGCAGCCGTTGGCGGCCAGGGCCACGCCAAAGTCGTCGACGGAGGCGTTTCGCCTGATGCGCCGCGAGGGCGCGGCGTCTCCATTGCTGATTTGCGTGAGCATGGGAGACGGGCTGCCCCCAGCCCGCGTCGGATGGAGCCCCTCAGGTCTTCCGGAGGCGACTTTGACGTGGCCCTGCGTTGGCGGCCAATGACTCATGCAACCAGACACGCTAGTACGCTTCGCCTATGGCACAAGCCGCAAGCGAGCCGTCCCCTCACGCACAGCTAAAGACCATTGTGGCCGCTGCCAAGTCGGGGAAGTCGGCTAGCGTCTACTTGCTTGTGGGCGAAGCCGCCGATACCAGAGCCGCGGCCAACGCCTTGATCGAGGTTTTGGTCCCAGCCGCCAGTCGATCCTTCAATCTAGAAACCTACGATGGCCGCGTAACTGGGCTTTCTGTCGTTCTCGATAGCCTGCGCACGCGCGGATTCTTTCCCGGCACCAAGGTGGTGTGGCTGCGGGAGAGTCCGGTGCTGTTGTCCGGAGAGAAGCGTGGAGACGTTGCCAAGGCCATGCTTGCCGCTTGGGCCGATGGGCGCGAGCAAGACGCGATGGAAAAGCTATTGTCGCTCGTTGCTCTAGCTGGTTGGGATCAACAGCAGCTCGAAGCCATCCGCTGGACGGCAACCACCAAGACGCGCGTTCGTGAGGTGTTTGGCGACGATGTGGATAGTGAGGATCTCGCCGTCCTCGACAAGATCCACACCGCGGCCTTAACTCGTGAGCTGAAAGTGGCGGCTCACCAGGATGAGAGCACGGCGCTACTCGAGTTTCTCGAGGCCGGCATGCCGCCGCAGTGCGTCCTTGTGTTGAGCGCCGGCGAAATCGATGGGCGCAAGCGTCTGGTAAAGCGCATCAAGGAGTTGGGTGCCGCTGTTGATTTCAAGGTGGCGCGCGAGCGCAGCGGTGCCCTTAGCCGCGAAGCGGTGGAAGACTTGGTGGCGCAAGTGGCACGCCAGTTCGGAAAGCAGCTTGCTGGACCCGCCCGCGAGCTGATTTTGCGCCGTGCGGGCAATGATGCGCAGATGCTCCTACGCGAACTTGAGAAGCTGTGCCTTTACGGCGGCGATGCGACCAGCGTAAGCGAAGCGGACGTACGCCTCTGTTTCCGCGACATGGCGGAGTCGTGGATCTTCGACTTCACTGCCGCCTTTTGCTCGCGTAGTGCAGCCAAGACGCTGCCCCTGCTACGCGGCTTGTTCGAACAAGGGGAACCGCCACTGCGCTTGCTGGCCATGGTGGCCCGCGAACTCCGCTTGCTGCTTAGCGCACGCGAATGCCTCGAGGGTTCTTTGCGCGGACGCTGGCGTGCCAATATTTCCTACAACGATTTTCAAAGTCGTGTGCTGCCGGAAATCGACGCCGACACGCAAGCCGCCTTCGGAAAGTCTCACCCGTTTGTTTTGTACCGTCGCTTTCAAGATGCCAGCCAAGTGCCGGCTCCCGACTTGCGTACAGCACTCATTCGACTGTCGGAACTCGACCTGCGCCTCAAGTCCGCCCCTGGAGATCCGAAGATCCAAGTGGAGGCGTTCGTGCTCGATTGGTGTCGCCGCCCGCAAGCGCGAGCGGCGTAGACGACGCTTCGGAGGAACTCTACGCCGCTCCTGAAAACTCAGCGGCTCCCGTCTAGTCGATCCCGCGACGCACTACGAACACAGGGCACGGAGAGTGGCGCACAATCTTTTCGGCCACGCTGCCCATGACCAGATGCTCGATGCCGGTACGGCCGTGCGTGGAAGTAATGATCAAATCCACCTTGCGGTCGTTGGCTATCGTCATGAGCTGCTCGTATGGATCCCCGATGTCGGTGATGAGTTCATAGTTTCCGTAGTCCCCCAGGAACTTGTCGCGGAACTCTTGCAGCCTGAGTTGGGCGTTCACCTTGAGATCGTCGAAGCGCATGATGTGGCCGGCTTCATCGCGGTAGTGCTCCGAGGGGATGTGCACGATGTGGGCCAGCAAGAGCAGGCCATCGGAGTAACGGGCGAAGCGCACGCCGTACTCAATGGCTCGCCCCGACTCGTCCGAAAAATCGGTGGGACACAGAATGGTCTTGAACTCACGTGGCATGGCGGTTCCTCCTCTTTGCCTCAGGCGATGATCCCTGCTTGTCGAAGCTTACTAATTTCCCCGGAACTAATCCCCAGGCGAGAACTGAGAACTTCTCTCGTATGCTCGCCCAAATGGCGAGCCGGTGCATCCATCTTGCCGGCCGTGTGCGACAGGCGCGGTGCCGGCGCTTGCATCAGGAAGCTCTCACCTTCCTCTGACGTACCTGCGAAAAAGCCACGCGCCCGTAGGTGTTCGCCTTCGCCCAAGTCGCGGGCGTCAGCCACAACTGCGGCGGCAATCCCATAGCTCTGCAGATGCTGCATCACGTTCTCGGCTGCTCTTTGCCGTGTCCACATTGCAATGTGAGCATCGAGTTCGGCGCCATTGCGCAGCCTCTCCGCCAACCCGCGAAAGCGGTCTTCGCGTGTCCATGCAGGGTTGCCGAGTGCCGAGCAAAATGCCGCCCACTCTTCCTCGCCGAAAACAGCGAGCGCGCACCAGCGCTCCTTGGCGCTGCCATTGGGTCGGTCGGCACAGGCATAGACTCCGTGCGGTGCACTTGGCATTTCTTGCGTTCGATTGTCAATCACTGGTGCGGTAATCAGGGAGCCCTCATTGAGTGCTTCCCGCGAGGCACGTCGAATCTGCGGTCCGAGGAGGGCCGTGAGGCATTCGAGCTGGGCCAGATCGATGTGCTGGCCTCGGCCGCTGCGCTGCCGCTGCCAGACCGCTAGCAAGGTCGCCCACGCCGCCATCCAGCCGGCGACGATATCGGAGTAAGAGAAACCACAGCCGAGGGGCTCACCGTCCGCATAACGCATCGAATAGGAGAAGCCTGCGAGAGCCTGCAGGGTTGGCGCGTAGCTTACATAGTCGCGCCAAGGGCCGTCATGACCGAAACCACTCATGCTCACCGCGATGATGTCGGCTCTTAGCTCGCATAGCCTGGCGTAGTGCAAACCCCAGTTGCGCATCACGCGTGGGCTGAAGTTGTCGAGGACCACGTCGGACTGAGCGACGATCTGGCGCAGGATCTCCAAGCCCCGGGGGTGGTTCAGGTTGAGAGCGAGGCTCTTCTTGCCGCGCTGCAAACGCCGCC
>CAZGSN010000040.1:0-5089 GCA_964528465.1 uncultured Binatia bacterium (SeqCode)
TTCTCCGTTCCGAATCAACCTCAGCCGTATCGGGATCATTACAGAATCTGCGTGCTGTCCGACGAATCGAGCTTTTCTCGGCACTTGCGCATCACGAGGTCAGGAGCTCTGAAGGTGCGCTGCAAGCTCGCACATGCGCCGTTGAGTGACACCACACCCGGTGTTGGCGCAGTTGGACGTTGTGAACTGGCACTGCACCGACTCCTGTCCGCAGGCCTCGGCTCGGGCTGTCATTGGGAAGCACCTTACAACGCATGCAAAGGTATAGCTTGCGTACCGGCGAGGAGACTCTCTGCCTGCGTGACGTAATGCTGCATGCCCATTTCGTGGCTCAAGCGCCTACCCTGACGAAGCTGGCGATCGGCAACACCGTGCTCGCCCCGTAGTTGCGCCAGAGCCCCGGCGCCGATTCTGGCTGCGGCAAGGGTTGCCTTGGCACCGATTGCCTCGGCGAGCACGATAGCCTGCTCGTACCAACGCTCCGCCTCCGCCCAGCGATCCGGACCACGAAGTGCCAGCACATCCGCAAGCGACAAGGCGGCCAGCATTTCGCGCAGACGACCTGCCGTACGACCGTACGCCAAGCGAGCAGTCCGTTCCGCCAAGTCGACCTCACCGACAGCGGCAAAGGCGCGGATGATCAAGTGTATCGCAATGCCAAAGTCTGCGTCTTTGGTTAGGTCGTGTGCCGTCATTACGCTATCGGCCGAAGGTTCGATGGTGTCCCCGCGTGCCACCTTGGCGAGCACCTTGACAGCGATGGCGGTGTGACAGGCGGAAACGTTGCCGATCGACTTTGCCACCTGCGCCGCACGCTTGGCCCAATCAATCGACTCTGCATACTCTGCACGGGCCAGATGAATCTGGGCGCGCGTGCTTGCCGAGCCACTCTGCACGGTGCGGTTGTTGACTTGCACCGCCAGATCGTAGGTCCTGGTAGTGTTGGTCAGCGCCTCGTCGAAATCTCCTCCATAGAAGGCGATGCGGTTGATCAAATAGAGGGTGCCAAGGTAGAGGTCGCTCAGTCGCGTGTCCTCGCCCATTTGCTGCAACTGGGCTTCAACCCAACGCATGGTACGCATGGCGAGATCGAACCGGCCATCCTGCAAATAAGCCCACGCCAGACCGCGCGAGATACTGACGATGATGGCAACCGACCCCGTGCGCTGCGCCGTCGCCAACCCTTCTTCGACTTGGGCGAGACCGGCAGGGAATTGCTCGCGGTCGCGACTCATCAACATCATGCCGCTGAACGTGAGCAGATTGGCTAGGCGCGACTGATCTCCGTGGGCTTCGGCCACGCCCCGAGCACGGCGCAGGGTCTCGTCCAGGCCAGGGGGCTCGGAAGTCGTGTAGATGACTGTCATCCGCGCAATGCCAATGACCGCATCCAAGCCCAATTGCTGCAATGTGTGCGGTGTGGTGGGACGCTCGAAGTCGGCGGCTAGGATTTCCCATGCTTGCACGTAACGCTGTGCCGCAGTGCTGAAGGAAGGAACGCGTTCGGCGTTGCGGGCTGCGTGTAGAAGTGCCTGGACGGCCTTCTCGCGGTTATCGCTACGCACATAGTGATGAGCAATGAGAGCCGCACGCTCCGCCGTCTCTTCTCCCGGGCTAGCTTCCATGAGCTGGGCCACGCGCTCGTGCAATTGCCGCCGTTGTTTCAACAGCAACCCTTCGTAAGCCACCTCCTGGGTGACACTCTCGCCGAATCGGTATTGATCCAAGGCAAAGAGGTTCTTGCGGTGTACGACACCGCGGCGCTCTAGAGTCTCGAGTTCGGCGTCAAGGTCGATTTCTTCGTCCTTGAGAAGGTGCCGTAACTGCTCGCGACCGAACTGCCTCCCGAGAACCGCGGCGACCTGCACCACGCGCTTCGCGGCAGGGCCAAGCCGATCCAAGCGTGCGGCCACCACCTCCTGCACGGTGCCAGGGATGCGAATCTCCTTGGCCGATGCCTCTCTGCCTTGCCCGTTCGTGGCCAGGGCTCCTTCCTCCAACAAGGAACGTGTTATCTCTTCCGCCAGGAAGGGGCTGCCCTCCGCCTTGCTCTGAATCAATGCGACCAAGTCCTTGGACAGGGAACCGCCGGCAACGGCACAGGCAATGGTGCAGATTTCGTCCTCTGACAGGGCGCGCAGATTGAGCAGCGTCTGCGCCGCGCTGGTTTGCCAGGGGCGTTGAAAGTCCGGCCGATGGGTAATCAACACCATGCCACGGCGACGTTCCATCACCAGCAGCGCCGCTTCGAGCATCTCCAGGGCGGGCTCGTCCATCCACTGCAAATCCTCCAGGATCATCAGTGTGGGCTGGATGTCGTTCTCGGCCGAAATCAAGCGGTGCGCGGCGGTGAGGGTTTGGCGCTTCATTTCATCCGCAGCGGTTTCGCTGATGCCGGTACCGGAGACTCCGAGGAGGTTGCACAGCAGGCCCTCATCCTCCGGTAAATTGCCGCCCAACTGCCGCAAACGTTCGCCGATGCGTATCCGCGCTTGCTCGGCCGTGTCTTCGCCGGTGATGCCAAAGTAGTCGCGCAGCATGGAGACGAACGGAGCATACGGAACCATTTGATTCCAAGCCGAGCACCGCGCCTCGAAGTAGCGAATCGGCTGGTCTTCCAGGCGCTTCTTGAGTTCGTACACCAAGCGGGACTTGCCACTGCCGGCCTGCCCGACAATCGTCACGACCTGCGGAAACGCTTCCAGCACGCGCTGGAAGCAAGACTCGATCTGTGCCAGCTCGGCGTGACGACCGACATAGGGAGTCAGGCCACGCTCGGCAGCCAGCGCCATCGGATGCGACGCGTCGTTGGCGGCAAGCACTTCGAAGACGGCAATCGGCTCGCTCTTGCCCTTGATGGCGAGCGGTCCCAGCGGGCGCACCCGAAACAACCCGCGTACCAGACGTGAGGTGGATTCACTCATCAGCACCGACCCGGGCTCGGCCAAGGCTTCCAAGCGTGCAGCCAGGTTGGTGGTGTCGCCTATCGCCGTGTAATCCATTTTCAAATCGTTGCCGACATTACCCACCACCACCGGTCCGGTGTTGATGCCGACGCGCGCGTGCAGCTCGAGCTGGCGTTCGCTGAGCAGTTGCTCGTTGAGCTGGATGAGGGCTTGCTGGATCTGCAAGGCGGCGCGCACGGCGCGCTGCGGAGCATCCTCGTGGGCAATCGGAGCCCCGAACAGGGCCATGAAGCCGTCGCCGGCAAGCTGATTGATGATACCCTCGAAGCGGTAGATTTCGCGAAAGGCAATCTCGAGGTAACGCTCGAGGAGGTCATGGTATTCCTCGGGGTCCATACGCTCGGCGAGAGCAGTCGACCCGGCGAGATCACAGAACAGCACCGTAACTTGTTTGCGCTCCCCAGCAATCGAACTACGCGTGGCGCGAATCTTTTCGGCAAGCTCTTCGGGAACGGCCGGGGAGGCGCCCGCCTGCGTGCGTGACGGTCGTGGGCGAGGCTCTGCTGCCGACATGCCGGCCCCACAGTCTGGGCAGAACTTGAAGCCGCCGTCGACGCTCGCACCGCATTGGTTGCAGATCGATGCCGCACGGGCACCGCAAGCATGGCAAAACTGTTTGCCTGCTAGCAGCTCGGTATCGCACTGGGCGCAACGCATGGGGGGATCGTCGTCGCCTGGCATGGGTGAGTCAAGAGGCCGCAGGGATCGTATCCGAGCCACGGTCCGCCACCACGAACTGGTGCAGGCGCTCCAGCGAGTCGACAAGCTCGCGTTCGAGGTGCGTGCCGCTGACGGCATTGATCTGTCGTACGGCGGAAGGGCTAGTGATGTTGACCTCGGTGAGGTGCCCGTCGATCACATCGATGCCGGCAAGCCAGATGCCGTTCTCCGCCAGCATGGGGCGTAGCGCGTCGACAATCAGACGATCCCGCCGGGTCAGTTCTGCGGCCTCCACGCGGGCTCCCTGGTGAATGTTGGCGAGATGATCGCGCGACGCGGGGATCCGATTGACGACGCCAATGGCATTGCCCTCGAGCACGAGGATGCGCTTGTCTCCTGCCGTTACGCCTTCGAGAAACTTCTGCACGATCAAGAAGCGCCCGTTAGCCGCGGCGACATACTGCGGCACCGCCTCGGCGGCATCCGCAGCATCGACGATGCGAATGCCACGACCGCTGCATTCCTCCATGGGCTTCAACACAACCCGGCCATGGGTGCGCGCGAAGGCAAGGATGCGATCGGCATCGTTGCTAACCAAGGTTGGCGGCGACAGGTCGGGGAAGCGCAACGGCAGGAGTTTCTCGTTGAGCGAGCGCAGCGCCAGGGGGTCGTTGAGAACGGCAACCTCCTGCGCCGCACGCTCGAGAGCAGAAGTGGCGGTGAGATAATCGGCATCGACCGGCGGGTCTTTGCGCATCAACACGATGTCGAAGCGCGCTAGCGACCCGTCCTCAGCCCTCCCCAGCTCGTAGAAAGGCTGGCGCTGCATGTCGAGGCGAATCGGAGTGGAACGGACCCCGGCGGCAGTTTCGGTAAGGTAGAGGTCGGCCAGCGTTGCCACCGAGGCAGCGTGGCCGCGGCCCTGCAGCTCCTCGATCATGAGCAGCGAGGTTTCTGTAGCGAGATTGAGTGTCGCTAGAGGATCGATGAGGAAGAGTACGTGCATGGGTACCTCACGAGCGCTTACGTCGAGCCGCGGTGGAGCGGCGCCGACCGACAACTTGTTTGCCGGAAAGTAACGCCAGGATACGCCCCAGCGTTTCATAGTTGATGCCGCACACCACCTGCTGCCCGCGCCGCTCGCAAGTAATCAACTCCGCGTCGCGCAGCTCCTTGAGATGATGCGATACCGTCGACAGGGCCAAGTCGAAATCTTCGGCAATGGCACAGACGGTGTTGCCCTTGGCGTCGCTTTGACAACACAGCCCGTCCTCATGGATACGATCGAAGATGGCCAAGCGGTTGGGGTGAGCCAGGGCTCGCAGCGCCTTGGCCAGCTCGTGATGCGCTGCCGTCGTTTTCATTTCGATAAGTTTCGAAATAGGGGCGATGCGCGAAAAGATCAAGGGCCGCGTCCCGGATCCGGCGTTGACGCCGGATCCGGAGGTGCCCGGTGCGCCGGT
>CAZGSN010000041.1:0-1500 GCA_964528465.1 uncultured Binatia bacterium (SeqCode)
TTCCCAAAGTCGACGCGCATGGGATCCTCCAGCGCGTCGGCGAGCACGTCTGTGCGAAACACGTAGATTCCCATAGATGCCAGGTACCGCCGGTCTTCCGCTACTGCGTTGGCGCGCAGCAACTGATCGCTCATGGCGAGCTGGCTCAGTACCTTGCTGTCCCGTGGCTTCTCTACAAAGCTGACGACTCGGGAGGAGCTGTCGATTCGTAGTATCCCGAATTCCGACGCGTCGCGTTCGCCGACGGGAGTCGCGGCAATGGTAATGTCGGCGCGGCTGGAACGGTGGACATCCAGAATTTTGCGAAAGTCCATCGTGTAGAGTTGATCACCGGACAGCACCAGGATGTGCTCTGGCCGAAACTGCAGGAAGCGTCGCAACTGCTTGCGCACGGCGTCGGCTGTGCCTTGGTACCAGTCTTCACTTTCTTCGGTTTGTTCCGCAGCCAGGATCTCGACGAAGCCGCCGGAGAAGGGATCGAAGCGATAGGTGCGCGATACGTGTCGGTTGAGCGATGCGGATTGAAATTGCGACAAGACAAAGATGTGGCGAAGGTCGGAGTTGATGCAGTTGCTGATGGGAATGTCGACCAAACGATACTTCCCGGCCAAGGGAACGGCCGGCTTACTGCGATGCTGCGTCAACGGGCTTAGGCGCGTGCCCCGACCACCCCCAAGAACAACAGCCAATACATTTTGCACGGTGCGCACCCTACCTGAGGAAAATCGCACGGTCTACCCGGTTCCTACTCCCTGATCCGACGCGGGCGTGCGTCAAAATTGTCGGCCTTCATCCGAGATCCATGGCCTCACGGTCGCGGCTACTGTGTCTTCGCCGGCTCCGTGTAGCCGCGCGCGTGAGCGCGCGGATGGTGGAAGCTTGCCTCCCAACAAATTTGTCGCACACCATCCGGCGCTGGCACCCGATCAGGAGGTGCCCGGTGCCCCAGTTCGCCGGTGCGGGGTGCGGCGTTCCCGTGCACACGCAGGAAGCGCAGGCGTAACCGTTTCGGTTTCGGCAGAGGCGGTCCAGCGAAGACAACGATATCTTCGCGCCGGACTAGGGCCACTGGAGAACACTGTGGGACCTCCCTTGGTCCAGAGCCGCAGATCCTCTATGGGCATGACTTTCGATCTTGCTGTAAGAGGAGCCTCGACCATGCCGAAAAGGAAGTCTGCCACCGCCGATCGCGAACATTCCAAGCTCATCTCCGAGTCTGCGGAACGTGCGCCTAGCCGCGCCATGCTGCGTGCCGTCGGCTTTGGGGATCCCGACTTCAAGAAGAACATGATCGGTATTGCTTCCACGTGGAGCATGGTGACGCCGTGCAACATGCATATCAATCGGCTCGCCAAGGAAGCCGCGGAAGGCGTGAACGCCGCGGGCGGCAAGGCAGTCGAGTTCAACACGATCACCATCTCCGACGGCATCTCGATGGGCACGGAGGGCATGAAATACTCCCTGGTGTCCCGGGAAGTCATCGCGGATTCGATCGAGACG
>CAZGSN010000042.1:0-5087 GCA_964528465.1 uncultured Binatia bacterium (SeqCode)
GACCCCGACCCCGCAGGGAGACGACTTGCACGGACTTGTGCAGAGGTTCCTTAGCTCCAGAAATCGTCGACCTGGTAGAGATCCCAGACAAACTCGTGCAGCTCGACAACCTGGCCCTTCTCCAGGCGTAGGCGGAGGCAGGTAGGATTATCGAGGGTGCGGCCCGCACGCGTGGCATGGCCGCGAAAGAGAGCAATCGCGTTGGTGTCGTTGGCGAGCACGTCCTCCAGATCGAGGTGAAAGGTCCCTTCGGTAAGGGTCATCACCTTCATCAGGAAGGCGACGATGGCATCACGCCCTTCATGCGAGCCGGCCAACTGCCCGCGCCGGCCGGGGAAATGCCACACGGCATCGGCACGCAATATGTCGTGCACCGTAGCGACGTCGGCCTTGCGCAGGGCGGCAAATAGCTCGCGGATGCGGGTAGCGTTGGGATGTTCCGTCGTATGCGTTTCCACTGCGGCTTCAGTGAATCGCGACGAATCGGTAATCAGCCGATCGCTCCCGTCGCTCCGTGCAGCGCGGCCTTGGCGACGGCGGCTCCGAAGTCCCCGGCACGTACCAACATGTCGGGGTCGATGCCATCAACCGTGTCTTCCAGACGGTGGTAGTTGCGGGGCACGCCGTTGGCTTCCAGCGAAATCAACGAAAGCGCTGGGTAGCCAAGCTTGGCAGGGATGCATCCGTCGGTGCCGGCAAGAAGATCGACCGGCGTGATGTCTCCAAACTTGCCGCTGGCGGCGACGCGCCTCCCAACTTCGAGCAGCATGGGCGGATACCAGACCTTTTGTAACAAGCCCTCGGTTTGGATGATGTGCAGATTGCCGCCGCCCGTGCACTCGAAGTTGACGCAGTAGGTCGAGTCCTTTGGCCACTCCGGACGCAACGCGTGCAGCATGCCCCCGTGTCCCACCTCTTCGGCGCCGGTACCGGCAACCCATAGCTCGACATCGCTGGGCAAGTCGCGCATCAGCTCTTGCGCACAGGTCAGCATCGATGCCACCGCCGACGCGTTGTCGTTGGCCCCAGGCGTAGCCGGCGATAGGCTCCACTCCAGGGGTAGAGCGATCAAGAGAATGAGCAGGATGTACGCCGCGAGCTTGGCAAGCGCGAACAGAAACCCGTGTGCCCCTAGCCACTGTCCGAGCGCCAGCAGGGTGCTGCCGGCAAGAATTAGATAGGGAAGGGTTAGGGGGCCAGTAGGCGGACCGCTGCTTAGGTCCTGCAATCGTGCGAACAGGTTGGCAATGTGTGGACGGAACAAATAGCCGGCCTGAGTCGTATCAATGTGCGCGCTCAGGAGAATGCGCCGGCTGGGACTTGCAGAGCCGTAGCGTCCGATCACGTTCACCGACTCTTGCGCCGGCAGCAACCGTGAAAGGACAAGTTGATTGCGAGTGTTCTCGATCCAAAACGAAGCTGCCGCGACAAGAGTGAGGAGCAAGCCAAGGAATCCGCCCGACCATAGGCCAACGAAGGCGAAAAGGCCTTGTAGGGCAAGCATGAAACCGGAACGTGGGCGCGACGGAGCTGCGCTCAGGGTAATGTCTTTCAAACCCAGCTCCGCCATCCACGAGGCAATATGCTCGGCCCCTTGCCGTTCCGAGCGACTACCGGCGAAGCGGGCTGGAATCTCCGAGAGAATCCGCACCCATTCGCGGGCTCGTTGTTGGCGTTCGTTGCTGCTGATTTCGGCCATTGTGTATTCCTTCTGAGAATCGTCAGCGCCCTCGTCGCCGCGCCGCGTGTGTTCGAATGTTCCGAGCTGGCAAAGGCGCTGGGCGCAGCTCGCTAGTACTGGAGCAGCGAGAATACGGGGTGCGGCGCGAGGCGATCACGGCCGTGGAGATCCTTCAGCTCGATGACGAAGGCGCAGGCGGCGACGTGTCCATCGAGTCTCTGCACAAGCTCTACCGCGGCGCCCATGGTGCCGCCGGTGGCGAGGAGGTCGTCGACGACGAGGATGCGGGTCGGATGGCCGAAAGCATCGCGGTGAATCTCGAGGGAGTCGTGGCCGTATTCGAGCGCATACTCAGCGGTAAAGGTGAGATGTGGCAGCTTGCCGGGCTTGCGTACTACAGCAAGCCCGACGCCTAGGTTGTAGGCAACCGGTGCCCCGATGATGAAGCCGCGCGACTCTATGCCGAGTACCATGTCGACGCGCCCGCGAAATTCGTCGGCAATGCGATCGACGACCTCGCGAAAGGCCTCGCCGTTGGCGAGAAGGGTCGTGATGTCGCGGAATAGAATGCCCGGCTTGGGGAAGTCGGGAATGCAGCGGATGTGTTTATCGAGATCAATCAAGGCGGCCTCCTGTCTGGGGGAGATGAGTCGCTGCTTGTAGACGGGATCGCACGAAGAATCGAGAAGGTGGATGCGGTTGCGGTCTGAGGAATGCTCAATTGTCTCGGCTACGGGGGCGAGAGCCTTGCCGTCGGTAGACACAGCTCGACTTCGCGTTTGGTGTTGGCGCGATTCTCCCCGAATTGGTTGTTGAGGTAGAGGCCCAGACGCGGGGTGTGCCGTTGCTGGCTGGGTTCGAGGATTGTGCCTGCGTCGGAGGGGTTGCTGGGCCGGCATCCGCTTTGGGCAATCAGGCGGCGCGCAAGCGCGGCTTTGTAGCACAGGAGATGATCCTCGGGATTGCGAATGGTGGCAGCCTCGATGGGCTTCGCAATCCCGGCGTTGGGTCCATCCAAGTAGACTGGAGAGCCGCCCTTGGTGGTGGGGACGCAGAGCTTGGTTACTTGCTTGAGGTCGTAACGCCGCGACTGGAACTGATCCGCAACTTCGACCTGCATGCGCTTTGGCAGTTTGGTCTGAGCCTTGGCGCGGTAACAGAGGAAGTGGTCGAGTTCGTGGGCCATGGGATCGGGTGCTGGCACAGGGGAAACCAGGTCCTTGGCCGTCGGTACCAAGAGACTGAGGGGTTTGGTGACGCTGAGCAACAGGGAGTTGCATTCGTTGATGACGTTGACGTTGTCGCGGCGCACGAAAGCCGGAGTCTGTAGCGTCGGCACGAGCTTGTATTCCTCGAGATGGGTGGCGCTATCGTGCACGCCCTCGCCATTCTTGTTTGCCGGAAGCCCCAGGCTCATTGGCCGGTAGACATTGTAAGTGGCGGTGCGGAAGGCATCTGCGAGACTCACTGGTCCAAAAGCATGGAAGGCTGGCGCGCCGGAGCTTTGGGTCAAGCTGTAGAGGAAGAAGGGATCGGTGGGGCCGAGGTCCGGCGGGCCGTTTACGCGAAATACTTCGCCACCGAGATCGATGATGTACAAGTTGCCGGCGTCATCCTCGGCGAACGAGGAGATGTTGTTGATCTGGCTTTGTGAGGGATCGAGCAGGTTCGTCCAGTCGATGAAGTTGGCGAAGTTGGAACCATTGAAGGAAGCGGGAGCCGAGCCATCCCAAGTCAGCGACCAAACGCGTTCGTTGACGAAGTCGGCAAAGAAGTACTGCCCTTGCAGCGAAGATATGGGGCCGCGGTAGACGTATCCACCAGTCACAGAGTACCCCTCGCTGGAGCCGCCTCCATGCGTGTAGTCGTAGATGGGATCAATCGCGCCCGCGGGGTTGGCGCCACCAACTCCGCCAGGAGTCTCAATCGTACCTTCGCGCAGCCGCCAGCCGTAATTGTGGCCGCCGGTGCTGCCAGCAGGCAGCACGTTGATCTCTTCGCGTTCTCCCTGGCCAACGTCGGCCATGTAAAGATCCCCGGTGAGACGATCAAAGCTACAGCGCCACGGATTACGCAGTCCATAGGCCCAGATCTCGTCGTCGCCGGCGAGGCCGACGAACGGATTGTTTGGGGGGATGGCGTAGTTGCGCGTCGCGTCGGCGGGGAAGTCGTCGCCGTCCACGTCGATGCGCAGGAGCTTGCCGAGCAGGTTGTTGGTAATGTCTTGTGCGTTGCCTCCAGGCTCGGTGTGGCCGCTGCCTTGATCGTCGGCAGCACCGCCGTCGCCGGTGCCGATGTAGAGAAGGCCGTCAGGCCCAAAGGCGGTCCAGCCGCCGTTGTGATTGCTTTGCGGCTGAGCGATTGCCAGCACGGTTTGCGCGCTAGCGGCATCGGCAAGGTTAGGGTTCGACGATACCAGGTAGCGGACGATACGGGTCGTACCATTGCTGTCGGTGAAGTTCACGTAGAGTTGACCGTTGGTTGCGTAGTTGGGATGGAAGGCCAAGCCCAGCAGCCCCTGCTCGGATCCGGACGAAAGGTTGCCGACCGTCAGGAACGGGGTGGCGTTCAGAGTCAGGTTTGCAAGGTTTAGGATGCGGATTTTGCCGCTGTGTTGCTCGACGATAAACAAGCGGCTGCTATCGCCCGGCGGTGCCGTAGCGAAAATGGGACTGTCGAGGCCATCGGCCACGCGCGTAACGCTCAGCGAGGCGCCTGCGACTCTCGGAACGGCGGGAATCGCGAGGACGATCAGGAATAGGAAACGGTGTACTAGGTTCATCCGACTTCTCCAGCTTCGGTCTAGGCGGCCGATGCTACAGGAGCCGATTGCGATTTGCGACAGAGAGATTCTGCGGGTGGACCAGTGGTCGTGCGTCATATTCGTTGGCTTTCATCCGAGATCCACGGCCTCACGGCTGCCTCACGGCCGCGGCTACTGTGTCTTCGCCAGCTCCGTGTAGCCGCGCGCGTGAGCGCGTGGATGGTGAAAGTTTGCATCCCCACAAATTTGTCGCACACCCCGGACCAGTTCGCGAGCGAAGCGACGCTTACGACAGCAGGGGTGATTGTGCGGACAAGCGTCGCAGCTCGCGGCTCGTTTGGCTGCGTCCGTCGGGGCTCCATCCGGGTGGCGCAAAGAAATAGCGGAGAGCGTTGGTAATCGATTGGGCGTGGTACATATCGCGCCCCAGCGCCACCCACTCATGGAAGGCAATGCGGATTGGGTTGAACGTGTTGATGTTCTTGGTGAGGCCGTAGCGCACCGGCTCCACCTCCGGCTCAAAGGTGCCAAAGAGGCGGTCCCAAAGGATTAGGATGCCGGCGTGGTTGCGATCAAGGTATTGAACATTGGAGCCGTGATGGACGCGATGGTGGGACGGCGTGTTGAACAGCCACTCGAACC
>CAZGSN010000043.1:0-1764 GCA_964528465.1 uncultured Binatia bacterium (SeqCode)
CGGAAGTTCCCATCATAGGTGGACTCAGCCTCCCACGCGGACCTGGCAAACAGCGCGGCGCTCCGAAGGAGGTGAATACTGAAGTAGGCCCGAGTCTTAACTAGAACCATAGTCTTTGCCGTCTAACGACCCCACATAAGCTGCAGGCCGAGGCGCGGTCGCACAAGCGACCGTGACACGGCTGGCAGTGCGTGTGGATAGAAAACCGACGGCCGCAGGCGTGCCAGCTTCATGTGGTGGTTAGGTGGCGTTCGGCGGCGTGCACTGTGGTGGCCCCGGAGTAGCCCGCCTTCTACTAGGGCCGGGGTGGGGCACGGCGATTCCAGATATCGAGCTGCATTCTCCATTTACCGTCGGAGTCTTTCCGCCAAACCACGACGTACTTGCCTCGATTGGGTCCCCATGGCTTTCCATCCTGCTCGCCGCTTACCTCGAAAGTGCCCCAATCATGCGCATACGCCCCGTGGATCGTCAGCGACGTGGAGATGAGCTGGTGATGAAGGACGCGGTTGCCAGGCCGAAGCGTCCAGTAGCGTTCGAGGCTTTCCCGACCCGAGAGCGCGTCCGATTGATCTGGAAAGATCACGGCATCGGTCGTGTAGAGCGTAAGTAGCGCAGGAGTGTCTCCGCGCTCGTAGGCTCGGGAGAATGCGGTGCTGGCCTCAACTATGGCCACGCTGTCGGCGGGCGGACCGCCTTGGCCACAGAGTATTGAAGGGAAGTAGAGGACCGTTGCTGCGAGTTGCAGGATCGAGCGTGCGAAGAATCTTAGCATGAAGCAATTGGTTGGGAGTAAACGAAGAGAAGCCACCTAACGACCCCGCATAAGCTGCGGGCAGAGGCGAGTTCGCGCCAGCGAACGAGGCGCCGTCGGTGGGTATTCAGACCGAGAAAACCGATGGCCGAGCCCGCCACGCTTCATGCGGTAGTTATGCCGCGCGCTCGAAGAGTTCGGCCCGCCAGATCCACGTACCACCCGACCATCGCCGTCGCAGGCCGCGGCCCTCGAGCACGGAGGTCATCGCCTCCGGCGAGTGAACATAGGCCCGGAAGCCCTGTCCGCGGAGTCGCCGGTAGGTGTTGTTGGTGCCCACGACAAGGCGGGTGAGCCAATGCGGGCGAGGGTAGGTGTATGCAAGGAAGCGGCGGGCATGATCGGCGGCCGCTCCCAGCAGATCGACAAAGTCGGGATCACAGCATACCACGCGATCCAGGGTGACAACGTCTGCCGGCTCGGTCGTCTGCGCGATCTGATGGAAATCGGCGTGGATCAGTCTCAGACGATCGGTGTGTCCCCGCGACGCGGCCTCGGCCGCGGCCATTGCAAGGTAGCCATTGGAGGCATCGATCTGGGTCGCCTGAGCAAAGCCCCGGGACAGGAGCGTGTGATGGATCGCCCCAATGCCGCCGCCGATGTCGAGGAGCGTTGGTGACGGGGGAAGACTTGCGGCTTGGAGAGCGCGAAGGAGTTGCGAGGTCGCGGGATCCGGACCGCGCCGATGGAAGCGCCGAAGATCCTTGCGAGCGATCTTGGCATCGAACATGTGGTCCGTCGCACAGCAGTGGCATGACGTCATAGGGTGAAGCTAATCAACAACGGCGCGGGATAACGACCCCACATAAGCTGCAGGCCGAGGCGCGGTCGCACAAGAGACCGTGACACGGCTGGCAGTGCTGGTGAATAGAAAACCGATGGCCGCAGGCGTGCCAGCTTCATGTGGTGGTTAGACAGCAAACCGCCTCACGGGCAGACTGCGCGAACCC
>CAZGSN010000044.1:0-3753 GCA_964528465.1 uncultured Binatia bacterium (SeqCode)
GGGTAAACTGCGAGGGGCACCTGAACTATCCGATTGCCGAGGACCCTCTTGGCATCGGCTTCATGGGGTTACGGTTCGTGCCGACGGGAGCGGCGTCGACAGAACCGGGCTGCCAGTGCGAAGGTTGGGGAGTGGCCGATGTCTCCTCGGGAGTTTCCGGCTTCGCCAACATCTCCGCGGATGGCGGCGCGGTCAACCTGAGCGTAGTGAGCTTTTCGTCCGACGCGACAACCGCGATCTCGACGGTGCAGGTAGGGACGACCTTCCGCGTGACACATACGTACCGCCCGAGCACGGAAACGCCGAACTTGTATGACGTGCTAGTGACGATCACCAACATCTCAGCCGCGCCAACGGAAGTGCTGTACCGGCGGGTGATGGATTGGGATGTATACCCGACGCCGTTCGAGGAATTCGTCACCATCGTCAATGGGAACTCCTCGACGTTGTTTCGAACCGACACCAACGGGTTCAACAGCGCCAATCCGTTTTCCTTTTCGAGCTACCAGCCGGGTCCTGTGACCGATGCAGGCCCTGCGGATCACGGCGC
Organism: uncultured Binatia bacterium (SeqCode); assembly: GCA_964528465.1. GTDB lineage: Bacteria > Desulfobacterota > Binatia > HRBIN30 > HRBIN30 > CAZGSN01. The sequence goes on from CAZGSN010000044.1 coordinate 551, forward strand.
GCTCTTCGATTTCAATTTTGGGCTCTTGGAACCGAATGCGTCGGTCACTTTCCGGACACTCTATGGAGCGGCGGCGACCGAAACAGGCGCTCTTGCAGCGCTAACCTTGGTGGGGGCCGAGGCGTACTCTCTAGGGGAGCCAAGCACCCCTGACGGCCCTACCCTCGGAGATCCGAACACGTTTGTCTTTGCCTTTGCTGGCATCGGAGGCAATCCCGTAGGCTGCGGCAACGGCACGCTAGAGTCCGGTGAGCAATGCGACGACGGGGACACCGAGAGCGGTGACGGCTGCGACGCCAACTGTACCCCAACAGGGTGTGGCAACGGCGTGGCCACGGAAGGGGAGCAGTGCGACGACGGCAACACCCAGAACGGCGACTGCTGCTCGAATACCTGCCAAAGTGCCGTGCTTGGAACTACCTGTGAACTCGACGGCAACTTGTGCACGCGGGATCAGTGCAACAGCAGCGGTGGCTGCATTTCCACGGGGCAGCCCGTTTCCTGCAACGACGGCAACTTGTGCAATGGAAGTGAAACCTGCAGCCCGCTGTCGGGATGTGTCGCTGGCACACCTCCGGAGCCGCTTCCCGCGCAGTGCAGTGGTTGCTGCAACACGGGCGAGACCAACTGCACGGGGCCGATCGATGCCGAGAGCTGCACCAGCTTACACGGAACTTTTGTGAACAATGCCTACTGTGGCGAGGTTGGGTGCGTCCCCAATGCCATATGTGGCAACGGTGTCGTTGAGGCTGGCGAGGACTGCGACACCGGCGGTACCACCGCTAGCGATTGCTGCGACAGCAATACCTGCACGTATCGAGACCCCGGCACTGCCTGCACCGCCGATGATAACGAGTGCACAGACGACGAGTGCAACGCCGCCGGCGAATGCGTCCACCCGGGCAACAGCGATCCATGTGACGATGGCGACATTTGCACGGGTGCGGATGTTTGCAGCGATGGTGTGTGTTCAGGAACTGCCGTCGTGCCAGCCGAATGCGACGATCACAATACCTGCACGGACGATAGCTGCACCGCCAACAGTTGTGCGCATGACGACAACACCGCGGCTTGTGAGGACGGGCAGTTTTGCACTATCAACGACTCGTGTAGCGATGGAGCTTGTCAACCCGGTACGGCGCGCGACTGTGGAGCTGGTAGCGCTTGCGTAATCGCGAGCTGCGACGAAGCTGCCGACCAGTGTGTGACTACGCCCGATCCCGGGCAGAACGGCAATGCGTGCGACGATGGTAGCGTCTGCACAACCGGAACAACCTGTTCTTCGGGGATTTGCGGTGGTGGATCGGCTTTGAATTGCGATGACAGCAATTCGTGCACTAGCGACAGTTGCAGTCCGACGAGCGGCTGCGTCAACACCGTCAACGTAGAAAGCAGGACCTGTGCTTCCTGTGAAGACGGCATCGACAACGACAGCAGCGGAGATACCGATTATGCTGATTGCGGGTGCAACCTGCTGTGCGAATCCTTCGACTATGCCGTAATCGGGACACGGGACAGCTCACGCCGTACGGTTTACATGGGTGGGATGACCGAAGTGCGAAGTGCAGACATTGCAACCGGCGTCGGATTTACCAGCCGTGCAAGCGTTTGTGCGCAGAACCAGTTGCTGGTCATTGCGGATGCCAGGGTAGATGGAGCCGTGGTGGCGCGCCGCAACGCCAAGTTTGGTACCGGGACGGAAATGTACCTGGGTTTCTTCGCAGGCTTTCCCTCACCCCCCAATCCTATCACCGCAACCATTACGACGACGGGGGTGGCACCGTTCGTAGGTCTGCCGACCACGTGCAGCGACAACGTGACCGCCTGCACCAGCGATGCCCAATGTCCACCAGGCCACGTTTGCAACCCACTGACGTTGACGGATCCGGCCAACCTGTTCCCTGCTGGCTATGTCGACCTTACCGGGGCTCACGAAGAATATACCGATTGCGGCTTGGCGATGGCTTCGCTGCAAGCAGATCTGGATACGTTGCTTGCCTTGCCCCCGACGCAAAATCTGGGAGCTTACACGCATTCTGCGGGTGGGCCGCCCATCGTCGTGTCCGGTCCTGGACCGCACGTCTTGCACGCCACCCGCCTGCGTGTGCGCGGAAAATCGGTGCTCGATATCCAGGGAGACGCCGATTCGATCGTGATTGTGCAGGTCGAACGTGGCTTCAGTGTCGCTCAGAGCGCAGCCATTCATCTCACCGGAGGTTTGCGTCCGGATAATCTCATCTGGGCCGTGGACCGCAGTGGCCGCGTGTACATCGGTTCCGGCGACGAAGACAACCCAGATGAGGATGGAGAAGCGGTTTTTGCCGGTACGGTCTTGGCACCTTCGCGGAACATCGTGGTCGGAACAGGCTCTTATGTTTCTGGAGCCCTGCTGGGACGCAAGACGCAGCTCAATGGTCAGGTGACCGTGTCTCACCACCCATTTACAGGCGTTGGTCCGTAGGCTGCGCACCATGGGAATCCGGAACTCGGAATAGAATGCTTCATGACGGGTGTGGTCGGCGGATAAAGCAGGCCCCACCCGTCTCTTTTCGGCTCGAATACGCGTCAGCTCCCTTCCGTGAAGAGGATCGACTTCCAGTGCTGCTTCTGCGGGCAAGGCGTCGCGCGAACCGCCGTCGATCCATGTGCGGTCGTGCTGATCGCAAACTGGCAGTCGCCTCAGTCTCAACAAGCGGAGCAGCAGTTCTTCTGCCACATCGCCTGCTTCAAGGCTGCCATGTGGCACAATGTCCCGGTCGAAGTGGAAGAGTTGCTGGAGGACGACCGCGGATGAGCCGCCAGTCACAAGCCGTTGCAGCTGACGCGGGCCGCGGAACCGAGCTGCCAACAGGAGGGGGCGGGCAGCGCTGAACGCCTGGCGCTCGGGCTCGCTGATACCGTCAACCCTCGTCAATCGAAGATTCAGGGCCACGGCAAAGTCGTTGGCAGAGCCTTACAGTGGGCTCCATCCGATGCGGGCCGAGGGCGGCCCGTCTCCAAAAAAGACAAAGAAAGGCCAGCACTGGAGACGCCGCGCCCCCGCGGCGCGTCAGATGGAACACCACCGTTGACGACTTTGCCGTGGCCCGAGACGGGTCTGTCGTCGGGGTTGACTTGTCCGTGTAGCCCACTATTTTGCGAAGCCGCTGCCCCGACTATCAATACAATGGGAAGGCGTACTAAAGGGCTCCTGCGGGAGCCCT
>CAZGSN010000045.1:0-2951 GCA_964528465.1 uncultured Binatia bacterium (SeqCode)
TGGCTCGGCTTCGAGCCGGAGCAGGTGGAGCAGTGGCTACGCACCTCCGGCTTCGAAGAGGTGCGCGTGCAAGCCTTGCCCCCTGCCGCGCAGGCCAAAGGTCCGCCTTTGTTTGTGGCGCGTGGCCAGCGTGCGGAGGGCAAGGGTACGCAGCGAGGCGCCTCGAAACAGCTCGTGAGCCGAGGAGCCTAGCCGGACCTAGCCGGACCTAGCCTGACTCTACGAGAAACCGAATGTGCCGACTCGATCGCCGAACCATGGTGGTAAGGGAGCGGGCGGCCTGTGCAGAAGGAAGAAGGAGGAATCGAACAATGGGTACAGCAGCATCATTAAAGAAGGTCGCGCCAGCAGCAGAGCGCCCACGCTTCAAGGTCAAGGATCTCGGTTTGGCCGAGTTAGGGCGCAAAGAGATCCGTCTCGCCGAGCAGGAGATGCCCGGCCTGATGGCCATTCGCGCGCAGCACGGGCCGACACAGCCGTTGCGTGGGGCCAAGGTAATGGGCTCCTTGCATATGACCGTGCAGACCGCGGTATTGATCGAAACGTTGATGGATCTTGGCGCCGACGTGCGTTGGGTATCGTGCAACATCTTCAGCACGCAGGACACGGCTGCTGCCGCGGTGGCGGTGGGACGGCAAGGCACAGTCGACAACCCTCAGGGTGCCGCGGTGTTCGCTTGGAAGGGCGAGACGTTGGAAGAGTACTGGTGGTGCACCAATGAAGCCTTGGTATGGCCCGATGGCTCTGGGCCAGACCTGATTGTCGATGATGGTGGCGACGCGACGTTGTTGGTGCACAAGGGCTTGGAGTTCGAGCTCGCCGGTAAGGTCCCCGCCTTCGATGCCGACAATGAGCCGGAAGAGTGGGGCATCATCCTCGACTTGGTGCGACGCTTGCAGAAGGAAGCGCCCGGCCAATGGCAACGCATTTCCCCGAAGATCCGTGGTGTCTCCGAGGAAACGACCACGGGCGTGCATCGCTTGTACGACATGGCCAAGGCCGGCACCTTGTTGTTCCCGGCGATCAACGTCAACGATTCGGTCACCAAGAGCAAATTCGACAACGTCTACGGTTGCCGCCACTCGCTGGTCGACGGACTCAACCGCGCCACCGACGTCATGCTCGGAGGCAAGGTTGCCGTGGTGTGCGGGTTCGGTGAAGTCGGCAAGGGCTGCGCGGAATCCCTGCGCGGCCAGGGGGCACGCGTCATCGTGACCGAGATTGATCCCATCTGCGCCCTGCAGGCCGCCATGCAAGGATACGAGGTAGCGACGGTGGAAGACTTCATAGGCACCGCCGACATCTTCATCACCGCCACCGGAAACTTCGGCATCATCACTGCCGAGCACATGTCGCAAATGAAGGACAAGGCCATCGTCGGTAACATCGGCCACTTCGACAACGAGATCGACATGGCGGGCTTGGGTAAGATCCCGGGCATCAAGAAGATCAACATCAAGCCGCAATACGACGAGTGGGTGTTCCCCGATGGGCACTCGGTGTTGATTCTTGCCGAAGGGCGCTTGCTCAACCTCGGCTGCGCCACCGGCCATCCCTCGTTCGTCATGAGCGCCTCGTTTACCAACCAGATGCTGGCCCAGCTCGAACTGTGGAAGAACACCGGCACCTACGAGAAGAAGGTCTACATGCTGCCCAAGCGGCTCGATGAAGAAGTCGCTCGCTTGCACCTCGGCAAGCTCGGCGTGCGGCTAACGGCACTGACGCAGAAGCAAGCCGACTACATCGGCGTAGCCCTCGACGGCCCATACAAGCCGGACCACTACCGGTACTAAGTCTCCCGGGTGGGGGGCTCGGGCTCCATTGAAAAATGGATGCAAGGCAAGCCATATCCTCTCCCCGCATTCTCGCTGCATTCTCGCGGGGAGAGGATCAAGGTCACATCATTCCACACAAGCCTACTCGCCTCAGATTTCCCCCGTTTCTCGTTCCCAGGCTCGAATAAGGGATAAAGCGAATCCGAGTGGGCCAGCTTGTGTGTAATGATGTGGATCAAGGTGAGGGGTACAGAACCGCCGGGTAACGGAAGCGGTCTAACGGGCTCCGGTCACCGGCTGGCTCCGTAGAGTTCTTGGCGCAGATCGATGGCGAGATTGGTGCCGTCTAGGCGCAGGTGGCGGGAGTTGTAGTCGGGGTGATGCACGGCGACGACGATCTCGCCACGTTCCACATCGGCCGGAGTGGCGAAGCCGGCGACACCCACGGCATTGGTGGTGAGCTTGGCGACGACGCGATCCTTGCGGCAACAGACCAAGACCTCGGCACCCTCGATGGGTGGGTTCTCTCCCGATTCATCCGCATCATTGTCGAGCACAGTCACACGCGCCGTGCGTCCGTCGCCTGCGGCTTCTACCACCACGGCCATATCGCGAAGCCAGATCATTGGCTCGCCGGTTATCACCTTCATTCCCATGCGTTCCGGGTGCCGCGCCGGGTTGGCTCGCAGGCTGACATCCTGCGCCGCCATGCCGTGGTCGCTGGTGAAGATGAAGAGAGTCGAGTCAAGCAAATCCTTCTCCTCGAGCATATCCAGAACGCGCCCAAGCCGGCGGTCGGTTTCCGCAATCGCCTCTCGTAAACCTTCCCCGTGCGGCCCGTAGTCGTGCCCGGCCCCGTCGGTCACGGCGAATTCGTGGGCAACAAACACCGGCAGCGGATGCTCGGGATCATCGAAGAGTACTAGGAGCTGAGCCAAGCCTCGTGCATCGAGCACGGCCTCCCGGTGCACGTTGTCCTTCCTCTCCTCCGCCCAACGCGGTGAGATGTCCGGCGTCAGCTCCGCGGTAAGGGCGCGCAAGCGAGTGCGCGATCCCACCACACGCTGCTCCAGCGCCGCATGCGTAGCGCCGCGTCCCTGCGGCTCGTGGATGTTGGCGGTAAACGTCTCGCCGCCAAGGGCCCGATGGAACGCCTCGTATAGGGTCTCCACCTCG
>CAZGSN010000046.1:0-2824 GCA_964528465.1 uncultured Binatia bacterium (SeqCode)
GGTGTCGTCCACACAGGCGGCTGAAGCACGAATAACCAAACGGGTTGGGGTTGATGCTGATTTGGGGCTGAGACAGGCAGCCTGAGGAAAATTGGGAACTATTACGACAGTCTCGAAAGCCGGGGTCCAGTGGCGAAAGCCGGCATCCGACGGCCACTCTAGCACTGGATCCCGGCTTTTCGCCGGGATGACCAGGGTTGGGAGCGTTTGTTTGCGACCGTCTGTTCTGGGAGTGATTGAGAACTTGTGCGGAGGTTCCCTAGCTCATTCTCTGTGTCCTCTGCGCTCTCTGTGGTTGATTGCGCCTTGGATGGATTCGCGTGGTCGCTATTCGCACCACCTGCGCCAATCCCCCTGTAACGATGAAGGAAGATCCCGGAGCTGATATTTCAGCCTCAAAAGTTCCCGCTAGGCGAAGCATGGTCCCGGCCTGACGATGCACGTTTGAGCAAAGATCACGTCGCTGGCTTGCTATCGCTCCGCTTTCACGCCAAAGGAGTCGGCGAGGGTGTAGGTTGAAGTTCATGCGCATCTGTCCAGCACAGGCAAGCAAAGCCAGTTTTCGCTCTCAGGGCCACAGCACGTGGCTGTCTGTAGGGCGTTTGGCGAGTGCTGCCGCCATTGCGATCGGATTGTTCCTGTTTCCCCGTGCCGGCTACGCGTATGTAGATCCCGGCAGTGGATCCATGTTTCTGCAGCTTCTCCTGGCGAGTCTGCTGGGAGCGCTGTACACCCTCAAGATGTATTGGCGGAAGATTCGCAGTTGGCTTACCGGATCTAAGCCAGCGAACCCTCCTCCTTCGCAAGAGCCTCCGGTCGAGTCCCAGGATCCATGAGGGATGGGATTGTCGCCGGGTCTTTTCGTGATCCCGGCGGCTTTGTTTTTCGGCGCGACGGTGTCGTCTACCGTCAGATCCAGGCTGCTGCCAAAGACGATTACCGGTTGTTGATGGAGAGCGGCCTTTATGCCGACTTGTGCGCGAGTGGCTTGCTGATCGCTCATGAGGAAGTCGGTGCCGCGGCCGGGCTTGATGCCATGGCCTGGCAGGTCATTCGACCGCAGCCCCTACAGTTAGTGTCTTATCCTTACGAGTGGTGCTTCAGTCAGTTGCAAGATGCGGCTCTGGTCACGCTGCAGGTGCAGCGCCAAGCGCTTGCCCATGGGATGAGCCTCAAGGACGCGAGCGCGTACAACGTACAGTGGCAGGTTGGGCGCATGCTGTTGATCGATACGCTGTCGTTGGCACGGCAGGTAGACGGCGCGCCGTGGGTAGCCTATCGGCAGTTCTGCCAACACTTTCTCGCGCCCCTGGCCTTGATGAGTTACGTCGATGTTCGCCTGAGCCAACTCCTGCGGGTGCATCTCGACGGCGTGCCGCTGGACTTAGCAAGCCGCCTGTTGCCGTGGCGCAGCCGCTTACGTTTCGGATTGCTGGCGCATGTGCATATGCACGCCCGCAGCCAACAGCACTTTGCGACCAAGCAGCCGGTTGCAACTGGTAAGAGCGTTGGGGCAACTGGCTTGCTCGGCTTGATCGATAACCTCGAGTCTTTGGTGCGCTCCCTGCGTTGGCGGCCACAAGGCACGCAGTGGGCCGACTACTATGCCGACACCCACTACTCGGACGGCGCCCGCGCGGCGAAAGCACAGATTGTCGAGGAGATGCTCAAGCAGGCTGGGGCGAAGGAAGTTTGGGATCTGGGCGCCAATACCGGTAGGTTCAGCCGCTTAGCCAGCACTGGTGGTGCGTTCACCGTTGCCTTCGACATGGACCCCGCCGCAGTGGAGCAAAACTACCAAGAGTGCCGGCGGCAGCAAGAAATCAATCTGCTTCCCTTGCTCTTGGATCTGGCGAATCCCAGTCCGGGCTTGGGCTGGGTTCACGGCGAACGCGCGTCGTGGTTGGATCGGGGTCCCACTGGATTGGTCATGGCCCTGGCGTTGATTCATCACTTGGCGATCTCCAACAACGTCCCACTGGCTAAGCTCGCCCAGTTCTTTCAGCGCTTGGGAGAGCACCTCATCCTCGAGTGGGTGCCTAAGGAAGATGAGAAGGTGCGCTTCCTGCTGGCAGGCCGCAGCGACACGTTTCCCGGATATAGCGAAGACGAACTGCGCCACAGCTTTGCGCCATGGTTCACGATCCAACGCCGCGAGGAAATCTCGGGAACTGCACGCGTGCTGTACTTGATGAAGAAGCGGCCGATAGCATGACGATTGGCGCACGAATTCGTGCTGGGCTGACAGCTTTGCCGCGAGTTTGCGGGCGTCGGCTCTTGGAACTAGTGCCGGCTGCGCTGTGGCTGTGCGGTAATTTGTTCGTCTTTGGGACGCACGTGACCTACGTGCGCAATCCAGACATGTTTCGCCAGCCGTTCGACTTGCTCCTCCGTCCGTACTGCGAGCCGGCGTTCCAACTGTTTTCGGCGCTAGTCGTCGTCGGTCTCGTCTTGCCGGTGCAGGCGTTATTCCGGGTTTATGTGCTGATGCTGTTCAGCGTTGCACTCATGGCGTGGGTGCACGGCAACTTCCTGGTCTGGGACTATGGCGCCTTCGACGGCAACTCCATTGTCTTTGCTGCGCATCAGGGCAAGGGAGTTCTTGAGATTGGGCTATGGCTGCTGGTCGGAGCTGCGCTTTGGTGGTGGCGTCGGCGTGTGTATCCGAGCCTATGGGTAATTTCCGGTGGACTGTGTCTGTTGCAGGGTTTGGCGCTGATGTTTGCCGGGGGCCAGCCGGCACGTCCGAAGGCATCTGCCTCGGCTCCGGCAAGTGCACCCGTGAGTGGCAATCTAGCCGTGCCCGTGCGTTCGCGGCCGGACG
>CAZGSN010000047.1:0-29219 GCA_964528465.1 uncultured Binatia bacterium (SeqCode)
ACCGGCGAACTGGCGCACCGTGCACGTCCACATCCGGCGCGAGCGCCGGATGTGGGAGGAAGAGCCGTATTGACTTGCTGAGGGGTGGTTCATATCCTCGCACACCCATCGCGGCACACTATGAGCACATCGTCGAGATCCGCCAAGCCGAAGCTGACCATCATTCCGGGCAAAGGCGTCGCGCAAACCATCAACTATTTGATCGAAGACCGCGATGAACTCGAGTGGCTCGTGGCGGTGGGGCGCAACAAGAACGGCGAGATCTTCTTTTACGATACCGGAGGGGATGTCGTGGAAGATCTGGGCACCCTCGAGTACATCAAGGAGCGCATCGTGCGCTCTCACTTCAGCGACGAATCCGAGTAAGGGCCGCAGCAGCATTTGCACCGGGCCGCAGCGCCGTAATGAACTGTTCTATGCGCAAGCTCTCGCGGCCAGCCTGTGGCCTTAGCCTCGCGTTTGGTTTGCTTCTGCTGCCGCGTTACGCCGCTGCGGCGTGGGGGCAACGCGGCATGGTTGCCTCCGAGCATCGCCTCGCATCGCAAGCGGGAATCGAAATCTTACAGCAAGGGGGCAACGCGGTGGATGCTGCCTCGGCAACCGCACTGGCGGTCTGTGTCGTGAGCCCGTCTTCGTGTGGCATCGGCGGCGGTGGCTTCTTGGTGATCTACATGGCGCGCCAGCAGCGCGCCTTTGCTCTCGATTACCGTGAGACGGCCCCAGGCGCGGCAAGCCCCGACATGTTTGTGCGCGACGGCAACGCGGTGCCGGAACTCAGCACCCGCGGCGGTCTGGCCGTGGCGGTTCCGGGAGAGGTTGCGGGTCTAGAGGCAGCGTTGCAACGCTTCGGCAAGCTCCGCCTGCGCCAGGTGCTGGCTCCTGCCATTCGCCTTGCTCGTGACGGCTTTGCCGTCGAGGCTCATCTGGCGAAGGAGATGGCGCGCAACGCCGAGGCACTTGCCGCGCATCCAAGCCTGGCCCGAACTTTCCTGCATGCCGATGGCACGCCGCTACGCGAAGGCGAGACTCTACGCCAGCCACAGTTGGCAGCTACCTTGGAGACTCTGGCCCAACGCGGCGCCGCCGCCTTTTATCGTGGAGACATTGCCAGGCAGATCATTGCTGCTGTGCGCGGCGCCGGCGGAGTCATGACGGAGCGTGACCTGCAGGCCTACCGGCCGCGATGGCGTGAGCCACTGCGCGGTTCTTTCAAAGGCCACGACATCATCACCATGCCGCCACCCAGCTCGGGGGGAGGCGTGCTGTTGCAGGTCCTCGGCATGTTGCGCGACGATGGGTTGCGTAACTTGGGACTCAACACGCCTGAGTATGCACACCTCCTCTCCGAGGCGATGACGCATGCTTTCGCGGACCGTGCGCAATACTACGGCGACCCGGATTTCTCTCCCGTGCCGCTCGACTTCCTACTCGCACCCGACACCCTTCGCCGCTTGCGCTCGCGCATTGCCGACTACAGCACCGGCGATCGCTCTAGCTACGGCAGCGGCGTGCGACCGCAGCAGCAAGCGGCGGGCGATCACGGCACCTCGCATCTGTCGGTGGTAGACAGCGAGGGCAACGCCGTGGCGTGCACCACCACCATCAACACAGGCTTTGGCGCCATGCTGGTGGCCGGCGATACGGGCATCCTGCTCAACAATCAGATGGATGATTTTTCCGCGCAGCCAGGCAAGCCCAACGTTTACGGCTTAGTGGGCGCCGCGGCGAACGCCGTCGCGGCACGCAAGCGACCGCTCAGCAGCATGACACCCACCATCGTTACCAAGGGCAATCAGGTAGTCTTGGCCGTTGGAGGCTCCGGCGGGCCATTCATCATCAGCGGGACCTTGCAGGTCGTGCTCAATGTCGTCGAACACGACCGCAGCGCCAGCGACGCGGTCGCCTTGCCGCGTCTGCACGACCAGTGGATGCCGCCGGTGCTCGGAGTCGAACCGGGTGTAGAAACGCAAACGCGCGACTTGCTTGCGGCGTACGGCCACTCTGTGAAAGAGATCCCCACCATGGGTTCGATTCAAGCGGTTCGTGTGTACGACCACGCCATGGAAGGAGCGGCTGACCCTCGCAAGGGCGGTGAGGCGATAGGCTGGTGAGTATCATCGACGACAACGGCGCGGGACTTCCGGCACAGCAGCACTGGTGGTCCTCGATTTGGTTCAAGGGCGCCATCAGTTTGGCCATGATCGGCCTCTTGCTGTGGACCACGGATCTGTCGGACTTGAAACAAGCCTTTTCCGAGGCTCGGCCTGGCTGGGTGGCGGCGGCGTTCGCTTGTTACATGGGCAGCATGGTGGTGAGTTCGATCCGCTGGACGATGCTAGCACGTCCACTCGGATTCACGGCACCCTACTCGCACTTCTTCGGCTCTTATTTCACCGGCATGTACATGAACCTGTTTGCGCCGAGCACGGTAGCCGGCGACATCAGCCGTGCCTTGTATATTGCCGGGGGCCCGGGGCGACGGGCCTTGGCGCTAACTACGGTCATCGCTGATCGCGGTCTTGGTTTCGTGGTCCTGGTGTGGATCGGAGCTTTGGCGATTCTCTTGCAGCCTTCTTATCGACTCCCGCTCCCCATCTACTACGGGGCCTGGGTTGTGCCGCCGGCTACGTTGGCCGCATGGCTGTACGTTCCCAAGCTAGCGGTGCGCTTTTTTCCGGAAGACAGCCGCTGGCGGCGCTTGGTGGAAAAAGATCTGGCTCCGTACTGGAACGATGCGCGCCTGCTGTTGGCGACCACCGTCGTCGCCTTCGCGTTCCATGTGATGCAGGTACTGAGTCAGGTCTTCCTGGCGCGCGCCCTCGGGATGGACACACCGTGGCAGTACTTCTTCATCTTTGTGCCGCTGGTGAACATTGCCGGCATGGCACCAATTAGCTTCGGTGGCATCGGCATCCGCGAGTTCGGCTACATTTTTTTTCTGCGCAAGGCCGGCATTGTCCGCCACGCTTCGATGGCGCTGGGCTTGTTGTCGAGCGGAACGGTCTTGGCAAGCAACCTCGTGGGAGGGCTGGTGTTCCTCCTGTGGCGTGCGCCAGTAACTCCCGTCCCCAGCCGCCGCGATCCAGTTGTCGAGCCTTGATCGCATCGAAGCCCATCGAGGGGGCGAGGCGGAGCCTCAAAGAACGGCGTTCCCAGGCGGGAGCCTGGGAACGAGTTCCGGTGGGACTCGTGCTTTGAGTCGGTCATCCTTTAGGGAACCTCTTCGCAAGTCCTGAATGCTTTGACCCTGGGCGATGACCGCAGAAGATACAGCGGTATTGCAGATCGTGGTGCAGCTTGGGGCAGCCGCTTGCCTTGCAAGTGTGGGCATAGATCTCTGCGGCGGCCAGCATGCCTAGGAGCGGGGCGACGAAGTAGATCCACAACGACTGCCATACACCTCCGACGACGGCGGGCCCGAAGCTACGGGCTGGATTCATGCTCATGCCCGAGACGGGGGCTTCGATGGTGATGTACAGGGCGACTAGTAGTCCGGCGCAGATTCCTGTGTACGGCGCCAAACGCGGATCGTCGGAGAGCTGCAGCACGGCCGACATCATGCCGAAGGAGATGGTTGCTTCCGCGAAGAAGGCAGCAGCACTGCCATAGGAACCAGGTAGCGTCGCCACGTAAAGGACGGAGCTATCTTGCAACCTATCTCCCAACAGATAGCCCGAGATCCACATCCCCAGAACCGCACCTGCCATCTGTGCGACGACATAGAAGCCGGCGTCCCACCTGCCGATCTTGCCGAGCCGATAGAATGCCAGAGTCACCGCCGGGTTGAAGTGTGCGCCCGACTGCTTGCCCCAAGGAGAATAAATGAGAAGGACAGCAGTGACGCCCATAGCGAACCCCGTCAGAGCGCGGCGGGTGAACGGATCGGTAATCGCTGCATGCAGGCTCGAGCTGGGATGTTCGAGCGCCACCACGACCAAGCACGCAGCCAACAAAAACAGCCCCAGCTCGGCTGCCTCCATAAGGTACTCGGGCCAGTGCTTGCGTAGGGCTGCTTTCATGATCGGACATTGGATGCCCGCGGGAAGAACCCGTTACGCCCCAGCTCCAGCGAATACTCCGACAGGCTCCCAGCACCCACTCTTGCCTTTACTGGACGGGTTGTCCTGAAACCCGCACGGTTACCCCTGAGTTGGCGCGTCTGCTTTCGGGAATGCTGCACCGCGCACCGGCGAACCGAGCACCTCCAGATCCGGCCTTGGCGCCGGATCTGGGATGGTTGTCTGGGTCGGCGATGTCTGTGATACGTCACTGCCGTGAATTCCCGTTGGCTTCGTTCCTGGGGTTGGCCGATCGTTTCCGTCTTGACCCTTGCCTGGCTTTTCTTTCCAAAGGTTCGCGACCTCGTGCTGCAAGTGGAACGTACGCCTGCTGAGCGTGGCCAGAGGGTGGCATTGCAGGCAGGGTGCTTTACGTGTCACGGGCCCAACGGTGCCGGTGGGGTAAAGAACCCCGGCAGCAGTGACGAAGAAGTTCCAGGATTCAGTGGCGGCTCACCGATGATGTGGGCGAAGAGCGAGGGGGAACTACGCGAGTACATCTTGGACGGAGCGCCAGCCCGCAAACGCAACGATCCCAAGTACAAAGAGAAGGTGCGCAAATGGCTCTTGGCAATGCCGGCCTATCGCGGCTACCTCGGCGACGACGAGGTGGACGACATTCTCGTTTACATCCGCGCCGTCTCCGGGCTGATCGTCCCCCCCGATGAGCTGGCAGTTCAGGGGCAAGAACTGGCCATCGAGTTCGGTTGCTTTCATTGTCACGGCCCTATGGGTGCCGGCGGGGTGCCCAACCCCGGCTCGTTTAAGGGATACATCCCGGGCTGGTGGGGCGAAGACTTTCGCGACCTTGTGCGTGACGACGACGAGCTACGGGCTTGGATCGTCGATGGCGTCATCGAGCGCTTACGCAACCATTTCATTGCCAAACACTTCATCGAATCGCAGCGCGTGTACATGCCTGCCTACGGCGACTTCCTGGATGAGAAGAAGTTGCAGGCTTTGGTGCACTATGTGCGCTGGGTCAACCAGGGCGACTGGCAAGGCAAGGAACTCGATCTTGGCCACTAAGGAACCTCTACACAAGTCTGTGCAAGTCACCTTCCCTGCGGGGTTGGGGTCGCTATCGGAGTCGGTATCGATCCCATTGCACGCAGTGTCTCCCAGCCTGCGTCGCGGTCGATTCCGACTCCGATACCGATTCCGACCCCGATCTGGTTGCAGGGCTACTTGTGCAGAGGTTTCCCCAAAGACAGATGCTCGAGCCGAGGATTCCTACGGTTTGCAGTTACGAAGGCCTCTGCTTGCGCTCGCTCTCCCGCCGTTCCGATTGATCGCGCAGCGGGCGGCCCTTGTCCGGAGTCGGATCGGCCACCAGGCCGTAGATTTGCCGGCCTTCATGATCAGGCGGCAAGTGCTCGGTGATCGGTAAGCCCTCCGGGGTCACGAACAGCAGGCAATGGCAGTACTTGTAGATCTGCATGTCGTCGCAGGCGCAGATCCAAGTGCGATGCTGAATTTCCGCCTGCTTGTCGGGGTAGAAACGGCATGGGCACAGCGGCCGGCCAAGCGTTTCTGAGTTGTGCGCCAGGCCGAGAACCACCGCCTCGGTCACCTCGGGATCGGGATGCGTGGCGGTCCCGGATTTCTCGCAATAACTGGCCACAAACTTGCGCATGCGCTGTAGGCTCTTGTCGGAAGGTTGCTCGGGCATCGGCTCTCCTATCAATGGGCCGCGGAACATACCGTGGGTAGCTTGGAATGGAAACCCGTAGGCCCGCGGTGGGGGTTATCGGAGGGTTGGTCACGCCGGCAAAAGAGTGGTGCCTCCAGTTTCCCTGGCCGGTGCCGTGGAAGGCAACCGAAGGAGACCTACTTCTGCTTGCGACTAACCCGCGATTCCTATACGGGCTAGACAGAAGGCTTACCCAGCGACCTGAAGGGGAGGTTGGATGAGATCCATGTTCAGTTTGAATCGGCGCGTGCAGGGGCAGAGTCTGCAACGCAATACGGTTGCGGCCATTTGCGTGGTCGGCACTTTGTTGCTGAGTGGCCCTGCCGAAGCTGGGCGAATCGTGCTCACGTCGGTCGCCGGCTTTCCCAACGGCCGAACCTCCAACGATGTTCCGGCCAACGCCATCGATCTTAATACGTCGACGTACACGTGGACCACGGAGTCATTTAATTCCGCGATTCCGTCGTACCTGGCCGTGGGTTTCTTCACCACGACTGCAATCAACCGCGTGCGCCTATGGAAGAATCGCGACGGGGGTGGCGGAGAGAACATCAAGAATCTCACCATCGAGTATTCGACAGATGCGGGACCGCTGCCTTCGCGCACGTGGACTGCCGTGAGCGGTTTGAGCAACGGCTATTTTGGTAGTGAGTTGCTTGTCGCAACCGCGGTGAATACGAACGGAACGGTAGTGGGAGACACGCACGATAGCTCGACTACGGACGGGTGGGCATCGCTTACCTTCAACGCGGTCGATGCCACCGGCATTCGCGTGGCGTTCCGCAACCCGAACATTGCAACCTTCAACCATTACCGCGTAGGGGAGATCGAAGTCTGGTGGCATGACTGCGTGCAAGCCTCCGATTGCGACGACCACAACGCATGTACTGGTGCGGAAGCTTGTAATTCCCTCACTGGCACCTGCGTCAACGGTACGCCCATTACCTGCGACGACGGCAACCTTTGCAATGGACTTGAGACTTGCAGCCCATCGACGGGGCTCTGCGACGCGGGGACAGCCGTCAACTGCGACGACGGCGACGCGTGTACCGGAATCGAAACCTGTAAC
This sequence comes from uncultured Binatia bacterium (SeqCode), assembly GCA_964528465.1. Taxonomy (GTDB): domain Bacteria; phylum Desulfobacterota; class Binatia; order HRBIN30; family HRBIN30; genus CAZGSN01. Next base: position 6,821 of record CAZGSN010000047.1, read on the forward strand.
CCGACCAATGGCGCCTGCGTTCCGGGAACGGCGGTGACGTGCGGCGACGGCAACGCGTGCAACGGCACCGAGGTGTGCAACCCATCGACGGGTGCTTGCGACCCTGGAACTAGTGTCACCTGCAACGACGGAGACGACTGCAACGGCGTCGAGACCTGTGACGCCGGGAGCGGCAGTTGCAGCCCTGGCGCACCGGTCGTTTGCGACGATGGTGCTCCTTGCAACGGGCTCGAAACCTGCAATCCCGTTGGCGGGGAATGCATCGCCGGTGCACCGGTTGTTTGCGACGACCACAACGACTGCAATGGCCTGGAGGCATGCAACGCTGCCAATGGCACTTGCACCCCAGGCACCCCGGTTCCGTGTAGCGACGGCAATCCGTGTAATGGCCTCGAAACCTGCAACCCGATTGGTGGCACCTGCACGGCAGGATCGCCGGTTGATTGCGATGACCATGACGCATGCAACGGACTGGAAACCTGCAATACAACCGACGGCAGTTGCACCCCGGGCACGCCGATCCTCTGTGGCGACGGTGACGTGTGTAACGGGGGAGAAGTATGCAATCCCGCGGACGGAACCTGCTCGGTGGGCAGTCCCGTGAATTGCGACGATGGAGACCCGTGCACTGGACTCGAAACTTGCAACCCAAGCGATGGCAGTTGCAGTTCGGCAAGCACGAATATTTGCGACGACGCCGACGCCTGCAATGGCGCGGAGGTGTGCAACCCCAGCAACGGCGCATGTACGCCAGGGACTCCGGTGGCATGCGATGACGGCAACGCGTGCAACGGCGTGGAGACTTGCCGATCCAGCGACGGAGCCTGCCTCGGAGGCACGTCGGTGACGTGTGACGATGATAATATTTGCAACGGCCTAGAAGCGTGTCGTACCAGTGATGGAGCGTGCGTTCCAGGAACTCCCCTGACCTGCGATGACCATCTGCCTTGTACCCAAGACGGATGTAATCCAGACACCGGCTGCCAGTACGATGCAGCCCCCAAAGCACCCTGCAATCAACTCTTCGGAAAAGCAGCGGTGCTGGTCCAAGACGCCGAGGGCGAGGAGAAAGATAAGGTCCAGTTCAAGTGGTCTAAGGGCGCGGCTGATCTTGCCGATTTCGGGGACCCAACGATCGGAACAGATTACACCTTGTGTGTCTACGACGTGAACGGAATCGTCGCGGCATTGAGTGTCCCAGCCTCCGCAATGTGCGGCGCCGATGCTTGCTGGACTGCAGTGGGCAAGACGGTCAACGGGTACAAGTACAAAGACAAACGCAAGCCGCCAGTAAATGACGGCGTCAGTAAGGTCGAGGTCAAGGCAGGGCCAGCGGGAAAGGCCAAGGTCAACCTGTCGGCCAGCGGTGCCAATGTTCCCTCGCTCGATCTCAGCGGAGGGCTTACCTATCCGGTCGCTGCACAGCTTGTGACGGACGACGCGGATTGCTGGGAGGCGACCTTCAGCGTGATGGATGAAAAGAAAAATGAGGAAGATGTTTTTAAGGCAGCTCGCTGATTCGAGAACGAGCATTCCCGACCGCCCACCGAGCGGTCTCAAACAAAGAAGGGCCCACTCACCTCGTAAGTGATGCCATCGGTAGGACGGCCCGTTCCCCCTCGTTGTGAGCTGAAGTACAGTCGCGAGGCGGAGGGGTCGAAGGCAGGCCCCGTCACCTCGGAACGAGTGTGCCCCACGATTTGCACGAGAGGCACAATCGCACCCGAGGTGCTCAGGGCCACAATCTGCATGTCATCGCCGTCTTCCGCGACCAATACGTCGCCCGCACTCGATACGACGACGTTGTCGACGCCACGCAGCACGGGCTCTGGGTAGCGATCATCGTCGTAGTAGATGCGAATACTCTCGTTGCCTACATCGTAGGCCCAGACGCGATTGTCGCCCTTGGTCGTAAAGAAAATGGTATTGCGATAGAACCAGATGCCTTCGCCGCCATCGAAGGCAGTGCTGGCAGCAACCTGCAAGCGTGTCGGCATGGCCGCAGCGGAAGGATCGGGTATCACGTGCCAGCGCACCGCTCCCTCCGGACCATCCACAACCTGTGCGACCTCGAGCACGCCATCGCTGAGATCCGGGATGCTGGCGCTGGATGTGGATTCAAGAAGCGGCGCCTCACGCACGCGTGAGGCGGGAAGGGGATGGCGCCAATGCCGCGGATCGGAATCTTCGGCGCCTCCCCACAAGGGGAACTGGTTACTGTGGATTCAGCGTACGGTGACTTCTTCTTCGATACGGGCAGCTTTGCCGGAAAGAGCGCGCAGGTAGTACAGCTTGGCACGACGCACGACGCCACGGGTCATAACGTCGATCTTGTCGACGCGTGGTGAGTGCACGGGGAAAGTACGCTCGACGCCAATGCCGTAGGAGACCTTGCGCACGGTGAATGTCTCGCGGATGGAGCCGTTGCTGCGCCGAATGACGACGCCTTCGAATGCCTGGATGCGCTCCTTGTCGCCTTCGACAACCTTGACGTGCACGCGCACGGTGTCACCGGGTTTGAACTTGGGCACGTCGGTTCGCAGTTGCTCGCGTTCGATTGCGTCGATTACGGTCATTCCCTTACCTCTTTCGATCCGGGGTTGCGGTTCGAGGGTTTGCATCAACCCGCGACACCTGCCTGGCCTCCCAATTGAGAGGGAGCGCGGTTCTAGCGAGCTCCCCGGAGACGGTCAAGGAGAATGGCAGCGGCCGAGCGTACGCTGAGATGGTTGTAGTCGGTAGGTCCGACGATGGGCTCCAAGAAGACGTCGGCCATGCCGAGAATCTCGTCAGTGAGTCCCCAACCGGTACCCAGAACCAGCAGGTGCGGCTCCGGGCGGAAGTCGAGGTCAGCCCGTAGATTTTCACAACTGGTGCGTCCCGCACCGCCGCGCGCCGAGGTAACGACGATACGTGGACGCATGCCTGTCTGGTACTCGATGTGCATCAGCACCGAGTCGATATCGTGCTCCAAACGCACCAGGCTCAGCGCATCCTTGCGGGTCAGGTTGTAAGTGGCTCCGTAGCCACTCTCCCAATGTTCCATGATCTTGGCGGCGAGTGCGTGCAAGGCACGAATCGGATGGGCAATGTAGAATCCCCGCACACCATAGGTGCGTGCCGAGCGAGCAATGTCATGGATGTCCATGTTGGTCAGTGCCGTGGTCACCACCAAGCCGTTTTTGTCGTGCACCGGGTGATGCAACAGCACCACGAACAAGTCAGCCACGCTTCATCTCCTCGATGCGGGCCAGGAAGGCACGGTCTTTGTCGCTCAATGTTGCTTGCCGCAACAGATCCGGGCGGCGCTCGAAGGTCCGTTGCAGGGCTTGTTGCCGGCGCCATTGTGCGATCGCCGCGTGGTCACCGGACAGCAGCACCTCCGGCACGTGGGCGCCGCGGAACTCCGCTGGGCGTGTGAAGTAGGGGCCTTCGAGCAAACCGTCGGCAAACGATTCCTGCACTGCCGATTGCGCACAACCTAGGGCTCCCGGTAGCAAACGGCTCACCGCATCAATCACGACCATGGCTGCAATCTCGCCGCCGGAAAGAACAAAGTCTCCAATCGACAGCTCGTCGTCGACATAGGCGCGCACACGATCATCCACCCCTTCGTAGCGCCCGCACAGCAGGGCGATTTCGGGAACGGCAGCAAGGGCAACGGCATCCGCTTGCGAGAACAAGCGGCCCTGTGGGGTCAGTAGGACTCGGCGCGGACGGGTGCGTTCAGTACACAATGACTCCAATGCTGCAACCACCGGTTCCGGTTTGAGCACCATGCCATGGCCGCCTCCGTAGGGTGTGTCGTCGGTGACACGGTGCTTGTCGGTCGTGAAGTCGCGAATGTTGTGTAAGCGCAGCTCGAGGGCACCACGCTCTTGCGCCTTGCCGAGCATGGTGGCCGACAGCACCGAGGCGAACATCTCAGGGAATAGGGTGAGGACGTGAATGAGCATCACAGATCCAACAGACCAGACGGGGGATCGATAATCAGGCGCTGATGAACCTTATCCACTTCCCGAATCACGTGGGCGACCAAGGGAATCAGGTATTCGCGGCCACTTCCGCGAACCGTGCACACGTCGTGCGCCGGTGTCTCGAGAATCTCAATGATGCGGCCCAGCTCCCTGCCCTCGACGGTTGCGACCTGCATCCCCAAGAGTTCGTGATGATAGATTTCGTCCGGCCCAATCGGCGGCAGGTCGGCCGGGTGAATACAAGCGTCGGCACCGATCCACTCTTCGGCTGCCGTCATCGAGTCGCACTCTTGCAACCGAATCAGCAGAAAACGCTTGTGCGGTCGTAGCGAGGTGACGACGAGCGACTTCTCCCGGTCTGCCTTGCGCAGAACCAGAGTAAGCCCCTCAGTTATTGCTTCCGATTCCGGGTTGAACAACAGCAGCTTGAGTTCCCCGCGGACTCCGTGGGTGCCCACGATGCGACCGATCGGAAGGATTGCTGGTGCACTCGGGGCAGGGACCGGTTGGCTCCTGTCTGCCTGGGTTGCCACGGGAGAACCGGCAGAAAGTGAAAGAGCCTGCCCCGAGCCGGGCAAGGCTCTCTCAGCTCTCTTCAAGGATTTCCAAGGCCACGCGGGACTTGGCGTTGGCCGCGGCTGCGTTGACGATGGTACGTAACGATTTGGCGGTGCGCCCCTGCTTGCCGATGATGCGGCCAAGATCTTCCTTGGCCACCCGTAGTTCGACGACGATGCCGTTTTCGGCATCGCGCTCGCTAACTACTACTTCGTCAGGCTGGTTGACGAGGGCGCGCGCCAACAGCTCGACGAGCTCTTTCATGCCTGTGGGTCTCCGGCCTCTGCCGCCGCCACGGCCTTTGGCGCGCCTGCTCCGCTCCGCTTCATCAACTGCGAGACGGTGAGGCTAGGGCGGGCGCCCTTGCCAAGCCACATGGCGAGCTTCTCTTCGTCGAAGCTTACCTTCTCGGGGTTGTGCTGCGGATCGTAGGTACCAACCTGATCCAGGTTGCTGCCATCACGGGGGGCGCGGCTGTCCGTAACGATGATGCGATAAAAGGGGTGTTTCTTCGCGCCGTGTCGGGACAAGCGAATTGTAGTTGCCATGGGTTAATCAACTCCTCTCATTTGGGACCCAAGCCCAAGGGCAGGCCTGGCAGGCCACGACCAGCAAACTTGCTCATTTGCTTCATGACCTTTCTGGTTTGTTCGAACTGTTTCAGAAAACGATTCACCTCGGCAACCGAGGTGCCGCTGCCGCTAGCAATGCGGCGGCGGCGGCTGCCGTTCAAAATCATGTGATTGCGTCGCTCTTCGTTGGTCATCGAATTGATGATGGCTTCGACGGACTTCAACTCCCCCTCGGCGTCGCTCATGTCCATGCCGCGCGTCATCTTCTTCATGCCGGGGATCATGTTGAGCAAGTCGCCCATCGATCCCATCTTACGCACTACGCGGAGCTGATCGCGGAAATCTTCCAGGGTGAACTCGTTGCGCCGCAGTTTCTTCTGCAGCTCCAGCGCCTGCTTTTGATCGAAAGCGGACTGCGCCTTCTCGACCAACGTAAGCACGTCGCCCATGCCGAGAATGCGGCGCGCCATACGATCGGGATGAAAGACATCGAGCGCATCGAGCTTCTCACCGGTTCCGACGAAAACGATGGGTGCACCGGTAACCGCACGCACCGAAAGCGCGGCACCGCCGCGAGCATCGCCATCCAGCTTGGTGAGGATGACGCCGCTTAGGCCCAAGCGAGAGTGGAAACCCTCGGCAACGTTGACGGCGTCCTGGCCGGTCATGGCATCCACCACCAGAAGAATCTGATGCGGCTGCGCCGTTGCCCGCATGCGGGTGAGTTCGTCCATCAACTCGTCATCGATATGTAGACGTCCCGCGGTGTCGACGAGAACGACGTCGTGGCCGTTGTTCTTCGCCAAGGTGCAAGCGTCACGAACGATAGCGACCGGGTCCATATCGGTGCTCGACGGGTGCACCGGACAGTCGATCTGCTTTCCTAAGGTCGTCAATTGTTCGATGGCCGCCGGGCGATATACGTCGGCCGAGACCAGATACGGCGAACGCTTCAGCTCCGACTTGAGGAGTCGGGCGAGCTTGCCAACGCTGGTTGTCTTGCCCGAACCCTGTAGGCCGACCACCATGATCACCACTGGCGGAGCAGCAGAAAGATCGAGACGGGTGGCTTGCCCCCCCATGAGCGCCACTAGCTCTTCATCGACGATTTTTACGAATTGCTGCGTCGGCGTCAGGCTTGCCAGAACTTCTTGCCCCAGAGCTTTGGTGCGTACCCGATCGGTGAAGTCCTTGACCACCTGGAAGTGTACGTCGGCCTCAAGCAACGCCAAGCGCACCTCGCGCACCGCATCCTCGATGTTGCGCTCGGTTATCTTGCCGACCCCGCGGAGCTTGCGGACGGTTTGCTCTAATTTGTCGCTGAGACTGTCGAACATGTTTGGCTTAGCCCGAGCTCCTGCGCCGATGAGGGCTCCATGAGCAAGAGGCGGCGGACGCTAGAGAAACGGCCCTGCTTTGTCAACGAATTTGCCGCTGTTGCCCGCATCCCGAGCCCCCTGCGATGGACGTGATCGACCTCACTTGAACCCTTGTATTTCCAAAAAACTGCCGGTATGACGAGCCAGTCTTCACACGCCACGCCGCGTACGCAGGCATTCTTGGGCACCTACGCAGGCGGACATGTGGAGGAAAAATGGACCCGAAATCGGCACCCCAGCAATCTTGGTGGCAGCTTGGTTTCGCATGTTGGATGAGGGAGGAGAACGAAGATGAAGGTGAAAAACCTGATAGCAGTAGCGGCGCTGTGCGCCGTCGGCCTGGCACCCGCGGCACATGCTCGTGAAGGTGCCTACATCGGTTTGGATGTCGGCGTCGCCGAGCCAACCAACGACAACTTCCGAGCACACGTGCAGACCGGCGTCTCGGGCAATCCGTTCGCGGGTTACATGTTCAACGATTACATCGGTCTGCAAGCACAAGGGCACATCGTGGCCCTAGACCCAGACAACGACGGTCGGCGCCAATTTCAGAACAACATCGACAATGAAAACCAGTGGACGACGATGGCCGGCCTCACTGCTGGACCACGTTTGCAACTGCCGCTTGGGGATCTCGTCGATCTCTACGTCACGGGCCAGGGTGGCGGCTTCAAGGGACTAGGCGGTCGTCTCAACCAGTGGGCTCCTGGCTTCTCGGTCGGCGGCGGCATCGACTTCAACATCACCAAGAACGTTGCCATCGGTGGTTTCGGTCGTTGGAACCGTGCCTATATGGCCCGCATCCCTACCGCCTCGAAGGGCCTTACCCGCAGAAGGAGTCCGAGCAAGGTCCGGAAGACGCGCAGTGGGCCGTTGGTGGCATTACCTTCAAGTACACGTTCGGTGGAGAAGAAGCGCCGCCTCCCCCACCGCCGGCTCCTGTGGCCAAGGCAACCCCTGTTCCGCCGCCGCCTGCCAAGAAGAAGATCGTTTTGCGTAACGTCAACTTCGACTTCGACAAGGACAACATCCGCGCCGATGCCAAGCCAATCTTGGATGAAGCGGTGAAGATCTTGAAGAACGAGACCACCGAAGCCGTGATCAGCGAAGGACACACCGACGGCAAGGGCACCGATGCCTACAACATGGGCTTGTCGCGCCGTCGCGCCAATTCCGTGAAGCAGTACCTGGTGCGCAACGGCATTGCTGCCAGCCGCATCCGTACCGAAGGTTATGGAGAATCGCGTCCGGTCGCCAGCAATGAGACCGACGACGGTAGAGCCCAGAATCGTCGCGTGGAACTCCACCTCGAGTAGTTCCTCCTACGCATCTCCTCCGGCGGTGAAGGGATTTCCCGACAGCGCCGGAGAGTTCTTCGCAAACCCCCAACCTGCCGCGTGCAGTTGGGGGTTTTGCTTTTTGGTTTTATGACCGGGTGCTCCCGGCCCCGGAAGTGTTTGCAGCACCTCGATCGCTGAGAAGCATCGGCGACTCTTCAACGGGCTGCTCGGCTTCCAGTGCCGTTACCAAGATCTGCTGAAAGATCGCTCTCACGCCGTAAGGCTTAGCCCGGAAACCTCAGTTGGGGTGGACGTCAACTGGACGTGCGCTTCGAGACGCCGCCAAAATCCTTCGATACGCTTCGCTACTCAGGAGGCGGCTCCTCAGCGCGAACGTTTGCTGGGCTCCGTAAACAAATTTTCCGTTCGGCCTGAGGAGCGGCCATCTGTTCAGGCCGCGTCTCGAAGGCCGGCTCAGGTGCCGTTACCAGAACGTGGGTAATTGAACTGAGGTTTTCGGGCTTAGAGTCCGCAGGCTCGGGCAAAGGCGTGCAGTTCGCGTGGAATGTCTGAGCCCATGGGGGCGTAAACGATCTCGCTGGCACCCTCTGCCACGGCTTGCGCGAGGCGTGAGCGTATTTCGTCTGCAGTACCCGTCCATGTCATTGCCTTGAGCATGTCGCCGTCGAGTAGTGGACGATCGCGATCGCTGACACTCACCAAATGCTCCTCATGCAAGGCTAGATGGCGTTGCGCCGCGGGAATCTCTTCCAGGCGAGCACGCCATTCGGCACCACCGGGAAATCCGTCTACCGCAGTGCCACCGGTTTCGTAGATGCCGTGGTACATCACCGTCAGACCGGGCCCAGCCGCCTGTACGACACGTGGCGCGTCGACGCTCTCCCCATCGTCGAGCACAGTGCCCAGGCTCAGCAATGCACACCACGCGAAACCGGGTTGGGCATTGCCAACGCACATGACACCATCCGCCAACTCGCGTGCCGCCGCCAAACCCTTGGGTCCGTTGGCGGCAAGCAGGAGGGGAACCTGCACAGGCCGCGGCGGAGCAAAGCCTGGCGGATGGATCATGCGCACGGCCTTGCCGTCGATCTCAACGACTTCACCACGCAGCAGAGCCCGCAGTTGGCGCACGTAGGTTTCCACACGCGACCAGCTCAACGGCTTTTGCCCGAGCGCCAGGCGCCCGGTGAATCCTGTACCAATGGCTACTGTCGTTCGGCCTGGCGCCAACTGTTCAAGGGTGGCAATTGCCGACGCTTGCGCGAGCACGTGACGAAAGCTGGGCACCAACACCGCAGGACCAAGCCCAATGCGTTGCGTGTGTTCGGCCATGCGGGCCAACGCCATCCATACGTCGCCGTAGAGCGCTGGCGAGTCGTAAACCCAGGCTCGCGCATAGCCGAGTTCTTCCGCCCGACAGGCATAGTCCACAATGGCAAGGTGCGGAGGGAAAGCGCAGGAGATCTTCATAAGGGTCCTTTACGAGCTGGCTTCGGCGAATGGCGCGGCGTATTCGATCGTGCCGCGAATGCCTGTCAGCGCAGCAGGGGTTCGGCCAACAACAAGGAACGACTCGTCACGAACCGGAAATGGTGCCGCAATGCCGGCTGTGCTGGCCGAGGTGAAGCCAAAGCGGGGGTAGTAGTCTGCGTGTCCGAGAACCACCACGCGCTGATGTCCCAGACGCCAACACGCCGCCAGACCGTATCGCATCAAAGCGGAGCCGACACCCTGCCGTTGCCAGGAAGGCCGCACGGAAAGCGGGGCAAGGGCCAAATTCGGCCACGATTCTTCCTTTCCCACAATCGGCGCCAAGGTGAACAGAAGATGGCCGACCACTTCGCCCTCGGCCTGCGCAACCAACGAGAGCTCGGGAATAAATGCCGGGTCGCGCCGTAAGGCTTCCACGAGGAGCGCTTCCTGCGCACGGCCGAAGGCCTGGCGCACAACCTCCGAGATCGCACCCGCGTCGCTGTCATCTTCCGGCCGCAGGATCATGACCGACAGCACCGATCGTAGGCTTGCGGCTTGCCCCCAACTCGCCGGCTTGCGGCTACGAGCCCCGCGATGTCAGGTGAGATTTCCACGAGAGCCAATGCCTACCACGCGTACTTCCAAGAGTCGTCACCGCTGGGACTGGGACAACAAAAAAAGGGCGCCTCCTGCGAGGCGCCCTTCTCATCTAATCCAAGCCCGGTGATGTCCTCACCGGCGTGGGCTCTTAGTAGCGACGTTCCCAGCCGCGCCGGGCGCCACCGCCGCCACCACCACCGCCGCCACCACCACCGCGACGGCCACCGCCGCCACCACCACGACCCTGCTGCTCGCGTGCTTCGTTGACCTTCAGCGGACGACCCATGAAGTCCTGGCCGTCAAACTTCTGAATGGCTTGCTCGACTTCCTCATCGGAAGACATTTCAACGAACCCGAAGCCTCGTGATTGACCGGTGGCCCGGTCGGTGATCACCGCCGCCGACTCGCAAGTTCCAGCTTGCGAGAACAGATCCTGAAGGTCACGATCCGTCGCCTGAAAGCTCAGATTCCCCACGTACAATTTCCGTCCCATTCTCATCTCCTTGTTGGGCTGCACCGCAGCATCGCTTCTCATCGCCCGGACAACACCTGCGTCATCCCCTCGGGGCGCCTGACCATGACCGGGAATCGCACCAACAACGGACGGGAGATGGTGGGTTCTCAAGCCAAACAGACAGTGGCTGCCGTTTAGCAAGGAAAAAAGGGCGCGACAATAATCCCTAGTCGGCCCGCCAGCTCGGGGGACGCGCGGTGCCGAAATCGTTGTTTGGGCTGCTTTACGTCGCCGCGCCTGATTCTCGGTGCCGAGAAGCATGAGCTTCCCACCACGCAAAACGGGAAACCGGCAGAGCCGGTTTCCCGTTTCGACAGGCGCCAGCGCGGCGCCGAGGGTGAATCTGCGGGACCTTACGGCTGGATGCCCGTGACGTTGGCGCCGTTCGAACCGAAGACGAGGCCAAGAGACACCGACTCCGGCGTCATGTCGTTGTCTAGGTCGAGATCGACGGGGAGAAGGGTATCGACAAAAGCCGCCGCCACCGCGGATGGCTGACCCAGAATTGTGCCATCGGGCAACGCCAGAATCGTGTCCAGCAGCTCCTGCTTGATGAATGCCCCGCCCAGAATGCCGTTGATTCCGGTAACTACACCGGCGCTGGAAGCCACCGTGGCGGACACCTTGAGGTTGTGGACCGTGACTGGAAGCGTCGTCCCCGAGAAGGGGATTCCCAGAACCAAATCGTATCCCGGGCCACCGCCGCTTAGTGTCGTCCCGCCGGCATTCAGCGTCACCGTCAGGCTGCCGGCGATGTCGCACGTATTGGAGATCTGGTAGTCGCAAACGGCAGTCTGGTAGTCACAAGCAAGATCGTCCGGATCGAGTGTGGCCGAGCGCACGTTCAACGTCGCGCTGCCGCCGGCGGTAAGGTTCACCCCCGCCATCTCCAAGAGCAGTAGGATCGAACCGTCGGTCACCGCATCGGAGATCGCCGTGTTGGCCAGGGCCGCGATGCCGGAAAAGGAGTTATCGATACCGGCGCTACAAGACCCCGTGGGAGCGCAGGTAGCCGCGTTGCCGTCGACATCCAGCCCATTGCCTGGGTTGCCATCGGTGCCGATTTGCAGCGACGTGATCTTCACCAGGTAAGGAGACGGCTTATCGCAAGCCGGCACACACAGCAGGTCTTCCTTCTTCACGTCGAGTTCGCGCACACCAAACTGATCCGCGATCAGTACGCCTTCCGGCGCCGCGAGAGGTAGCGAGCCGTCGGCACCTTTGACTTTGTAGCAAGCCATGCGCGCGTTGGGGTGCAGTTGGCCGGCGCCATCAATGTCGACCGAGGTGCAGATATTGCTGGGCTTCTTGAGATCGTAGGTCTTCGCCGTCACCAAAGCGTCGGTCGCTGTGGCTGTCAGACCCTTTGGGAACTTGCTGACAAACTGGCAGTAGGTGGTGCTGCCCTCGGTGCCACCGCAACTGCTCTCACCGCTACAGGCGCCGCCGTGGTTCGACGGCGAGTTGCTGGCGCACACGCGCGTCACCTTCGACGAATAACAGGCGTAGGCATCGACATCGTGCGTTCCAGCCGCTGGCGCAACCAAGCCACCACACCCGGCCGGCGGCAGGCAAGTGTTGGCGGGCAGCATGAGATAGGCCGGCTTCACTACCCTCAGACCGAGGTCTTGGGGCGAGGTTATCACACCATCGATAGTCGGCACCGGCTTTACCGCCGATACGAGCTTGGTCTTGTAGCTAGTCAGTGCGGTCGTCGAGTCGGCGGCGACGTCGCCACCCACCGACGCCGGCAGACAAATGTCCTTGGCCTTTGCCGCGTTGTACGTACGCACCGTGTTGAAGCTATCGGTAAGCTGCAAATTGTTGACACCGTCGAAGGATCCCTTGCTGCCGTAGCAAAGGTAGCTCTCGCGCTCCGCAGCTTGGGCGCTACCCAGAGGCACGGCGAGAAGGATGGCTGCCGCAGCAGCAAGTCGTCTCATCATAAGAGGGTCTCTCCTGTACTTGTTGTGGGAAGGATATTCCCCACAAGCCAAGTACTAGACCCGAGCAGCGATAGTCAACAGCAGAACACTTGGCCAGATCCGGCCGCCCCGACGCGCAGCGTTCAGGGTTGCGTGTCGTTGCCGCCGGTTACGAGCTTTGAGCCGCAGCGGCTGGCTGGTCCTGAGCACAACCTCGCGCGTCGATACGGGTTACGTCGTCGATGACGTAATGGGGGCGTGCCTTGGCTTCGTCATAGGCGCGACCGAGGTATTCGCCGATCAGCCCGAGGAAGAAGAGTTGCAAGCCGGACATGAAGACGATCACGACGAAGAGGGCGGTGAAGCCCTGTGGGGCACGGTTGGAGACGAGGCGCACGAACAAGGCGTAGAACGCCAGCAGGATCGCGCCACCCGTGGTTAGCGCTCCCAGCAGCGACGCTACTCGTAGCGGCACGATCGAAAACGAAAAGATTCCGTCGAAGGCGAGGCCCAGGAGACGCAGCAGGCCGTATTTGGATTCTCCGGCAAAGCGTGGATCACGGGCGACGGGAATGCCGATCTGGCGGAAGCCGGCCCAGCTTCGCAAACCGCGCAGATAGCGATTGCGCTCGCGGGTATTGCGCAAGGTGTCGACCACCCGCCGCGACAGTAGGGCAAAGTCGCCGCTATCCAACGGCAGGCGGATATCGGCCAGGCTCTGAATCAAGCGATAGAAGAGGCGGTACGACAGACGCAAATACCACGGCTCATGACGCGAGCTGCGTTGCGCATACACGACGTCGTAGCCCTCGAGATGCTTGGCCAGCAGAAGAGGAATGGCTTCCGGCGTATCTTGAAGGTCGCCATCCATGAGCACGGTAACATCACCCTTCACGTGATCGAGTGCGGCGGTTAGCGCCGCCTGGTGACCAAAGTTGCGCGATAGTCGCACCACCACCAAGTTGGCATTGGCGATCTGCGCCTGCCGCAGCAGCTCGAAGCTGCGATCATGGCTGCCATCGTCGACGACAACCACTTCGTGCGGCCCACCGGGAATTGCGGCAAGCACCACAGCAAGCCGAGAAAGAAGCTCTGGAATGGCTTGCTCTTCGTTATGGACGGCAATGCCGACCGAGAGCCTCGGGGCCGTACTCATTGTCGCCGCCTTCCTTTGATGTAGACAGCATCCCAAAAGGTCAAACCGCCCAGGCGCAGCGCGAACGGCTCGAAGTGAACAACCTCGAAATGCTCTGCAAAGAGCTGACGCCAGTGCTCCAAAGCGCGCGGAAAGTCGCCCCGATCCAGCTTGGCCAACGTACGCGCCAGCGACAGACGTTCCGGCAGCACCATGTCGATGAGGTGCACGAACCCGTCGTCTTGCAAAAGGGCCTCGACCCCCGAGAAGAGACGGCGAACCCCCTCGTCGTCAACGTGATGCAGAAAGCTGTTCAGGAGAATCAGGTCGAAATCGCGATTGCCGGAGGAATACGTGAGGGCATCACCGACGACAAACTCACCCGCATAGCGATTGCGGGCGAACTCAATGTAAGCGGGATTGCTGTCGACACCCACGTAGCGGCTCGATGCAAACAACGCGGCGTTGGTGCCCGGACCACATCCGAGATCGAGTACTTTGGCAGTAGCATCGAGGTTGGCGTTGCGCAGAAACGGTACAAGCTTCCTCTTTGCGAACGCGGCCTGCGACGCCCAGTACACCAAGGGGTGCGACATTAGCCGCTCGAAGGCCCCCATGGTTCTGCCCGGACTTGCCAACTGGCTCCGCTGCGCCGGCGCTGTCTCGGCGGAACTGCTTCGATTATGTCCCACGGATGGCATCCCCATGCCTTGGCTGCCTTGTGCAAATTGCGTTGTGCAAAGCGCAGGCTGATGCACAGACGATTCGAAGATAGCGGTCCCGCCAGTTACGCACCGTTGCCGGAACTCGGAACACGCCCATGCCGACTTTGCTAGCCGATTTCTGCAGGTGGCGCTAACCGTCCGGCTCAGGGAACGGGATTGAAACCCACCAGTGCGTTCCCGTTTCGGAAGCGGCTACGGCTTCCTCTACCCGCTACGACTTGCCTCCAACTCGACTTGCGAGGGCATTTTATCGAGATAAACTGCCCCAATGGGAAATATTCGCAGGAGGCTCCTGGAGCTTCGCCTACCCGCTCGCCAATCGGCATTCCTATGGGGACCGCGCCGGGTGGGCAAGAGCTATTGGATCAGGCGAGCGTTTCCGAAGGCGACACTGATTGATCTGTTGCAGTCCGACGTCTACCGCGACTACGTCTCACGCCCGGCTCTGTTACGCGAGCGCCACCAGCGCAGCCGTGGTTTGGTGATCATCGACGAGGTGCAGAAGATACCCGCACTGCTCGATGAGGTGCACTGGCTGATCGAGAATTCGCAACTTTCGTTTCTCCTAACCGGGTCGAGCGCGCGCAAGTTGCGCCGTGGACACGCGAACCTACTGGCCGGTCGCGCGTGGCGGCGGCACATGGTTCCGCTGTGCTCACCAGAAGTGGATTCTCTTGACCTGGAGCGCCTCATGGTCACGGGTCTCTTGCCCCCGCACTTCCTGTCCCAGCACATCGAGGAAGAGATGCGCGCCTACATCGGTGACTATCTGAAGGAGGAGGTTGCTGCGGAGGCCCTGACGCGAGACATTCCGTCATTCTCCGATTTTCTGCACGTGGCTGCTCTGACTAGCAGCGAGCTGCTCAACTACACGAACGTCGCGAGAGAGAGTGGCGTCTCGGCAAAGGTGGTGCGCTCATACTTTGAAATTCTCGAGGATACCTATCTGGGATTTCGCGTTTCGCCGTGGAAGAAGTCGAAGCGGCGGCGCTTGATCGAGACGGAGAAGTTCTACCTGTTCGACGTCGGCGTGACCAACCATCTGGCGCGCCGTACGCCGCGTATCGGCAGCAGCGAGTTCGGGAAATCGTTCGAGCAGTACATTCTGATGGAACTCAAGGCCTACCAGGCGTACCGCGCCCCCGATCTCGATATCCGCTTTTGGCGCACCGCGAATGGCCAGGAGGTCGATTTCATCCTCGGCGACATGCAGGTCGCGCTTGAGATCAAAGGCAGTGCGCGCGTGCATGATAGAGACCTGGGTGGGCTGCGCGTATTGGCCGAAGAGAACCGTGTGCGCAAGTCCTTGGTGGTCTGTTTGGAGCGCGAGGTGCGCGTTCTCCCGGCCGCGATCGAAGTGCTGCCTTGGCGTCACTTCCTGGACCGGCTGTGGGCCGGTGATCTGGACATCTAGTCTTTGCCGGAAATACTGCCTTCAACGGGAACGGCTTCTGAGACGTTCGCAAAGTCTCATATGGTCGGCATCCACGTAAGTACGCAGCTCGTCGAGCAATAGGGACATTCGCTCCTCAGATGTAGAACTTAAACTGTGGCTTCCGGTCGGTGACCGTAGGATTACTCACCAGAATCTCGCCCACAGCGTCAGAAAACCCGACGGTGACGGGCTGTGCGTCACCCAAAGCACACGCGTTGTAATTGAGCTTGGTCAACCCAAGGATGTCGCGGGCAACCTCGACGATGTCAGCGTCCCCGTGTTGGATGTCGATTTGTAGGGGGGAGGGTGTTTCCCATCCGTCGTATGTTCGAAGAGTCGGTTTGAAGCCAGTTCCAAACAAGTAACCAGTCCGGTTGGTGATACCGATACACTTCAGAGCAAGACGCCGACCGGAATGTTCGCTCTCCGACGGGTTGGACCCAAGTGCTGGTGCCGTCCGGGCGGCTCAGACGAAGTCGATTTGATTCGACAAGATTTTCGGGGAAATACCACTGCGATCGTCGTCAGCGATACGTCACTAGTCCTAGTGTTGGTTGCGATCGGGCAACTGGCGTTGCGGCGATCGCTGTTCGATCTCGCTGAGGTGGACGCACCACGACGCACCGCCCCAGCCTTGACTCCCAAACGGTCGTTCGGTTAGCTGGGCACCCTATGGCGGAACAGCAACGGCAACGTGTCCCGATCAAACCTGGCTTCTTCACGGTCCCTGACAACCCCCAGGAGCCGCCTAAAATCATAGGCAGCAAATGCAATCGTTGCGGCGAGCACTACTTTCCGGCACGCGCCATCTGCGCTCGCGCCGAGTGCTTGTCGGAAGACACGGCGGACGTGCTCATGGGTCCGCGCGGCACCTTGTACAGCTACACCTTCGTACACATGCCCTTGTTTGGCTCCAGCAACCTCGCGCACATGGATGGCTATGGCGTTGGCCAGGTCGATCTACCGGAAGGGCCGCGGGTGCAGTTGCCGCTTGCCGGGAAGAAGGACGACTTTCACGTGGGCATGACGCTGGAAGCCGAACTCGACACCATGCGCGAGGAAGGCAATACGGACTACGTAATCGTGCGTTTTCGCCCAGTGGAGGCAAGCAAATGAAGGATGTCGCTGTCCTCGGGGTGGGGATGTACCGCTTCGGCATGTGGGGTGAGGTGTCGAACGCGACCATGGCACGTGAGGCCGGGATGATGGCCCTGCACGACGCGGGCTTGTCGTTTCGCGATGTCAACGCCGCCTACGTCGGGCATATCTTTGCTTCGGTCATGTCCGGAGTGCGGGTGATGAAAGAGTTTGGTCTCACCGGAATCCCGGTGCAGCGCATCGAGAATGCCTCGGCGACCGGCTCCGCCGCTTTCCGTGAGGCTTGCCTGCAAGTGGCAGCGGGAACCTACGACGCTGTGATGGTGTTGGGATTCGACAAGATGACCACCATGATTGCGACGAGCAGCGCCGCGACGTCACCGGAGAACATGGAAGATTCCATCCTCCCCGCGGGCTTCTTCGCCATGTGGGCGACGCGCCGTATGCACGAGCGCGGCATGAAGCCTGAGCACCTCGCCAAGGTGGCTGCCAAGAACTTCAACAACGGTGCCCTCAACCCGATGAGCCAGCGCCAACCCGACAAGCTGGTCACACCCGAGAAGGTCCTCGGCTCCCGCATGGTCGCCTGGCCGTTAACTTCCATGATGTCCTGCCCCATGGGTGATGGAGCAGCTTGCGTGATCGTCGGGCGCGCCGACCTCGCCAAGAAGCTGCGCCCGGATCGGCCGGTGGTGCGAGTCACCGCCTCGGCACTGCAAAGCGAGAAGTACGTGCCCGGCCACATCTTCATGGGTCCGGTTGTCGGTGCCCCGCAAATGACCATCGACACCTCGAATCAGGTGTACAACGAGGCCGGAGTCGGTCCGCAAGATCTCGATTTGGTCCAGGTGCACGACGCCTTCGTGATCGAGGAGATCGAGTACTACGAGCTGCTCGGCCTGTGTAAGCGCGGCGAGGCGGAGAAGCATATCGAGCAAGGCGACTTCGAGCTGGGTGGGCGCGTACCTTTCTCCACCGATGGCGGCTTGATTGCGCGCGGGCATCCGGGTGGTCCCACGGGATTGGCACAGATTTGGGAAACCACACTGCAACTGCGCGGTGAGGCCGGCAAACGCCAAGTCGAAGATGCGCGCATTGGTCTCTGCCACATGATGGGCGGTGGCAGCGTGTGCGTGATCCACATCTTGCAGCGCGACTGAGCCGCAACCCATGTCTGGCGTAACTCTGCGCAGCGAGCTGATCCGCAGTCAGAAGGCTGCGGTACCGCTACCCACGCGCTCGTCCACGGGGGAGGCCTATGTTCGCACCGGGGCGACCGGTAGCGGCGAGGACTTGTTGGTGCTGCGCTGGACTGCTGCCGACCTCGCACGCGAACGTGCCGCAGGAGCGCGTATGCTCGGCGGGTTTGGGGTGTGTGCCGGCATGCGCGTTGCCAACACACTTGCCGGCGCCTTGGTTTCGCCTGGGTCCTTGCTTCTCGGAGATGTAGTCGAAGAGATCGGTGGGCTCGACGTACCGCTGGGGTTTACGAGCAATGAGGCAGCCGCCAAGGCCGCCTGGGAGCTGATGGATCGCGTGCAGCCGGAGGTCTTGATTGTCGATGGCGCGTCTTGCGGTCCTCTATTTGCCGCCGCTCCGCAACAGACTCGAACCTGGCTGCAAGGAATCGTTTGGCTGCGCACCGGGTCCAACGCCGAACGAGCCCAGCTACCGCCAAGCGTTGGATTCGCCGGTTGGCAGCGCGGGTGGCTGGCGGTGGCCGAGGTGAGCAGCTTTGTTGCCGGCGAATGCGCTCGCGGAAACTATCACGTGGATCGCGAGGTCGAAGCCGAGATCCTCGAGGGGAAGCTTCTCCTGAGCGCGTCCGCCGCGGCCACGGCTCCTCGACGCTATGCGAGTGGCATCCGGGCAAGCCAGTTGACGTCTTGCCCGTGCGCCGTTGTCGGGATGAGTCTCGCCCTCACATGAATAACGAGCAGCGCAAAGAGCGCATTCGCCAGGCGTTTGGTGCGGTTGGTCAAGGGGATCCAGGCGCTTTCCTGCAGCTCCTTTCCCCCGAGCTTGTGTACACGGTGATTGGAACCACGCGCTTCTCGCGCCGCGTGCATGGCATCGAGGAACTGCTGTCGCACATCGTCGTGCCGCTGAGCGCTGCCTTGGCCGGCCCGCTTACGCTTCACATCGATCACATGATCGCGGAAGGAGATTGCGTCGCCTGGCAGGCGCATGGCGAGTCCCTGCTGCAATCGGGAGCACCCTACAACAACACCTACTGCTTCGTGTTTCGCTTCGCCGGAGAGCATGTGGTCGAGGTGACGGAGTACCTCGACACCGCATTGGTCGACCGTGCCTTCGGCGTGCCCGCCGATCGCGACAGCTTGCTTCATCTCATGGATCTCAACTTATGGGAGATGTTTCGCGATGGCGCCCGCGTAGGCCGTGGCAGCGAGCTATTCGAAACGTCGCAGTTTTGGATGGCGTATTGCCCGCGAGGAACTACCTTCCACAACATGGTGATGGTGCGCGATAGCGTCGACGTCACCGAGCTGTTGCGCGCTGCCGAGAAGTTCTACGCTCCCAGGACAAGCACCTATTCGATTTGGATACGCAACCACGCCGATACAGATCTGGAAGTTCAGTTGCGGGAAAAGGGGTTCACCGATTTCACCTCGATGCCCGGCATGGTTTTGCTAAGCGATCCGGGGACGCAATGTGCTCCCGCCGATCTCGATGTCCGTACGGTTGTCGATGATAAGGGGCGTTGTGACTTCCGCGATGTGGTTGCCGATGCGTACCTGACCTACGGTGCCCCGCCGGCGTATGCGGAGGACGCCTTCTTCCGCTTGGAGAGTGTTTGTGCACCGCACCTACAGGCATTCGTCGGCTACCTCGACGACACACCGGTTGCAGGAGCAGCGGTTTATGTGACCCATAGCGTCGCAGGCATCGGCTGGGTCGGAACCCGTTCGGATCAGCGTCGCCGTGGTTACGCCGAAGCAGTGACCTGGGCCGCGATCCGTGAGGGTTTTCGCCGCGGCGCAACATTCGCGAACTTACAGGCATCCCCTATGGGAGAACCGGTCTACACGCGCATGGGCTTCATCACCCCGACGCAGTATCGCGCCTTGGCGCGGCCCAGCTAGAGAAAGCAGAGTGTTGGCATGGACCTGAAACCAACCCCCGAAGAAGAGCAGTACCGCGCCGAGGTGCGCGCTTGGCTGGAGGGCAACCTGCCGCCAGGCTGGGGAACTCCAGCCTATCAAGCGCCGGTTACCGGTGCGGAGCAGGTTGCCTTTGCCAAGGCGTGGCAGCGCAAGCTCTACGACGGAGGTTGGGCGGGGATCACCTGGCCGCGGGAGTATGGCGGTCGTGGCTCCACGGTCATCGAGCAGTTGATCTACAACGAGGAGTACGCGCGCGTGCGCGCTCCCGACATCTTGAGCTTGAAGATTGCGTTGAGTCTGGTCGGCCCGACGATCATCACCTGCGGCACGCCGGAACAGAAGGAGCGCTACCTCGCCAAGATTCTCAAGGGTGAGGAGATTTGGTGTCAGGGTTTTTCCGAGCCCAATGCCGGTTCTGATCTGGCATCGGTGCGAACTCGCGCCGAGCTCCAAGGCGACGAATTCATCGTCAACGGGCAGAAGATCTGGACCAGCGTGGCGCAGCATGCCGACTGGTGCATGCTGGTGACGCGCACCAGCACCGAGGGCCCGAAGCACAAGGGACTCACCTTCTTGTTGGTGGACATGAAGAGCCCCGGCATCACCATTCGCCCCTTGAAGGAGATGACGGGCGAGGCGTGGTTCAACGAAGTATTCTTCGACAACGTGCGCGTGCCACGCAACCACGTCGTCGGCGAGATCAACGGCGGTTGGAACGTGGTGATGACTACCCTGGGCTTCGAGCGCGCCGGCTCGACGCCGCATGTGCGGCTGCAGAGCGAAGCCAAGCTGTTGGCCGAACTCGCCAAGAAGCGTCGACGCAACGGAGCCCGCGCGGCCGACGACCGCGTGCTGCGACAAAAGATCGCTCAGTACTGCATCGAGGCCGAAATTCTGCGCGGGCTGGCCTACCGTAACGTCACCACCTACCAGCGCACCGGAGTACCGGGCGCCGAAGGTTCCATCCTTAAGATCTTTTGGAGCGAACTCGAGCAAAAGCTCAAGGATACCGCCATCGAGATACTCGGCCCGTGGGGGCTGCTACCCAAGGAAGATCCGCGCAGCATCGATGCAGGCTTCTGGGCTTACGAACTCCTATGGTCGCGCTCCGGCACCATCTACGCCGGAACCTCCGAGGTACAGAGGAACATCATCGCTCAGCGCGTCCTACGCCTACCGCGCGACGCCGCCTGACGGGAGGGCTGACAGCAGCACACGGTAAGGAGCTTTCGCGAAATGGGGAAACCAACGGGTCGGCGGACCTTTCTCAAGATGGCAGCCGCAGTATCGGCGCAGGCCTTGTTGCCGCAACAGATGGCTGTGGCCCAGGAGGCGGCGACGCCGAGCCAGGCAGCAGGGCACACCGCAGCGATCGACACGATCATCCTCGGCGCTGGGATTGCCGGGTTGTCGGCGGCGCGCTTGCTGCAAGAGCAGGGGCAAAAGGTCGTCATCCTCGAGGGCCGCAATCGGGTCGGCGGTCGAGTGTGGACGGATCGCTCTTTAGGTGCGCCGCTTGATCTTGGCGCCGCCTGGATTCATGGCGTCGATGACAATCCCGTGTACGACTTGGCACGCGAGTTGGGAGTGAAAACTCTGGACGCCGACTACGACTCGTTGGTGTTGTTCGATGCACAGGGGAAGCGTGTCAGCGACGAGCGCTATGAGGAGATCGATACGCTCTTCGAGAAGTTGCTCACCAAGCTTGCCAAAGCGAGCGAGTCGGCGCCGGCGACAGCGACCTTGCAGGGTGCCACCAGCACCTTTCTTGCCGAGGTGAGCGCGAGCGACCGCCAGCTTCTCGAGTACCGTATCGCTTCCACGCTGGGCCATGAGTACGCTGCCGATCCCAGCGGCCTTTCACTCAGCGCTTGGGAGCAAGAAGAAAAGTTCGAGGGTGGAGACGTGCTCTTTCCGCGCGGCTTTGGGCAGGTCAGCGATGGGCTCGCCGTAGGCCTGGACATTCGTTTGGAGCATGCCGTGCAACGCGTCGAGCACGGTGGTAAGGAAGCAAAGGTCATCACGAGTAAGGGCGAGTTGGTTGCCAAGCAGGTGATCGTCACCTTGCCCTTAGGTGTGTTGAAGGCGGGCAGCGTTGTCTTTGCCCCCGAGCTTCCCCAGCGCAAGCAAAGCGCCATCCGCAAGCTCGGCGTGGGGGCATTGCACAAGACGTTCCTGCGTTTCCCGAAAGTCTTCTGGCCACAGAACGAGGACAGTATCGGCTTCGCTTCGGAGCGCAGCGGCGAATGGTCCGAGATCCTCAACCTATTTGCCGTGCACGAGCACCCGATCTTGTGCGCCATCAACTCTGGCGCCTACGCGCAGCAGCTCGAGAAGATGAGTGACGATGCCGTAGTGGCGGAGGCTATGAAGGCGCTTCGAAAACTCTTCGGCGCCGCTATCCCCGAACCCGACGCCAAGATTCTTACCCGCTGGGGGCAAGACCCCTTCAGCGCCGGCGCTTACTCCCACATCCCCCCAGGCGCCAGCGGCGATCATTATGACGCCCTCGCCGAAACCGTCGGCGACCGTCTCTTCTTCGCCGGCGAGGCCACTTCCCAAGAATACCCCGGCACCACGCA